>OMSJ01000185.1 GCA_900313705.1 uncultured Prevotellaceae bacterium
ATCGTATGAACGAGATAGAGAAGCGCATCTACGAACTCGCTGGAGAATCGTTTAATATTTCCTCGCCCAAGCAGGTGGGCGAAATCCTCTTCGACAAGTTGAAGATTGTCGAAAAGGCCAAGAAGACCAAGACGGGTCAGTATGTGACCAGCGAGGAAGTGCTTCAGCAACTGAAGAACAAGCACGAGATTGTAGCTGACATCTTGGAACACAGAGGATTAAAGAAGCTTATCGGCACCTATATCGATGCCCTTCCCAAGTTGATTAACCCTCGCACAGGTCACATCCACACCTCATTCAATCAGACCATCACCGCCACAGGCCGCCTGTCATCAAGCGACCCCAACCTTCAAAACATCCCCATCCGCGGCGAGGATGGAAAAGAGATTCGCAAAGCCTTTGTGCCCGAGCCAGGTTGTCTGTTCTTTTCAGCAGACTACAGCCAGATTGAACTGCGCGTGATGGCCCATCTGTCGCAAGATGAAAACATGATTCGCGTGTTCACCGAAGGCAAGGACCTGCATGCGGCCACCGCTGCCAACATCTATAAGAAACCTATTGAAGAGGTAACGCGCGACGAGCGCACCAAGTCCAAGCGTGCCAACTTCGGCATCATCTACGGCATCACCGTCTTCGGTCTGGCCGAGCGTCTCGACATCGCTCGCGACGAGGCTAAGATGCTGATTGACGGCTATTTCGAGACATTCCCACAGGTACGCGACTATATGGAAAAATCAAAAGAGGTGGCCCGTCAGCAAGGCTATGTCACTACCCTCTTCGGACGTCGTCGCTATCTGCCCGATATCAACTCGCAGAACGCCACCGTGCGTGGCTTTGCCGAGCGCAACGCCATCAACGCCCCGATTCAGGGCACCGCTGCCGATATCATCAAGGTGGCTATGATACGCATCTTCAACCGTTTCAAGGCCGAGGGCATCCGTTCGAAGATGATCCTGCAGGTGCACGACGAACTCAACTTCTCGGTCTATCCCGAGGAGAAGGAGCTGGTAGAACGCATCGTTCTGGAAGAGATGCAGTCAGCCTTCGACATGAAAGTACCCCTTGTTGCCGACTCCGGATTTGGCAAAAACTGGCTCGAAGCGCATTAATTGCTTAAAAATTATCAATTATCAATTGTCAATTATCAATTAATTAGTACCTTTGCACCCAGTTTATAAACGTTTATAGAAGAAAATGGCATTAAAATGTGGTATTGTGGGACTGCCTAACGTCGGCAAGTCCACACTTTTCAACTGTCTGTCAAGCGCTAAGGCACAGGCAGCAAACTTCCCTTTCTGTACGATTGAGCCCAACGTGGGCGTCATCACCGTACCCGATGAACGACTGACCAAACTGGCCGAGATAGTACACCCAGGACGCATTGGCCGAGATAGTACACCCAGGACGCATTGTTCCTGCTACCTGTGAAATCGTTGATATCGCAGGTCTGGTAAAGGGAGCATCAAAGGGTGAGGGTCTTGGCAATAAGTTCCTTGGCAACATCCGCGAGACGGATGCTATCATCCACGTGCTGCGTTGCTTCGAGGATGAGAATATTACCCACGTGGATGGCACCATCGACCCCATCCGCGACAAGGAAATCATCGATACCGAGCTCCAGTTGAAGGACCTCGAGACCATCGATTCTCGTCTGGCAAAGACAGAGAAAGCTGCTGCTGCCGGCAACAAGGACGCCAAGGTAGAGGTAACTGTCCTGAAGGCCTATAAAGAGGTGCTTGAACAGGGTAAGAACGCCCGTATCGTGGAGTTCGAGAGCAAGGACGAGCAGGACTGCGCCCGCAACCTCTTCCTCCTGACCTCAAAGCCCGTGCTCTACGTCTGCAACGTAGGCGAGGCTGACGCCAAATCAGGCAACGACTTCACCAAGAAGGTCGAGGCGCTGGCTAAGGAAGAAGGTGCCGAGGCCATGGTCATCGCTGCCAAGACAGAGGAGGATATCGCCGAGCTCGAAAGCTACGAGGACAAGCAACTGTTCCTTGAGGAGCTGGGCTTGGAGGAGAGCGGCGTGAACCGCCTGATCAAGAAGGCCTATGCCCTGCTGAACCTCGAGACCTTTATCACCGCTGGCGAGATGGAGGTGAAGGCCTGGACCTACAAGAAGGGATGGAAGGCTCCCCAGTGTGCTGGCGTCATCCACACCGACTTCGAAAAGGGCTTCATCCGTGCCGAGGTCATCAAATACGACGACTATATCAAATACGGCTCAGAGGCTGCCGTTCGCGAGGCAGGAAAGATGGGCGTAGAGGGTAAGGACTACGTGGTGCAGGACGGCGATATCATGCACTTCCGTTTTAACGTCTAGACTAGGTTATACTAGTCAGACTAGTCGAACTAGTTAAAACTAGAAAAATCATGAATATCCTCAGTTATA
>OMSJ01000184.1 GCA_900313705.1 uncultured Prevotellaceae bacterium
AAGGCATCTTCCGCCAGCTTGGGCACCGAGTCGCAGGCCACGTAGATCGTGTCGAGACTGTAGCAGTTGGCGAAGGCTCCGGCACTGATGCTCTTCAGCGAGTCGGGCAGGGAGATGATCTCCAGGTTGAAGCAGTCGCGGAAAGACTCGTCGCCCAATGACTTGACGTTCGTAAACACGTTGAAATCCTTGAAGCGGCGAAGGTCGCGCGTATGGGGGAAGATCCCCTCTATGTCCTCGCGATTCGTATAAATGCCGGGGAAGAACTCACCCTTGGCAGCCAGCGTCTCTATCACGGCGTCGTCCTCGAAGAGTGACATGACGCTCTTGGCCTGATTGATGAGGTACGGATGGTTCGTGTAGTCGTTGAGCTGCGACGACTTGGTGTACACCTGCGAGATGGGCTGTCCCCATGGATCTTTAGCATCGCTGGTGGCAAGACCGTCGGTCAGGAACACAAGCTCCTCCAGCGGGTACTCCAGCATATGTGTCGAATAGTTCCAGCCGTCGTACTCACTCGTGGCTCCCGTGATGGCAAGGCGCCGCAGGTTCGTGCAGTCCTCGAAAATACCGGAGGTAATGGTCGTGACACTCTTAGGAAGGATGAGCGTCTCCAAGACGCCGCAGCCCCTGAACAGGAACTTGCCCACATGGTTGTCGGCAGGGGTGTCCCACCATTCGATGCTGTAATACTCACCCATGTTCAGGTAGTTGGCCTTGCAGTTCTTGTCCTTCTTGTGCCGCCGCCACGCTCGTAGCCGTTGTTGCCGGCCATGTAGCGGAGCACCCAGAGGTCGAGGTCGTTTATCGGACCGCTCACGGTCAGCGAGTCATAACGGGCATAGTTGCCATGCAGCCAGTAGGGCTCGTCACCGGCAACGACAGTGCCCGTGTAGCTCCACTCCACTTCCAGGCCGAGCTTTTCGGCGAGCGTACCCATCTGGTCCACCTTCACCACCTTGGTAAAGGTAAGGTCGTCGTCGCTCACGATGTAGTCTTTATATTCGGCCCAATCCCGGAGGTAGTCGCTCAGGCTCTCGGCAGGCACATAGATCTTCATGCCATCGTTCTTCGGGAACGCTTTCTGCTCAAGCTTCGCAGGCTTCTTGTTGCGTACGATGATACGCTTCAGACCAGTGCAGTTCTCGAAGGCGCTTTCGTCGATGCTGCCTACCAAGGCTGGCAACTCTATCTCCCTCAGCGAGGAGCAGCCGTAGAAAGCATATCCGTGGATGGCCTTGATGGTCTTGGGAAGGGCAATGCTACTCAGCTTGCTACAGCCGATGAACCAGCTGCGGCCCACGGAGTCCAGGCCAACCACCTCGAACTGCTTGAAGTCGGTAAACGAGCGGATGGCGTTACGGAATCCGCTGAACGTGTTCTTCAGGCACGAAAAACCGGCGGCGGCAATGCGCGCCAGGTCCACATACCCCTCCCAGTAGTAGGGCGAGCAGCAGGGAGTATAGTAGCTCCACTTCTTCAACGCCTTCCACACGCCTTCGTCGGTCGTCTTGATGATGCAGGGCAGGAAGCGGTCCTTGTAGGCAGCCCATGCCGTGTCGGCCTCGAACCACGGCTGCTGGCTCGGAAGCATCTTGATGACGCAGTCGGGAGAACCGTCGAACATTCCCTTTCCCGGGCGTACCTGCTCCGGACGGAGCGTCTCGAGGTGGTCGTCGCCGTCGGTCACGCAGTAAAGCATGTCGATATTCTTCAGGTTCTTGCAGTTGATGAAGCACGAGTCGCCCATCTGAAGGCCGAGCTGTGTGTAGGCGTCGCCGCCGTTGAGGTCCCAGAAAGAGACCGTGCGCACGTGGTCGTTACCCGCGAATGCCTTCTTGTTGATGAAGTCGAGCTTGTAGTTGTTGAAAGAGCCGATATCGTTGAAAAGGCCCATACTGCCCTGGTGCTCATCGAGGAACTTATTGTCGGCAGACACGGCAGTGAGGTGCTCAATCTTGTGACCGTTCACCTTCGACACGCGCTGCGTGGTGTTACGGTCGTAGAGATAGGCGTAGTTCACGCCGTACTCAGTGTATTCCGTTTCATCCTTCACGTCCTCATACACGAAGAAGCGCTTGTAGTTGCGCCATATCTCGTCGTCCAGGAAGTCCTGCTTGCGGTCGCTGGCGATGACGATCTGAAGC
>OMSJ01000183.1 GCA_900313705.1 uncultured Prevotellaceae bacterium
GGCTTTGTCGCCTCGCTCCAGGCAGTAGCGGCTTGCTCCGTAGGCCAGCATGGCGGCATCGCCACGGTCGAAGGGACCATAGACATCGTCGCCTCCGCATATGATGCTCCAGGGCACGAACTTAAACTCCGGGTTGATGAGCTTGAGGTAGCACCGCCAAGTAGTCATGGCACTCTCGTTGCCCTTGTCGTACCCAAGGAAGGGGAAGAAGGGGTTGACGTACTCTGCCTGGTCATTACACCACATAGCAGCATAGTACGATTCGCCGCCAGGAGCGTGCATCAGTCCGTTCTGTGTCTGGAAGATGCTCTCGCTGGCACGTATCTTGCTCATCTCGAAGAGCGTAGTGATGGTGTTGTCGGGGCAGTAGAAGTGGAGGTTCTGCATGGCAACCTCTTCCACGAAGGCCTTGCGGTCGGAGAGTTCCTTCTCGATGTCGAGGGCTGTCTCCTGCTCGTCGCGGGCAGCGTATGCCTGCACAGAACAATAAAACGTAGTGCTCTCGCCTGGCTCCAAGGTTTTCTTGAAGTCCTCTTGGAACTCTGTCCTCGCCACCAGCCTGTAGGAACCTCGTGTGCCGTCCTCCTTGTTTGTCGTGCGAACCATGTGCAGGGCAGGCACGCGGACGGTTGCCTTCTTCTCTCCGATGTTCTTGACGATGTACTTCTCGCAGACCGCAGCCTTCGTTGTGCTTGGGAAGAACTTCCTCCTGAGTTCGAAGTCGATGCCGTCGCCCCTGAATGTGCCCGAGGTCGTCAGGATGCCGTCGATGGTGACGACCTTCGTTTCCTGTTCAGTCATCCGTCGGCCATTGGCCGTCATTCCCTTCAGGAAATCCACGTCGCAGCGCGGCATCCAACTGGCGTGCGTGTTGTTGGGAATGGTTCGGAGCATAGGGAAGACCAGGTGGCGGTCCATCGCGAAGTGCTTCTCGGCATCCACGCTCCAGTAATAGACTACGGAGGCATGGAGGCCCGACATCTCGATGTGGTCGGCATAGGGCAGGCTGCCCTTGGACGTTACCCATTGCACAGCATGATTGCCGCTGATGGTCCATCTGTTTTCCTTAGCCGAAAGAGTGACGGCGCTCAGTAGGATGAGGACAAGGAATATCTTTTTCATAAGGGTAAGAAAGTTTGGTTTATTGTGCAAAGATACACATTATTGCATAAAGTCTTGCAAGGTTGCGAAGAAAAAAGTAACTTTGCGTGCGGAAACTATAAACTAACGCTATTATTTAAGAAAAGACATGAAAAACCACACAAAACTATGCAGACTGTTTGCAGTCGCATGTGTATGTGTTATCTCCATAAACATTCTGGCTGTTACTGAGCTACATGTCGAGACGGCAGGGACGCTGTCCACTCTTATGAGCAACCCCGACAAAGAGGTTAAGCTGACAGGCGTCATCAACGGCTCGGACATCAAGTACCTGCGCCAACTCGTTGCGGCAGGCACGGTGACAAGCCTCGACTGGTCGGGCGTCCGCATCGTGAGTGGCGGCCAGGCATACTTTGAGAGCTATACCACGGAGAACGACGTCATCGGCGAAAAGATGTTCTACCAGTGCTCCAATCTTCAGCAGATGGAACTGCCAACGACCGTGACAACCATCAAGAAGAATGCCTTTGCCAACACCGGTCTCAAGAAGATTGACATTGCCTATTGCAATTCGCTGGCAACCGTCGTCATCGGCAGAAAGGTGAACCAGCTCAGCAAAGGCGCCTTCTATGGCTCCAATGTCAGCAAAGCCTACGTCAAGCCGCTCACGCCGCCATCCGTCTCGTCGTATCTCTTCTCGTCGAACCCCACTGTCTATGTCTATAAAGAGGCTTTGACCGACTACAAGGAATCCGGCTGGAAGGAATACTACGGCACCATCTATGGCACATTGGCCAACTATTATCCGATGGAGACGGAAGATAATGACAAGGTGAACGAGTTGTGCAACACCTTCTTCGAGGACAATGCCTGCACGCAGCTCAAGGCCGAATACCAGGCAATGAGCGACGAAGAACTCACCGCTGCCTTTGCTCAGGCAGGTATGCCCGACTACATGACACCCATTGCGCTGAAAGTGAAGAACGCGAGCTGGGCTGCCTACGAACAGGAGTTCCGCATCCACTCGTACAATGCCTACAGTGATGCCAAATACTGGAACGACAAGCTGTGGGCACGCTGTGCCTCCTATATGGGCAATCCTACCGGCATCTATGTCAAAGACGAAGGCGAACCGCTCTATGTCTTCGTAGATGATGATGTCCCAACGGACGCAACGCTCTACATTGCAAGTTGCGGCGTCGATCAGATGTTCACTACAGCCAAGACGGGACAGAAACTGGCGAAAGGTATCAACTTCCTTGACGGTGAGGCAGACAAGCTCTACTTCATCCTCTACACAGCTGATACGAAGTCCATGACCAAGCGCGTCAGCGAATGGCCTGAGATAAAGATACACATCGAAGGCGGCAAGGTGGACGGCTACTTCGACGCTTCCCGCCATACCGATACGGACTACAGGAAGCTCTTTGGTGCCGCAGCCAATTCCACTTTCGTCGTGAAGGGCAGGCACTCGGTAATGAACATCAGGACATCCATCCTCAAGGCAACCTATGCGACCAAGATAGCCAAAGCCATCGAATGCCTGGACAGCCTCTCGGTCTGGGAGAAGGACCTCTTCGGCATCAGCGAGTCGGTAGCCAACGGCGAGAAAGCAGGCGCTCCCTACTTTATCACTGGCGGCGATGCCTTCTATCCTGGCTACTTCAATAATCCCACATACGTTGATAACAACTCGCCAGGTTCCGTTGCTCATTCCACA
>OMSJ01000181.1 GCA_900313705.1 uncultured Prevotellaceae bacterium
GCTGCTCTGCTCGCAGGCATCGAAGCCGTTACTTATTAAATAATGTGCCTCGTGCTTCCGGTCGGCATAGCGCGTCTGCATACTGATGATGCGCTTGTCTGTTCCCTCCACCTCTGCTGCCGTTTCCCTTAGCATCTTTATCTTTTCCTGTGGGTCAATCTCGGAGAGCGAAGCGTCGAAGTTCTTTAGGTCTGGACCGCCGCCTTTGTAGTAACGGCTGGGGTCGGCAAGCGTCCGCGTCTCGTCGGGCTCCAGCAGTCGGGTCGTCTCGAAGGCAGTCTTGATGAATGTGCTGACGCTCTCTGGACGTAAGTCATTCGTGTAGAAGAAGCCGTCGCGACCGTCGAGGTAGAGGTTGATGGCAAGCGAGAGCGACGTGGCCCTCAGCATCTTCTCCACTTTGCTGTCGCGAAGGATGATGTTGTCCTCGTGGTTCTTCAGCAGGACAAGCTTGTAGTCGAGCTTGGCAGGAAGCTTCAGGATTTCCTGCTCGGCGTGGTAGATGAGTTCTTTGTTCATGTTTTTGGTGGCTAGAGGTTAGAGGTAAGGGGTTAGAGGAATGTTTTGGATGCTGACCAGCGGCTAATAGTATTATCTAACCTCTAACCTCTAACCACTAACCTCTTCACTCCTTTTATCCTACTATTAATTTGTCTATCAGCACCGTTGGCAAGCCTTGGCTGACTGCCACCTTCTGTCCTTCCTTGCCGCACATGCTGGCGCTATGGTCGATGCGGAGGTTGTCGCCCACCATGCTGATGCGGCGAAGTGCCTCGGGGCCGTTGCCGATGATGTTGAGGTCGCGCAGAGGTTGGGTCAGTTTGCCGTCCTCGATGAGGTAGCCTGTCTTCATAAAGAAGGTGAAGTCGCCTGCGCCAATCTGCACCTGTCCGTTGGTGAAGGACTGTGCGTAGATGCCTCGCTTCACGCTTCGGATGATGTCTTCTTCCTTTGCTTCGCCCGGCAACATGTAGGTTGACCGCATTCGCGGAATGGGTGTGCAGCGGAAACTCTCGCGGCGACCGTTGCCTGTGGGCTTCACACCAAAGTGCTTAGCACTAATGCGGTCGTAGAGATAGCTGTTTAGTTTGCCTTCGTGGACGAGGACTGTCCGTTGTCCCGGGATGCCTTCGTCGTCGTAGCGAAGCATTCCGGCATCGCCTGGGAGCGTGCCGTCATCCACGATGCTGATACTTGGATGGCATATCCGTTGCCCGAGCTTGCCCGTGAAGATGCTGTCGCCCGTGCGGATGAAGTCGGCCTCGAAGGCATGGCCGATAGCTTCGTGCAGCAGGATACCGCTGCTGCCTGCTGCCATCACGACTGGCATCTCGCCGCCTTCAATCTGCGAGGCAGAGAAGAGGAAGTCGGTGCGCTGGACGGCTTCACGGGCAACTTCATCTATAAGTGCGTCGGTAAAGAACTCCTTGCCCATCTGCATCATGCGTGAGGCAAAGCCCATCTGTGTCTTGCCACCACGTTCCATGACGATGTTCACGGAGAGCGAGGAGCGCGGACGGAAGTCGTGGAAAGCTGTGCCGTCGCTGGCTGCGTACTGCACCTCCTGCATCCGTTGCGATACGTAAGCCTTGACCTTGATGACAGAGGCATCGAGTGCATAGGCTTTTGCCTCGACATCAAGGAGGAAACGGTAAACCCCCTCCCCGCTCCCACTTTGGGGGAGTGCCTCAAAGCCGCTGAACAAAGGTGTCTGCATAGAAGCACTCCCCCAAAGGGGGAGCGGGGAGGGGGCTTTGATGCTCTTTGCCGCTTTCGTCAGCCCTTCTTCGCTGAGGTCCATCGTGTAGGCGTAGCTTGTCTCGGTGCCTCGGACACTACGAATGCCGGCACCATAAAGGCAGACTTGCTGTGCCTGACTCACCTTCCCATCTTGCAGCACCATGCTGCTAATGCAGGTGTTCTCGGCAAAGATGTCGGAGAAAGACCCCTCTAAATCTCCCCTTAAAGGGGAGACTTTCTCCCTCCCTTTAAGGGAGGGTTGGGGTGGGTCTGTAGGTTTTTGCTTTTTACTTGTCAAGGTACTCAGCCAAGGTCTTGCCCAGCTCATCGCCGCGCAGGTTAGCTTTGATGACCTTCCCGTCGGGACCATAGAAGATGGTTGCAGG
>OMSJ01000182.1 GCA_900313705.1 uncultured Prevotellaceae bacterium
CTTGCCGCAAGCCCTGACCGCCATCGTGGCAGGAGCAGGCTTGGCCGTCAGCGGTCTGCAGATGCAGACGGTCTTCCGCAACCCCTTGGCTGGTCCGTCGGTGCTTGGCATCAGCAACGGCTCGGCCCTTGGCGTGGCATTCGTCGTGCTGCTGTCTGGGCGCATAGGTGGCGTGGCACTCAGTCGTCTCGGTTATCTTGGGGATGCAGCCATGAGCGTGGCAGCCATCATTGGCGCTTTGGCTGTGCTGATGCTTATTCTGTGGGTGTCGCAGAAAGTGAGAGGCAGCGTCACCTTGCTCGTCATCGGTGTGATGATAGGCTACCTTGCCAACGCCATCATCGGCGTGCTGAAGTTCCTGTCGCCAGAGGAGGATGTGAAGGCTTTCGTGGTGTGGGGCTTAGGTTCGTTCTCGCGCGTCAGCGGCGACGAGATGGTGCTCTTCGTGGTATTGATGTGCATCCTGTCTGCTGGGCGACCGTAATGCTGCCAATCTCGGTCTCAACATCCGACGTGCCCGGATGTTGGTCATCATTTCCAGCGGTGTGCTTGTAGCCATCGTCACCGCCTATTGCGGTCCCATCATGTTCCTCGGCTTGGCCGTTCCCCATCTGGCCCGTGCTTTCTTCCGTACAAGCGACCACCGCATCCTTTTGCCAGCCACGGCTCTGTGCGGCTCCGTGCTTGCGTTGCTCTGCAACCTTATTGCCCGTATGCCTGGCTTCGAAGGCGCTTTGCCCGTCAACAGCGTCACGGCGCTCGTTGGCGCTCCCATCATCGCGATGGTGCTCTTCAGCCGTCGCAAGAGCGAAGCGCTATAGAATCCTTCCTCGTTATGACGTTATAACGAAATGCCGTTATGACGAGAAAACATACCCCTCGTCATCGATGAGCAGGATGGTCAGTTTTCCTTCGGGCAGAAGCGGTGCACAATAATCATAGCAGTGGGTTATAACGACTTTGGAGAAGCCTGCCAACTTCTCTGCCGGAAGCCTTTCCCAAAGTTCTCGTGCCAAAGTGATGTCGTCGATATTGATGGGGCAACCAGCCTCTTCGAGCAGCCCGCGCACAAGGTCCTTGTCCATCGTTACCTTCTTGCTGTGCGTGTCGAGATGACCTTGGGCAAGCTTAACAGCCTTCCCGAGCATCACGCCAAGCGTCACATTGGGGATAGAGAGTTCACTCGCTATTCGGAGCGTCTCGCCGATATAGTTTCCATACTGTACAAAAGCCTGAGCAGGAAGGTCAGGGTAAAGAGTTTTCAAGTATTGCTCACTCTTGAAGCCGCTGTTAATCACCACACGCTCTGTGCCGCTTGCCTTAGCCACCTCCATACACTTTCGGATGGAGTCGATAAAAGCTTCCTCGCTGAAAGGCTTCACGATGCCCGACACGCCAATGATGCTGATGCCGCCCTCGATGCCGAGACGCGGATTGAAGGTACGGCGGGCAATCTCTTCTCCGTGAGGAACGGAGAGGATAATTGAAAATTGAAAATTGGAAGTTGAAAATTGTTC
This sequence comes from uncultured Prevotellaceae bacterium, assembly GCA_900313705.1. Classification (GTDB taxonomy): domain Bacteria; phylum Bacteroidota; class Bacteroidia; order Bacteroidales; family Bacteroidaceae; genus Physcousia. Next base: position 1,518 of record OMSJ01000182.1, read on the forward strand.
AAGGTTTCGTCGAATCATTTCGCGAGGGCCTTTGTTGATAGCCGGTTCTCCTGGCGGGAAATCAAAGCCAGGCAGCGTGAACCTACCAATCCCCTCGCCAGCATAGACCTCGATGTTTTCTAATCCTAATGGTACAGGCGTGAGGTTTTCCCCCTTTTTGGGGGATGAAAGGGGGGCGGCTCTCAATTCAATACCATTGGTGACATCAGGGTCGTCGCCTGCCTCCTTAATGCAGAAAGCAAAGCCGTCACCATAGCCAACCGCCACACTGATTGTCTCGCCATCAGGCAAAAGCACAGGCACTTCGCCGGGCATTTCGCCTTTGAGCAGACGAATCGTAGCAGCTACGGCAGCAGCAGTGGCGCAAGTCCCTGTCGTCAGTCCGCTATGAAGGGGAAAGAACTCGGGCAAGAGCTTTTCCACAGCCCTTCTCAATCCATAAGGGCCATTAACTACCCGCCAACCGCCATTATTCTCCTCCCCTTTAAGGGGAGGTCGGGAAGGGTCTTTTGGTCTCTTGATAGCAATAATTCGCATTCCTTTCTGCCTTGCCGCTTCCACTTTCTCTGTAAAGCCTCCCGAAAGACCGCTTTCTTTCAGCAGAATGGCATCGGCATCAACGTCGAAATTCCCCCTAAAGGGGGTCAGGGGGTCCGTCTCGTAATAGCAGAGCTGTTCGTCAGTGGCACCCTGCTGATGTGCCAACTGAATGCTACTTTCTCTATTAAGTATCCTATATATGACCTTCACCCCTTCTCTCTCCAGCCACTTCAGTTTCCCGATACTTTGCACGCCAGTAGTGGCAAGCAACGAATGAACGTCTGTCGGAACTTGTGCGTAATCATCAATCCAGGCAACTGAAGGTCGGAGCAGACATGGGCAATCGTCTCGTGCAGCTGGGAGGCGAAAGGATGTGCAGCGTCAACGACGAGTTGTATCCCCTGTTCGCGGCAGAATGCCTTCATGGCAGTGGCATCCAAGGCTCCGCTGATGATTGTGCCGTGATGCAAGACGATGTCCTGCTCACCGGTCTTCGTGCTGTAGAAGTAAGGCGAACCAGCCTCTTCGAGCACCTCAGCAGCCTTGCGGCCCTCAGTTGTACCTCCGAATATGAGTATCATCTCACATTTACCATTTAATCATTTACCATTTACCATTTAATAGACCAGACCTCTCCAATGGAGGCTTTCCTTCGCTTGGTTTCTTCCCCTAACGGGGGAGTTGGAGGGGGTCTATTTACTCTGTTCCCTTCCTGAACAGATGCGTGAAGTGCTTGTTGTATAACTCCGAAAGGCCTTGGCGGTTGTCAATGGCTTCACCCACGACGAGCATGGTGGTGAGGGTGAGATGATTGTCGTGAACCATCTTGGCGAGGTCCTTCAGCTTGCCACGATAAATCTTCTGGTCGGGCCAAGTGAGGTGATAGCAGGCGGCAACGGGCGTGTCCTCCGGGTATTCCTGAAGGAGTTCCCTCTGCACATCGTCCACGATGGCGGCGCTGAGGAAGATGCACATTGTGCTTTGGCTCCTGGCCAACAGGTGGAGTTGCTCCTTTTCGGGCATTGGCGTGCGACCTTCGCCACGAGTGAGGATGATGGTTTGTGTCCGTTCGGGGATGGTGAACTGACTTTGCAGTTCGGCTGCTGCAGCGAGGAAGGAGGAGATGCCAGGCGTGATGTGGTAGGACATCCGTTGCTTGTCGAAGAACGCCATCTGCTCCTGAATCGCTCCGAAGATGCAGGGGTCGCCCGTGTGCAGACGGACGATGAAGTGCCCTTTGTCGTAGTGTTCCTTCATCAGCTCACATTGCTCCTCCAAGTCCATGTCGGCTGAGGAACG
>OMSJ01000177.1 GCA_900313705.1 uncultured Prevotellaceae bacterium
TGCCGAATGCGGCATCCGTCTTATCAGCGTCGAGGGCGGCAACATGCGCAACGCCATCCCGCGCGACGCCGAGGTGGTGCTCGCCATGCCCAAGGAGCATGAAAGCTGCATTCTGAAGGAATTCGACAAAGTTGCCGGATGGGTGAAGAAAGAACTTGGCTCCGTCGAGCCCGACTTCTTCATGAAATATGAGAAAGTGCGCATGAACCCCACCGTCATCTCGGAAGAGGGCACCCAGAAAATCATCAACCTCATGATGGTTATCCCCAACGGCGTCATCCGCATGAGCAAAGACATGGAAGGCCTCGTCGAGACCTCGCTCAACATCGCCATTACCAAGACCACTTCCGGCAAGACCTTCAGCGTCAAAGCCCTGTTGCGTTCGAGCGTCGACACCGCCAAGGAAGCCCTTGCCGAGCGTCTTGTGTGCCTCGCCGAACTCTGCGGTGGCAAATGCCAACTCAGCGGCGCCTATCCCGGATGGAAACCTAACATGGAGAGCCAGCTCCTGAAGACCATGAAGGCCACCTACAAAAAGCTCTACAAGAAAGAGCCCGCCGTCATGGCTATCCACGCCGGTCTCGAGTGCGGTCTGCTCGGAGGCAAATATCCCGACATGGAGATGATCTCCTTCGGTCCCACCCTGCAGAGCCCCCACAGCCCCGACGAGCGCTGCAACATCCCCAGCTCCAAGAAATTCTACGACTACCTCGTGGCCACCTTGGCAGCTATCCCCGTGAAGAAGAAATAATCATTCACAAGCATACAAAGAGAGACGCCCGCAGAAGCGGGCGTCTCTCTTTTTTTACTTAAAACACTTTACTGGATACCGATGATGAGGCGAATCTTCTCGATATCGCTCTCGCGGCGCAGCTTGTTGTCCGTATCCGATGCAAGCTCGCCAGCGATGACGTTGAGGAAGGCCTCCTGCATCACCAGGATACGGTCGCACTGACGCGAATAACGCCTCAGGTCCTCGTTGTTCGTAATCTCATCCACTCCCTGATATGCCTTAATCATGCGCGAGTACGCCTTCTGGATATTGCGGAAGGGAATGTCCTTCGACTCGATACGATCCTCGTTGCGCTCCATCATACGCAGCTTGCGCAGCGTGTTCAGGCACAGTGCCTGCATCTCGATGTGGTTGTTGAGGACGGCGAGGAAACTGTTGCCGCGCTCAACGGTCGAGAAGTTGGGCGTGATGTCGTTCTGCTTGCGCAGCAGACGGTAACCGTTGGTGAGCGTGCGGTCAACCTTGCGGGCGGCGTTGAGGGAATCGTCGTTGCGCTCGATGTCATTGCGGAGAGCAAAGACATTCATGTAACACTGCTGCACCTTCATCACCTCGTCGAGCTGCGACTCGTAGCGTGCGGCGCCCTCCTTGTCCTTGAACGAGGGCACAGGCACCAGCGAGGGCTGGATGTCGCGGTAGGCGGCAGTCACATCGCGGAAGTTGCCCAGCCTGCCACTGAGGATAGAATCGCTGCGGAGCGTGATCTCCTCCAGCAAGGCATAGTCCTCCATGTAGAGCTGCTGCGCTTCAATGAAGTCCTCAAGATTCTGGATGAAGTTCAGGCTCTCGGCATTGGTGGTGAATGCCGGCACCTGGTCCAGGTTGCGCACCACCTCCTTGTACGAGTTCACCACGTCGCGGTACTTCTTGCCATAGAGGCTGACGATGGATTCGTTGCCCTTGGCAATGGCAGCACGGAGGTCGAGCGTCTGCATGTAACGTTCCTGCACGTTGATGACAGTGCGGAGGCGGTTGATGTAGCTCTCGTACTCCTTGACATCGGCGAACGACACAGGCACGGAAGTCTGCTTGAACACGCGGGAATAGGAGCGCAGCACATCGCTGTTCTCCTTCTCGCAACGCACCTTCAGGCGGGCTTTGAAACCATCGATTTGCGACGGGAGAGAGTTCTCGCCCAAGACGTTCTCGATGAGGTCGTTCTGGAAAGAATTCAGCTCGTCCAACTGCGCGAGAGACTCGTCGGTGGCGTGGGTCGTCGAGAGGTCGTACTTGTTGTAGACCATCAGGTAGCTGTAGTACAAATCCTTCAGGGTCTTCAGCTTCACCTTGTCGGTGATACCGGCGCCGTCGCAGGCGGAGATGATGGTGCGGTGGTGACGGTCGATGTTGCCTTTCAGGTCTGCAGCCTGCTTGTCGCGAGCTTCCTGCTGGCGACGAGCCTCCTCGTTGGCGCGCAGGCGTGCAGCCTCTTTCTCGGCTTCCACGCGCTGCTGCTCCAGGCG
>OMSJ01000175.1 GCA_900313705.1 uncultured Prevotellaceae bacterium
GACGATCATCCCAGTTCTTCAGACGGACAATAAGCGTAGCGTAGTTGGAGCCCGCACCCGAAGCCATACCGTAGCCACAGCAGACGGCAAAACTCTCCAGCTCAGGAATCTTCTTCAACTTTGCCTCAACCTTTTTCAGTATCTCGCGGGTCTGCTTAAGCGTGGTACCTTCGGGCACACGTACCTCTGCCAGGAACACGCCCTGGTCCTCCTGTGGCACAAGGCCTGATGGCAGATTCTTCATGAAGAAGACCAATAGCACGGCAGCCACAGCCAACAGGCCCCATGACAGGATGGGACGCTTGATGAACCTCTTCACGGCGGTGCTGTATTTGTTGTAGATAGCGTTGTAGCTCACTTCGTAGGCTTTCTTTGTGTAGTAGCTCAAGTCCTTGCCTTCCTTCTTGCCCTCAGTCACACGCATCATGATGGCGCAAAGGGCAGGACATAGCGTCAATGCCGAAACACATGACAGACCTACGGAAGAGGCGATGGTGACACCAAACTGGGTGAAGAACGTACCTGACGTACCAGGCATGAACATCACAGGGATGAACACCGCCATGAATACCAGGGTACAAGGTACAAGAGACAACCGCCACAGACACCTCGTTCATAGCCTGACGGGTAGCTTCGCGGGCATCGCTGATACCATTCTCCATCTTCGCCATGACAGCTTCCACCACGACGATGGCATCGTCCACCACCGTACCGATAGCGAGCACCAGAGCGAAGAGCGTCAGGATGTTGAGCGAGAAGCCCGCCATCTTGACGATAGCGAAAGTGCCCAGCAGTGACACTATAATGGAGATAGAAGGAATGATGGTAGCCTTGAAGTTCTGCAGGAAGAAGAACACCACGAGCACCACGAGGATGATGGCGATGACAAGCGTCTCCACCACGTTGTGGATGGCAGCGAAGAGGAAGTCGTCGCTGGTCATCATGGTCACGAACTCCAGTCCGGCAGGCATTGATTCCTTTACTTCTTCAAATGTCTTATTGATAGAGGCATTCACTTGGGTAGCGTTGGCACCTGGGGCTGCGAATACCATGAAGAGGGCACCTGGCTTATCCTGGATGTTGGAGGTGAAGTTGTAGCTCATGGCGCCAATCTTCACATCTGCCACGTCGCTCAGGTGCAGCATACCGCCGCCGCTGGTGCGCAGCACGATGTCATTAAACTCCTCGACACTCTTCAGTGTACCCTTGTACTGCATGGAGTATTGGTAGGAGTTTTCCGAAAGTTCACCCAAGGTACCCACACCTGCCACGAAGCTCTGTCCGCCAATGGAATTGAAGACATCGTTAGGTGTCAGGTTATACTGTGCCATAACATCAGGTTTCAGCCATATACGCAAAGCATATGTGTTACCCAGACTTTGCACGTTACCGACGCCAGTTATACGCATCAGGCGAGGCTTGATGTTGATATCGACGTAGTTCGATACGAAGTCTTCATCGTACTTACCGTCAGCACTCTTCACGGCGAAAATCTGCAGGATGTTGTTCTGGCGCTTCTCCACCTTCACGCCGACTTTGTTCACGTCGGCAGGCAGCAGAGCCTGTGCGCGGGTTACGCGGTTCTGCACGTTCACTGTTGCCATATCTGGGTCGGCGCCCTGCTTGAAGTAGATGTTGATTTCCACTTCACCGTTTGATGAGGCTTTTGAGGTTATGTAGGTCATGTCGTTCACACCGTTGATGGCCTCTTCGAGGGGCTGGATGACCGACTTCATCACCGTATTCTCGTCAGCACCAGTGTAGCTGGTTGAGACATTTACCGTAGGGGGCGCAATGTCGGGGTACTGTTCGACTGGCAGGGTGCTCATTGAGATGTAGCCCACCAGCGCTATTACTATCGAGATGGCACACGCCATCACATATTTATTGATAAAGATATTGTTCTTCATTTTCGAAACAGCGATATGACGTTATTACGTTTTTACGAAATCACAAGTCTCAAAACAAGACCTTCTGGCCTTCTGTAACGTTATTGGCTCCGATGGTCACGATCTTGTCGCCCTCGTTCAGGCCTGTCCTTATGATACAGTCCTTGCCGTTGCCTACATCTTCTGTCGTCACATCAATAGCCGTTGCTGTGCTGTCGGCCTTCACCATATAGACGAGCGACTTGTCCTGCAAGCGCACTACGGCATCGAGGGGTATGACTATCACTCCGCTCTCAGCATAAGGCAGTACCACCGTGCCTTGGATGCCGGAGTACAGATGGCCGTCGGGATTGGGGAAAGAAGCCTTGCACGACAACGAACCTGTGATTGCATTCACCACGCCGGTCAGACTGGTGATGCGACCCTTGTGGGGATACTCCGTGCCGTTCTTCATAATGAACGTCACGTCGGGCAGCTGGGCAATGACCTTCTCCCTGTCTTCCTTGGTTAAACCAGCAGAGACGGATTCTTCGATGAGCGCCTCAGTGACTGAGAACTCGGCGTCCATCGTCGTGTTGCCGCTCAGCATGGTCAGTTCAGTCATGGGCGACACCCGGGAGCGGTGATGGTGCAGAAGCCCAGGTTCACCTTAGCACGGTTGACCGAAGCACGGGCCTGAGCTACTGAGGCTTGCGCCTGACGATAAGCATTGGCAGAATTGTCGAGCATGTAGCGGCTTACAATCTGCTTGTCGAAGAGGTTCTTGTTCGACTCGTATTCCAGCTTTGCGCTGTTCTCGTTGGCAAGTGCAGCATCGAGGTTGGCTTGGGCAGCCTCCAGGTCCAGTTGGGCATTGCGCGAGTCGATGACGAAGAGTGTCTGGCCTTGGTGTACGAGTTGGCCCTCGTTGACCATGATTTTCATCAGTTGGCCGCTTACCTGCGGGGTGATGGTCACGTCGGCCTTACCTTTCATCTTTGCGCTGAATTTCATTGGCATCGTGATGTCCTGTTTCTTCACTGTCATCGTCTCGAACGATGATGGAACTTCCTTGGGCATGTCAATGCCGCACGATGTCAATCCGATGGTTGCCATGCAGAACACAAGGGCTTGCACCTTAAAAAGTCTCTGTTTCATGTCTAAAAGATATAAATGTTTAGTGTTTGTATTGTTTAAGTTGTCGGTTATTGGTCTGGGTTAGCGACGAAGCCTTGATACTGCGTCGGCAGGTCGCGCATGATGGTGTCGTAGCTCTGTTCAAGGATGCGCTGCACTTCCTCCGGTCCCTGGCCTTCGGGTGCAATAGGGGCGTGAATGATAAGCCTCAATGGATGCCATGTGACGAAGTTGATGCCCTTCTGACGAGGAAGGACATCGAAGCTACCGTCTATCGTGACGGGAACGACGGGCAGACGCAGTTCGTCGGCCAACTGGAAGGCTCCTCGGCGAAACTTTGCCATGTGTCCTGTAAAGGTGCGTGCCCCTTCGGGAAAGACGACAAGTGAAACGCCATGCTTCAGGACCTGGCGGCCCTGCTCGTAGGTCTTGTGGATGGCTTTCGGTCCGCTCTTATCGACGAAGATGTGTCCGGCGCTCTCGCTTGCCTTGCCTATGAGGGGAATGTTGCGCAAGGACTTCTTCATCATCCAGCGGAAGCTGCGTCCCAGAAAGCCGTAGATGAGGAAGATGTCGTAGGGACCTTGATGGTTGGCAACGAAGACATAGGACTGCCTCTTGTCCAGCAGTTGCTGGCCCTCCACCTTGACGGGCAGGAGCATTATCCAGCACATCAGCCTGCTCCATACCATCGGCGGATAGTAGCCCCACGTTCTTGCCTTGCCGAGCGTGCAGCCGATGATGGTAGTGATGGCGGTCAGAGCCGTTGCCAGAATGACGAAAGGCAGGGCGACGAAAAGCTGGTAAAGGCGATAGAGGACAGACCATATCCCATTTCCCTTTGGTACGGTAGCATATTCTTCACTCTTCATTCTTCATTCTTCGTTTACATCGGCCCCTTCCTTTGCCTTTTCGATGTATTTCTTGACGTATGGGTGTCCCAGGAAGTATGGCGGAGCGTTGGTGATAATCTCCTCAATCTGTGGGGTGAGGATGGGATAGGGCAGGCTGCTCGTCAGTATCATGAAGATGCCTGGCCCTAATACATTGTTGTAGTTGTCGCGTATGAAGCGGACAATCAGGCGGTCGTTCTCGGCGGCTATCTGCTTCGACTGGTTCCCCAGCACGTACCTTCTCTCGTCCTCGTCCGTACCGTCCATGATCATCTGTGCATCGAGGTGTGGCAGTTCTGCCATCTGTGCATCGAGCTGTGTCTTTCTTTGTATGAAGCCCGACAGCGTGTCGTTGAGCGGTGTGCCGGTTGCCGATTGCTGTGTCTCGCCGATGTCCAGCCTTACCTCGCCCTCTTCGAGCACAATCGGCATCAGGCTCAGGTCGCCCCAAAAGACGTTGGCGAGCATCGTGGAATCCATGCCGCCGCCAAAGCTGAACCTGCCATGCACCACCCGTGTGGAGTCGATGCTGCGCATTTCGCCATCGACATAGACCTTCAGCGTCAGCATCTTGCCCTCAAGCTCATCCACACTGGACGACCCTTTCACCATGTACTGGCTCTTGCAGGAAAGTAAGGTGAGAAGACAAAGCAACAGACCCCCTCCAACTCCCCCTCTGAGGGGAGAATGAATTGAAGAGTGTCTATGAATGCTGAATCCCATCGCTATATAACACGTTTAACACGGCAAAGATAAGTTCATAGTTCATAGTCCATAGTGCATAGCTATGAAAGAATTAAGAAATTTTATGATGAGCAGGCACAGAAAAGGCCAACTTTCATCAGATAACTATGGACTATGAACTCTGGACTGTTTTACATCTTCTCCATCGCCTGTTCCAGGTCGGCAATGATGTCATCGACGTTCTCTATGCCGACGCTGAGACGCACGAGGTCGGGAGCCACGCCTGCCTCGCGAAGCTGCTCGTCGCTGAGCTGACGGTGGGTGTGGCTGGCGGGGTGCAGCACGCAGGTACGGGCATCGGCCACATGCGTCACGATGCTGATGAAG
>OMSJ01000173.1 GCA_900313705.1 uncultured Prevotellaceae bacterium
TCGTTCCTCGGAAAGCAGCTCTCCGAACTGCTCGACCACATCGAGAAAGCCGACAAGGAAGACCTCTTCTCCATGGACGGCAAGCAAGGCATGAAGCTCGACATCCCTGAGATTCCTGAGCTGCTCATCGACAATACCGACCGCAACCGCACCAGCCCGTTTGCCTTCACAGGCAACCGCTTTGAGTTCCGAGCTGTGGGCAGCGAAGCCAACTGCGCAAGTGCGATGATTACGCTCAATAGTGCCGTCGCCGAGGCTCTTTCAAGCTTCAAGAAGAGGGTGGATCAGAGAATCTCTGAGATCTCCGAGAACTCCGAGTTCTCCGAGGGCAAGCACAACGCCACTTTCCACGCCATCATCGACGTCCTTCGCGAGGACATCAGGACTTGCAAGCCCATCCGCTTCGACGGCAACGGCTATAGCGACGAGTGGAAGGCAGAAGCCGCCCGTCGTGGCCTCGACACAGAGACCTCCTGCCCCGTCATCTTCGAGCGTTATCTCGACAAGGAAAGCATCCAGATGTTCGAGAGCCTTGGCGTGATGACAAAGAAGGAACTGGAGGCTCGAAACGAAGTGAAGTGGGAAACCTACACGAAGAAGATTCAGATAGAAGCCCGTGTGCTTGGCGACCTCTCCATGAACCACATCATCCCTGTCGCCACCAGCTACCAGAGTCAGTTGCTGAGGAATGTCGAGCGCATGTCGGGCGTATTCTCCAAAGATAAAGCTAACCAACTAAACGCCCGCAACCTCAAGCTCATCGAGGAGATTGCAGAACGCACGGCCACCATCGAAACGCTGGTAGAGGAACTCGTCGAGGCTCGCAAGGTCGCCAACAAGATAGCGGACGAGCACCAGAAAGCCATCGCCTATCACGACACCATTGCCCCGATGTTCGACAAGATTCGCTATCAGATTGACAAGCTCGAACTCATCGTGGATGACAGCCTCTGGCCCTTGCCCAAGTACCGCGAACTGCTGTTCATTCGATAGAAGTTCTATTTCTAAGCCACATCAAGGGGGGAGTCAAGCAAAACTTGGCTCCCTGTTTTATTCTTTGCCGCTCTTGAAGGACCAGCATCAATATGAGATTCCCTCCACCTCGTGGTGGGGTTCTTACTCCTGAATTGAGCTTTGCTCTAGTCCCTTTCTTAATGTATCTTGTTCACGTTGCGGATTTTCTCCAGCATGGCGGAGCACCAGGCATCGTCGCCAGGCACTTGGACGCGGCAGTTGCCTGTGGCCGAAGGGGTGAAGATGGCCGTACCGTCGTCATGAAGCGCCACGGTGCCGCGCTCGGTCAGCGTGAAGAGCCCGTCGCCCTCCACGGCGTTGATGACGGTCAGAGGGTCCCACATCTTCTGACCGGTGTTGCAGTTGCATACCATATAGACTTGCTTGATGGGATGCTGGTCAGTCCAGGAAATGTCTGCTATGACCTGCTCAGGCCGGTACTCTATGCCGTCGCCAGTCTCCATGGGGTCGAAGATGATATCAACATCGGAGGGCCAGAGGCGGAAGAAAGTCTTGGCAAAGTCCATGCTCTGAAGGAAGTTGTAGTCGGGTTCGGGGGAAATACCGTAGGAGCTACCCTGAATGTAGAGGCACTTCACCTTACGTCGCACCAGCTCCACGCCCGACAGCGGGGAATAGGCGTCGCCGACGGACTCCAACAACTGGGCGAGGCAGGTTACAAATCCGATGGAGCAGATGCTCACCGAGTGGTCGGGCTGTGCGGCGAGCAGACGGCGGTAAAGCAGCCAGCCGTCGGGAAGCGTCGAGTAATCGACGATGCTGTGGGCGAACATAGGTGTGCTGTCGGCATTTTTGAAGTCGGGCAAAGCCTTGTAGTTGATCCATACCTTAGGCTGTTTGATGCCTTTGCGCACCAAGCCGACGGGAACATTGCCGCTATTGAAGTACGTATTCATCACATCGGCACAGGCGGCACATTCCTCGCCCTCGCGGTTCACCACGACGCCGAGCAACTTGCAACGTCCCTGCTGCTGATAGTAATAGAGCATCTCTAAGGAGAAGAGGTCGTCGGTGGACGAGCCTATGTCTGTATCGAGGATGACCAGCGGCACGCTCGTGTGGTCCTGTTCGCTGGGCGGATTGTCATCATCTGACTTACACGATGTGAATACACTTGTGACGCAGATGAGGGTAAGTGCCAACATCCACATCAGGATGGTCTTTACGCCACTTCCCCCCAGCTTCTTGTATGTCCAATCTATTTTCATAGGTTCTAATTATTCTGAGTATTCTGAGAACTCTGATTATTCTGAGTATTCTGAGAACTCTGATAACTCCGACCAGGCTGATTGCTGCGATAGTCGAGCCTGGCGTGGAGCATGCGCTCTTTGATGCCGCCTTCCTTGACGAAGCGGTCTTGCATGGTCTCCAGCAGACGC
>OMSJ01000171.1:0-443 GCA_900313705.1 uncultured Prevotellaceae bacterium
CCACGCTCTCCACCTGGAAGACGTGCGTCTCGTCGTGAGAGAAGTAGGGATCAGCCTTGATGGCCTTCGTCACTTCCTCGAGGCTCGCGCCCTCTTCCAGCTCGACATACACCATGCGGCGATGTATGCCTTCGCCCACGGGAATGGTCATCGAGAGGGCATCCTTCACGCCCGCCTTGCTGCGGACGCAGACGCTGTGGCCCATCGAGCGACCAGGACCGAAGTTCGTGTAAGTCAGGCCCTTGGGGGCAAGGCTCTCCATGAGTGTGCGGACGATGCTGTCGCTGCCCGGATCCCATCCGGCGGAGATGATGCTGACGGCCCCGTGCTGCTTGGCGGCTGCCGAGAGCGAGCGGCGCAGGTCGAGGATGGACGTGTGGATGTCGAAGCTATCGACGGTGTTGATGCCCAGCGCCAGGCACTTCAGCGCATGTTCCTCTACG
>OMSJ01000171.1:509-4019 GCA_900313705.1 uncultured Prevotellaceae bacterium
GCAGGCTTGTCAGCACTTCCGTTGCGGCGAACGATGCCGGCAATCTCCATATCGGGGGCTGCCTGAAGTGCCTGAACCGTGTACTTACCGATGTTGCCGTAGCCGACAACTGCAATTCTCAATTTTCCCATGTCTTATGTACTTTTAGTTAGCGTTTCCCTGAATTCGTTTGCAAAGGTACAGCTTTTTACAGAAACAAGCAACAATTTGTACACTTTTTCATGGTTTGTATGCTTATACAGTGGCCCGAAGGTCCAAAAAGGACTCGCTCCCACCTGCCACGAAACAGCAAAAAGTTCTCCAACAGAAGCAACGTACTCTCAGCAGGGAAAGCACATTTTGGAAAACTTTCTGTTTGTCTACATATAGTTAAACGCCTTTCACTCAATGCATTAACTTTTTGTTTTGGAAAACTTTTCTTTTTCTTGAAAATTTTTCTTGTTTTATTTTGGTCAAGTCGAGAAAGTTTTCTACCTTTGTAGTCGTTTTCCGCAAGAACCATAGCTAACACACATCAAACACACTATAAACACTATGATTGTTATCAAAAGAGACGGCTCGCAGGAAGAGTTCAACAGAGCCAAAATCAAAAACGCCCTCATCGGAGCCTTGCAGTCGGTGAACAAGCTGGATGAGGAGAAAATCAAGAGCGTTGCCACCGACCTGAGCGAAAGTATCTCCGTCCGCGACGGCTTCACCGTAGAGGAGATACAGAACCGCGTGGAGCTTGCCCTGATGCAGAACGGCTACTACGACGAAGCAAAGGCATACATCCTCTATCGCCAGCAGCACGCAGAGGCGCGATTCATCAAGGAGCGCATCGACTACATGAACGAGTACAGCCACAGCGACGACAACGCTGCGACGGCTTCGGAAACCGACGCCAATGCCAACGTCACCATGAAGAACGTGGCAAACCTGGAAGGCGAGGTCTATAAGACCACCAACCGCGTCATCCAGCGCCAGCGCATGAAGGACAAACTCAACCAGATGTTCCCCGAAGTGTCCAAGCAATACGAGGCTGACCTCAACCACCATATTATATATACGCACGATGAAGCTTCCACACCCGTGCTCAAGCAGTACTGCATGGCTGTCAGCCTGTACCCCTTGATGACCGACGGCGTGGGCAACATCGACGGCGTCACACCCGGACCGCCAAACGACCTGCAGTCCTTCTCCGGACAGATAACGAACCTCACCTTCCTCCTCTCTTCCCAATGCAAGGGAGCCGTTGCCTTCGGAGAATACTTCATAGTGTTGAACTACTACATCATATCTGAGTTCGGACAGAAGTGGTACGACCACCTGGACGAAGTGGCCACAACCTCCGACATCTGCCTACAGGAGCGTACCGTGCGCGACCACATCCTGAAAGCCTTCAAGCAGTTCATCTGGGGCATCAACCAGCCTGCCGGCAACCGCTCATACCAGTCGCCCTTCACCAACGTCTCCTACTACGACCACACCTACTTCGAGAGCCTCTTCGCCGACTTCTGCTATCCCGACGGCACCAAACCCGAGTGGAAAGCCATCGACACGCTGCAGCGCATGTTCATGAAGTGGTTCAACAAGCTTCGCCTCAAGCAGCTGCTCACCTTCCCCGTCGAGACGATGGCCATGGTCTATGACCCCGAGACGAAGGACATCATCGACAAGGACTACAAGGACTTCACCGCAGAGATGTACGCCGAAGGCCACTCCTTCTTCACCTACATCTCTGACAGCGCCGACTCACTCGCCTCATGCTGCCGCCTGAAGAACGAGCTGACGGAGAACACCTTCAACCCAACCAGCGGACTGACAGGCGTAATGACCGGCTCGTGCAACGTCATCACACTCAACATCAACCGCATCGTGCAGGACGCCAAGCGCACCGTCGCAGCAGCAGAAGGCAACTTCGACTTCTACGCCTTCCTGCGCCTCTACCTCACCACCATACTGGAGCGCGTCTATAAGTACCACATCGCCTACAAGACCATGCTCTACGAGATGGAAGACCGCGGCATGTTCGCTGCATCCAACGGCGGCTACATCTACATCAGCAAGCTCTACTCCACCATCGGCATCAACGGACTCAACGAGGCTGCACGCTTCCTCGGAATGACCGTAGGCAACAACCCCGAGTACATACAGTTCCTGCAGCTCATCCTGGGCACCATCAAGGAGGAGAACAAGCGCCACAGCATCCACGACAAGAAGAAGCCCTTCCTCTTCAACTCCGAAGTCGTGCCCGCTGAAGGTCTCGGCGGAAAGAACTACCGATGGGACAAGGAAGACGGCTACTGGGTACCAGAGGACGAGAACCTCTACAACTCATACTTCTACGACGCACACGACGACACACGCGTGCTCGACAAGTTCATCCTCCACGGACGCCAGACGTACCAGTACACCGACGGCGGCAGCGCCCTCCACTGCAACCTGCAGGACCACCTCTCGAAGGAACAGTACCTCAAGCTCATCGACTTCGCCATCGAGAACGGCACATCCTACTACACCTTCAACATCCCCAACTCGAAGTGCGAGGACTGCGGCCACATCATCCACGCAGTACACACGCATCATCGGCTACCTGCGTCCCATCCCCGCCTTCGGCAAGGACAGACAGATTGAGGCTGCAAAGCGTACCTACAGTTGCGGACTGGGATGATGAAGTACGTCGATGTAAAGGAAGTCTTTGCCGAGATTCCCGACGAGATAACCTTGGCCATCAGCATCAGCGGCTGCCCCATTCACTGCCCTGGCTGCCACAGCCAATACCTCTGGGCCGACGTGGGAGAGCCGCTGACCGCCGAGGCATTGTCCGCCATGCTGGAAAGCCACATCGGAATAACGTGCCTTTGCCTGATGGGAGGCGACCAGGACCCCGCCGAGATTGACCGGCTGGCCTGCTGGGTGAAGCAGAACTCCAAGGTCCGTACCGCATGGTACAGCGGCCGGAGCGAGCTGCCGCCCGAGATAAGCTTGAGCAACTTCGACTACCTCAAGACCGGCCCCTACGATGCCGCCAGCGGACCGCTGAACGTCAGAAGACGGCAAGCTCACGGACATCACATCCCGTTTCTGGAAGTAAGACTCCATTTAACTAACAACGGATTCCACAGATTAAACGGATTGGCATCCTGCAAATATGCAGCACCCGAGACAGTCCGCCTCCTGTGGAATCCGTTGTTGCTATTTCCTACTAAACAAGTTATTTCTCGCCTCCCACTACGCTTCCGTCCTTGACTCAACACGTCTGGTTGTTTGCTTGTACGCGATGAAGCAATTGCTGCATCGCGTACAAGCAATTGCTGCATCGCGATGCAGCAAACATAAGTACTGGCCTGGTTGTCTGGCAAGCCTCAATCCGTGGTTCTCTTTTTAACATATAATTACCATATAATTGCCCATATAATTGTTCATATAATTAACGTGAGTTCGACGAAATTAAATCAGAAGAGAGTAAGCTGATTATCAAGTACTCTGACCACCTGTATTGATGGTTTCTTGGGGAAGTAGCAGTAG
>OMSJ01000167.1 GCA_900313705.1 uncultured Prevotellaceae bacterium
ATATAAGTGATAATGTCCTGAGCAAACATAAAAGGAAAAGGTGAAAAGGTAAAAAGGTGAAAAGGTAAAGAATGAATGGCTATGTCTTTTCAACTTTTCACCTTTTGCATGACCAGTCTTATTTCGTCGTATGTGACATCGGACGGGCAGAGTTCCTTGATGGCGGTGGCGTTGGTGGTGTTGGCTTTTCGGGCGGCTTGCTCGATGGCTTGCTGATGCTCTGGAGGGACGAGGTCGCTGAAAGCGACGGTTCCCGACGCGAGATAACGGACCAGATGGCCTAAGATAGTGCCAAGGGTAAGGCTTCGCTCATGTGCGATGAGGTCGGGCTTCATGCCCTTGCGGTACATCTCATAGGTTTGTTCCCACGTCTTCGGCTTCTTTTCCTTCGGAGCTTTCGGCTTGCGCTCACGCTTCGTCCTCTGCCGTACATCGTCGGGGAAAGCATCGAGCATCGACATCTGCTTCTCGTGGAGATAAGTCTCGATGCTGAAGCCTTCTTCCGCCATTCTTTGGAGCAGGTAGCATCGGGACAGCCAGGCCTGCCGAAGGTCGGGCAGCGCATTACTCAGCCGATGCGATGCCTGCTTGTTGTTTGTCTCGACCTTAGCGGTGAGGGCAAGTGGCGTAAGGAGGATGTCCTGAAGCTGGTCGGCAAAGTAGTCGGCACTACGCTTTACGCGCTCGAGGAAGGCTTCGTCGTGCAAAGCTTCGAAGGGCATCGCCTGTATCTTCTGTCGCCACTTGTCGGCTACGGTAACGACACGCTCACGCAGCTGGGAGAGCGCCTGATTGTGCTGCTGGGTGAGCGAAGAGTGGCTGTGGTAGAAAAACTCATTGAAGAGACGCATCATCGTCTCTTGCAGGTACAGGATGGAGCGAAAGTCGAAGAGCTGCAGCAGCAGGAACCGCTCGTACTCCTGCTTGAGCAAAGGCAGTTGCCGGATGCTGCGTTCTGCTTCACTCTCCTGATGGGCGATGTAGCTATCGACACGCTCATCGTTGATGATGGCACGTGCGTCGAGCGGTGTGGCGAGGACAAGTCCTTCGAGCGTGCGGCAGCGGCTCAGGGCTACATAGACCTGTCCCGGAGCAAAACTCATGTTGGCATCGATGATGGCGCGATCGAAGGTCAGGCCCTGACTCTTGTGGATGGTGATGGCCCAAGCCAGTCGCAAAGGCAGTTGCTTGAACGTCCCCTGTACCTCCGACTCTATCTCGCGCGTCTTCTCGTTCAAGGTGTAGCGCGTGTTCTCCCACTCCAAAGGCTCCACCTCGATGGCTTCGTCGTCGCCTTCGCAATAGACGCTCAGTTGCCTGTCGCTGGCTTCCACGACACGACCGATGCGTCCGTTGTAGTAGCGATGCTCGCCCGAAGGGTCGTTCTTCACGAACATCACCTGCGCTCCTTCCTTCAGCACCAGCGTCTCGGCTGTGGGATAGGAGTACTCGGGAAACGTGCCGCTGATTTCCGCCTGATAGGTATAAGCATGTCCGGGCAGCTTCTGCAGCTCCGACTCGTTGTAGTTGCTGGCGATGCTGTTGTGGGTAGTGAGGCGGATGAAAGGCTGGCCGCTGAACATTGAACATTGATCATTGAACATTGAACATTGAACATTGTCCATTGACTGTTGGCCATTGGACTTTGGTTGCTGAGGTTGCGCTACTCTGCTGTTCAGCTTGGCAAGCGCTTCGGCTGAGGGGTGACCGCTGCGTACCTCGTTGAGCAAGGAGATGAAGTCTTCGTCCTGCTGACGATAGATATGGCTCAGTTGGATGGTCACGTAGTCAATCTGCTGCAGAGTCTTCGAACCGAAGAAGTAAGGTGTGTCATAGTAGGGCTTGAGTATCCTTTCGTCCTCTGGTGTGACGACAGGCGTGAGCTGTGCCAAGTCGCCAATCATGAGCAGTTGCACACCGCCGAAAGGCACACCGTGCTCGCGGTAGCGCCGGAGCACGCTGTCGATGGCATCGAGCAGGTCAGCTCGCACCATCGATATCTCGTCGATAATCAGCAGGTCGATGGAGGCAATGATTTTGCGCTTCTCCTTGCTGAAGTCGAACTTGCTCTCGACCTTGGCACCAGGCACGTAAGGCGACAGAGGCAATTGGAAGAACGAATGAATCGTCACGCCGCCGGCATTGATGGCTGCCACGCCTGTCGGCGCCACCACGATGGGCCGCTTGCGCGAGCGCTCCATGACGGTCTTGAGGAACGTCGTCTTGCCCGTCCCCGCCTTGCCCGTCAGGAAGATGCTTCGACCGGTGTTTTCCACAAAATCCCATGCTGTGCGCAGCTCCGGATTCTCTGTCGTCTTTTCTCTTGTGCTCATGTCTTTCACAACGTTTCGGATGCAAAGATACAATAAAACGAGCGAAACACCAATGATTTCAACAAATAAATGGCTAAAAGCTATCGTATCATTGGGGAAAAGCTAACTTTGCAGGTCGGAGTGTTCAACTCATCACCCATGAAGCATACCGCAAGGCAAGTCCTATACATTATTATATTATGTTATTCATGTTTCGGGAGTTATAAGATGCTCCGCGCTTAATCGCGCGCCATGGTGCTAAAGCATCCATGAAGTTAAAAAGGGAGTTATGCGCTTCGCGCAGGAAGTTAAGCCAGCAAGCTGGCTGGACGATAGCTTCGGATGCTGGCTGCCTATATGGTATTGTC
>OMSJ01000164.1 GCA_900313705.1 uncultured Prevotellaceae bacterium
ATTGAGGGCATCCCGAACGGCAAGGGCTGCCACTTCCGAGATGGCGAACATCCGTCGGGCCGGCAGGGACTTGGGCATCAGGCGAAGGCTGAAAAGGAGATTCTTGGCTCGCTCCGATTCCCATCGATTCGTGTCGGCTCCCCTTCCAGCGCTCTGGAACTCAGCCGTCACAAGCGTCAGGCGTTGGTCATCCTGCATGTCGAGCCGCCGCAGGTAGCTGTTTGTAGAGTCCACCTCATCGAGCCGTATCATACGAAAACTCGGCGAATCTTCCAGGCTGAAATGCGTCTCCATTGCTCTTTTTTCACGAAAGGATAGTGCAAAGATAGTAAACTTTTCCCTTTTGAAGGCAAAGACACAAGTTTTTAGCCCTTAGACTTCATAATGTGCAAACTTTTATCTATCTTTGCATGGAATTGGAAGAAAACTCATTAAATATTCAACATGAAACGACAACTTTTGACGATTTTGGCCCTGCTGCTTGCCGTAATGGCAAATGCAGCGAAGAAAGATGCCCTGAAAGACTTCCCTCAGGGCAGCACGCCGCAGGAAGTGGGACGTCGCCTCGCCTATCATTTCATCGATGGTAAGCATGCGACTTGGAGCGACACGAAGAACTTGGGATACCACGAGGTGTGCACATGGAACGGCGCCATCATGTGGGGACGTGCCATGGGCGACGACGTGATTATCCGCAAGATGAAGGAACGCTTCGACGACCTCCTGGCGAATCACAAGGAGAACATCCCAGCGAAGAACCACGTGGACTTCAACATGTTTGGCTCCTTGCCGCTCAGCCTCTACAAGTCCTTCCCCACTGAGGAGAGCTACAAGCAGATGGGACTCTCCTATGCTGACACGCAATGGGAACTGCCCAAGAATGCCAAGGAAAGCGAGAAACGGCTCGCACGACAGGGCTACACGTGGCAGACACGTATGTGGATAGACGACATGTACATGATAACGATTGTCCAGGCTTGGGCCTACCGCACGACCGGCGACCGCAAGTACATCGACCGCGCCGCACACGAGATGGTGAAGTATCTCGACGAGCTGCAGCGTCCCAACGGCCTCTTCTACCATGCGCCAGATGTGCCGTTCTATTGGGGACGCGGCGACGGTTGGATGGCTGTGGGCCTCACCGAAGTGTTGGACGCTTTGCCCAAGGACAGCCCCTACTACAAACGCATCACGAAAGGCTACCGAAAGATGATGAAGAGCCTCCTACGCTACCGCAACGAGGAAGGACTGTGGAACCAACTCATCGACCAGCCCGACTTCTGGACCGAGACGTCCGGCTCCGCCATGTTCACCTATGCCTTCATCCGCGGCGTCAAGAAGGGATGGCTTCCTGCAAGCACTTATGCTTCGGCTGCACGTAAGGCTTGGCTCGCCCTTATTCCTTATATAAACAGCAACGATGATGTCACCAACATCTGCGTCGGCACAGGCAAGAAGAACGACTTCAACTATTACCTCGACCGCCCGAAGATGACCGGCGACTATCACGGCCAGGGACCATACCTCTGGTGCGCAGCGGCACTGATGGAAAATGAAAGAATGAAACAATGAAAAAGATACTTCTCACTTCCTTTCTGGTATTCCTTGTGGCGTTGTCGGCATTGGCAGGCGACGGTCGCGAGTATATCAGCCTCGACTCTCGCCTCCAACATGGCGGCAGTCAGGCATGGTACATGATTCGTGCCAGGGAGACAAAGGCCACAGGCAGAGAGATTTCCATGCCAGGCTTCAAGCCGGAAGGATGGGCAGAAGCCATCGTGCCGGCCACCGTCCTGACAAACCTCGTGGAGCAAAAGGTCTATCCCGAACCTTACTACGGGCAGACGAACAGGCTTGCCAACGACATCATACCCGACATCTCGAAGGTAGGACGCGAGTTCTACACCTACTGGTTCCGCACGGAGTTCACCGTGCCGGAAGCCTTCAAAGGGAAGCGCATCTGGCTCGAACCGATGGGCATCAACTACAGGGCCGAGGTGTGGGTCAACGGTTACATGATAGGCACGATGGCCGGCATGTTCAACAGCCAGCCATTCGACATCACCGACCGTGCCGTACAACCCGGACAGACAGCAGCCCTTGCCATCCGCGTCTTCCCCGTCGATGTGCCAGGGTCAGCCATGCCGAAGAGCTGGGGGGCTACCGGTGAGTGGCACAATGGCGGCGACGGTTGGATAGGACAGAACGTCACGCAGCTTATGACCGTCGGCTGGGACTTCTCCTTCGGCGACGGCATCCGCGACCGCAACACCGGCATCTGGCGCTCCATTCGCCTCTATGCCACGGGCGGCCAGCAGTTGCGCAGTCCCTTTGTCCGCTCCGAGCTCTCCCATCCGAACTACGATGAGGCTCGCGAGACGGTGAGCGTCGAGGTGTGGAACCCCAATACCGGCGGCGGCGAATGCACCGTGACGGGCACCATCGAAGAATTCCCCCAGAAGGAGGGTAAGGAGTCTGTCACGTTCCGCAAGGAGAAGCTGAAGCTGCAACGCGGCGAACACATCACGGTCAGCTTCTCGCCGAAGGACTATCCGCAGCTCGTCATCAAGAACCCCCGCCTGTGGTGGCCCAAGAACAAGGGCGAGCAGAACCTCTATACCCTTCGCCTGACGCTCACCGACGGCAAGGGCAACGTGATGGACAGCCTCTCGACGCGCTTCGGCATCCGCGAAGTCATCGCTACCCGCGAGACGCCCGATGGGTCGAAGCTCTTCCTGGTGAACGGCCACAAGACCTTCGTGCGCGGCACCAACTGGATACCCGAAGCCATGCTACGCACCAACGACCAGCGCATGGAGACAGAGCTGGCCTACACCGACCAGTGCGGCATCAACCTGCTGCGCCTCTGGGGTGGCGGCATTGCCGAGAGCGACCGCTTCTACGAGCTCTGCGACGAGTACGGCATCATGGTCTGGCAGGAGTTCTGGATGACTGGCGACACGAAGCATCCCATGGACGAGCCGCTCTACCTCGCCAACGTGGAGAACACCATGAAGCGCATCCGCAACCAT
>OMSJ01000178.1 GCA_900313705.1 uncultured Prevotellaceae bacterium
AGGCGTAGAAGGATTGTGACCGACTGGCGGCTTGGGCATAATCTCAATCTGCGTCACACTCTTGCAGCCTTGACGATGAGCCGTGCCGATGCAGTCGCTTCCCGTATCGCCGCCACCAATGACGAGGACATCCTTGCCCTTTGCCGTGATGCGCTCTTCCTTTGAGAACTCCATGCCAGCAAGGACACGGTTCTGCTGAGAGAGCAGTTCGAGAGCAAGATGCACGCCTTTCAGTTCGCGGCCAGGAACTTTCAAATCTCTTGCGACAGGTGTGCCGGTAGCGATTACGATAGCCCCCCACCCAGCCTCCCCCAAAGGGGAGGAGTCTTTATCTTGTTTATTAAGAGCCTCCAACAGGGCTTCTACTCCCTCCCTTTGGGGAGGGATGGGGAGGGGGCTGTTGTACTTGAACTCTATCCCTTCTTGTTCCATCACTCGAATCCTTCTGTCGATGATTTTCTTGTTCAGCTTGAAGTTGGGGATGCCATAACGCAGGAGTCCGCCAGCGGCTTCGTTCTTCTCGAAGACAGTCACCTCATAGCCCATATAGTTGAGGGCATTCGCAGCAGCAAGCCCGGCAGGACCACTACCGACGACAGCCACACGATGTCCGTTGCGCTTGGGGTGCTCAATGGTCACATATCCTTCCAGGAAGGCTCGCTCGGCAATGGCACATTCATTCTCGCGATTGGTGACAGCCTCGCCCGTGGTATGATAGAGCACGCAAGCCTTCTCGCAAAGAGCCGGACAGATGCGGCCCGTGAACTCGGGGAAGGGATTGGTCTTCTTCAATAACTTATATGCTGTTTCCCACTCGCCATGATAGAGTGCGTCGTTCCATTCAGGGTCTTTGTTGCCAAGCGGACAAGCCCAATGGCAGAAAGGCACGCCGCAATCCATGCAACGGCTGGCCTGTTCCTGCCTGTCGCGCGTGTTGAGCGTCTGTTCCACTTCGCCAAAGTCATGTATGCGGTCGTGAATCGGTCTGTATCCAGCCTCTTTGCGAGGCACAGTCAGAAATGCTTTCGGATTTCCCATCTTATCTATTGAACATTGATAATTGAACATTGAACATTAGTAGTCTCTCTGAACTTCTGCAATCTTCTGCGAAAGCTTTGCCATCTGCTCTTCCTGCAAGACGCGCTTGTACTCGATAGGTACAACCTGGATGAAATCCTCGACGTAGCGTTGCCAGTCGTCGAGCATCCGTCCTGCAAGGGCAGAACCTGTGTGGAGATAATGCTGACGGATGAGTTCGAGCAGTTCCTTGCGCGAGACCGTATCTTCCACAAGGTTTATCTCCACCATATCCATGTTGCAGAAGTAGTCGAAAGTGTGGTCTGGGTCATAGACGTAAGCCACGCCGCCACTCATTCCGGCTGCGAAGTTGCGCCCAGTCTTACCAAGAACCACGACACGTCCGCCTGTCATGTATTCGCAGCAATGGTCGCCTGCGCCTTCGATGACAGCAATTGCTCCGCTGTTTCTCACGCCAAAGCGTTCGCCGACCTGTCCGTTGACGTATAGCTCGCCGCTTGTAGCGCCATAAAGACCCGTGTTGCCAGCTATGATGTTGTCTTCGGCATGGAACTCAGCATTACTTCCGCGAGGAGGCAAGATGCTGATACGACCTCCGCTCAGACCTTTGCCGAAGTAGTCGTTAGCCTCTCCTTCGAGCCTCAGGCTCAGTCCTTTCACAGCAAATGCACCAAACGATTGCCCAGCAGAACCCTTGAACTTGATGTTGATAGTTCCATCCGGCAGTCCTACTTCACCATATTTCTTGGCAATAACTCCCGAAAGCATCGTGCCGACAGCTCGGTCAGTATTCTTGATGGCGAAGTCGAGCGTCGTCTCTTCCCGCTCGTCGATACTCTTCTGCACCTCCTTAATTATCTCCTCATCTTTGATGCCGCAGACCTTTGTAAACTCGCTTCTGTCCCAATAGAGAGGCTTGTCTGTCTCTGGCTTGTAGAGCAGACGGCTGAAGTCGATGGTGCGCCATTTGTCGGCGGCAGCAAATTCTTCATTTTTAATTCTTACTTCTTCATTTTGAACTATCAGCTCTGTGTGGCCGATGATGTCCTTCAATTTGTGAACACCTATCTCGCTGAGATATTCTCGTACCTGCTGGGCGAGGAAGGTAAAGAAGTTGACCACGTACTCC
>OMSJ01000161.1 GCA_900313705.1 uncultured Prevotellaceae bacterium
ATGGAGGCCGCCCAGACCAAGGAGCAGCTTTTCGAGATTCAGAAGGAACTGATGCAGTATGGCGACCAGCAGTTCATGTACATGGGCTTCGGTGCCGACGACAAGAATGCCACCGAGAACATCCTGAACATCTATCAGGGAGGCCTTACCCTCGGTCAGAAGGAGTATTATCTCGACAACGATGAGGCCACGGCCAAGATCCGTGCCGCCTACAAGAACCATATCGTCACGATGTTCCAGCTCTTCGGCTTCAAGAAGGGCGTGGCCCAGCAGAAGATGGAACAGGTGCTCAAGATTGAAACTGCCCTTGCCAAGGTGAGCAAGAACCGTACGGAACTCCGCGACGTGGAGGCCAACTACAACAAGATGACCTTGAAGGAATTCGAGCAGAAGTATCCCCACGTGCAACTCTCGCAGCTGGCACAGGCCGAAGGTGTTGACCTGAAGTATATCCAGGACATGATCGTGGGCCAGCCCGACTTCGTGGCAGGTGCCGACAAGGTGATTGCCGAGATGACTGCCGACGAATACCGCGCCTATATGGAGTGGGGCGAGATTACGAGTGCCGCCAGCTACCTGAGCGACAAGGTGGTGGCTGCCAATTTCGACTTCTTCGGCAAGACGATGCGCGGCCGCAAGGAGAACTTCCCCCTGTGGAAGCGTGCCACCGGACAGGTGGAGAGTCAGATGGGCGAGGCCCTTGGCCGCATCTATTGCGAGCGCTATTTCCCCGCCTCTTCCAAGGAGCGCATGGAGCGCCTGGTGAAGAACCTGCAACTCTCTCTTGCCGAGCGCATTATGGCTCAGGACTGGATGGAGACCGACACCAAGCTGAACGCCCTCTCGAAGCTCTCCACCTTCTATGTGAAGATTGGCTATCCCGACAAGTGGAAGGACCTCTCGGCACTTAACATCGACCCCTCGAAGAGCTTCTACGAGAATGTGATGGAGTGCAACAAGTTCCAGACCAAGCGCCATATCGAGGAGAAGGCCGGCAAGCCCGTCAACCGCGACGAGTGGCACATGACTCCCCAGACCGTTAACGCCTACTACAATCCCACCACCAACGAGATTTGTTTCCCCGCTGGCATCCTGCAGTACCCCTTCTTCGACCCCACGGCCGACGATGCCTTCAACTACGGTGCCATCGGTGTGGTTATCGGCCACGAGATGACGCACGGCTTCGACGACCAGGGCCGCCACTACGACAAGGTGGGCAACATGACCGACTGGTGGACCGAGAGCGACGGCAAGAACTTCGAGGCCCGCACGGGTAAGTATGCCGACTTCTTCTCAGCCATCGAGGTGCTTCCCGGACTGAATGCCAACGGTAAGTTCACGCTTGGCGAGAACCTCGCCGACCACGGCGGTCTGCAGGTGGCCTTCAATGCCTATAAGAACGCCACCAAGAATGCTCCGCTGAAGGACATCGACGGACTCACTCCCGACCAGCGCTTCTTCATTGCCTATGCTGGTGTATGGGCTGGCAACATCACCGAGGCCGAAATCCGCAACCGCACCAAGAGCGACCCCCACGCACTGGGCCGCTGGCGTGTGAACGGAGCCCTGCCGCATATCGACATGTGGTACGAGGCCTTTGGCGTGAAAGAAGGCGACAAGATGTTTATCCCGAAGGCAGAGCGCCTGCAGCTTTGGTAAACCGGATATCATAGACATGGAAAGGATGCCGAAACATTGATTTTGGCATTCTTTTTTGCTTTTTCTGCAAAATAGTTGTAACTTTGCACCCAAAATATCAGTAAATACTTATATGCCTTTAAGAATACCCGACAGACTTCCCGCGATAGATATCCTGAAGAAGGAGAACATCTTCGTGATGGATGACACCCGCGCCCACACGCAGGACATCCGTCCGCTGAAGATTGTCATCCTGAACTTGATGCCGCTGAAGATTACGACCGAAACCGACCTCGTAAGACTGTTGTCGAATACGCCCTTGCAGCTTGACATCACGTTTATGAAGCTGAAAAGCCACACCCCGAAGAATACGCCCATAGAGCACATGATGATGTTCTATAAGGACTTCGAGGTGCTGAAGTCGCAGAAGTTCGACGGTATGATTATCACGGGCGCCCCCGTAGAGCAGTTCGCCTTCGAGGACGTCACCTACTGGGACGAGATGAAGACCATCTTCGACTGGGCAAAGACCCACGTGCAGAGCACGCTCTACATCTGCTGGGCTGCCCAGGCCGGACTCTACTATTATTATGGCATCCCCAAGTATCCGCTCGCGAAGAAGAAGTTCGGCATCTTCCCCCAGCGGGTCATCCAGCCGCAGCTGCCCATCTTTCGCGGGTTCGACGATTTCTTCTACATGCCCCATAGCCGCCACACCGAAATCCGTCGCGAAGACATCGACGCCAGCGAGTACCTTTCCGTACTTGCCGAGGGCGAGGAGAGCGGCGTCAGCATGGTGGTGGCCCGTGGCGGCCGCGAGTTCTTCGTCACCGGCCATCTGGAGTATGCGCCTAACACGCTCGACAAGGAATACCGCCGCGACATCGGAAAGCGCGACGATGTGGAGCTTCCCAAGTATTACTATCGCGACGACAATCCCGACAAGGGACCCATCGTGAAATGGAGGGCCCACGCAAATCTCTTCTTCCAGAACTGGGTGAACTACTACGTTTATCAGCAGACGCCTTACGACATTAATCTCATTGGGTAATACAAGCATCCCCGAGTGAAACAGACCATCGAACTGCTGGCTCCGGCCAAAAACCTGCAATGCGGCATCGCGGCTATCGACCACGGTGCTGATGCCGTTTATATTGGGGCTTCCCGTTTCGGGGCCAGGGTGGCAGCAGGCAACTCGGTCGCCGACATTGCC
>OMSJ01000158.1 GCA_900313705.1 uncultured Prevotellaceae bacterium
GGTCGATGGCAAACTGTATGTCGCGCACGGCTCCGAGGCGCGTCTCGTTGGTGGAGGTGCCGTCGTCCACGACAGTCACCTTCTGAGCCTTCGTTGCAGCCCACTCCTCGAAGTGACGGGCGAACTTATGGTTAGAGATGACGATGTATTCATCGACCAGTCCTGCACCGTCGATGTCGTCGATGAGCCAGTCAAGGATAGCTTTGTCGCCCACCTTGAGGAGCGGCTTGGGGAAGTTCTCTGTGAGAGGATAAAGGCGGGTAGCATAGCCCGCAGCAAGGATTAAACACTTCATGATAAAAGGTGAAAAATTGAAAAGGTGAAAAATTGAAAAGGTGAAAAGGTGAAGAATTGAAAAGGTGAAAAGGTGAGGGGGTGATTACTGCCCTTTTGCTTCTTCTTTTTTACCTTTTCAATTTTTCACCTTTTTACCTTTTATTATATCAGTCCGTCGGCGCTTTCGCAGATGTGGACGCTGTACTTGCCTTTTAGCTGGGGGAAGGCGGCAAGGTATTCGTCGGTGACTTGACGGGTGATGGCAGCTTCGTAGGCCGGGTCGATGAGGGCCATGCAGCAGCCCTTGAAGCCGGCACCGCTGAAGCGTCCGCCGTAGATGCCGTCGGTGTGGCACATGATTTCGTAGAGCATCTTCAGTTCCGGCGAACCAGTCTCCCAGTTCACGATGCTGCTCTGTCCGCTCTCAAAGCTGAGCCTGCCATACGCCTCC
The DNA here is from genome assembly GCA_900313705.1 of uncultured Prevotellaceae bacterium. GTDB lineage: Bacteria > Bacteroidota > Bacteroidia > Bacteroidales > Bacteroidaceae > Physcousia. The sequence goes on from OMSJ01000158.1 coordinate 728, forward strand.
AGGTCGCCCCTTCGCCAGGCTTCGGCCCCCTTCTCCACACGGTCGAACTCCGTGTACCAGTGCTCGGCACGGCGGCGCCACGTCTCGGGCAGACGGTCCTTGTACTGCTCGTACACTTCGCGCGGCACGGCTCGCAGGTTGGCCTCGGGGAACTTGCCGTACTCCATGCCTGCGTAGGCCATCAAGGCGTAGGCAGCGCTGCGAGCCTCATCGACCCGCATGTTGAACTTGCTGCCGGCCAGCGTCCGTTCGATGCCGCTGAAGAAGATGGCAATGCGGTAGGGCTTCATCTTGGAGTTGGTGGGGATGAGCTCGTACTCGTCGGTCTTCGTGTCGAGGTAGAGCAGGTGGTTCTTCTTGGAATACACCTCGCAGCTCTGGTCGAGCTTGCCGCTGTTGACGCCCACGTAGTCATTCTCTGCAGCCACGGAGATCATAATCAACTCTATTGGTTCGGGCTGTATGAGGTTGACGTGGCAGAGTGCCTTGAGATAGACGAGCGCAACGGCAGCCGACGACGAGAGTCCGCCGATGGGCAGGCTGCCTTCGATGACACCGCTCAGGCCGTAGGTGAGCGGATAGCGCTCGCCAAGCTTCAAGGTGGCGCCGCGCAGATAGTCAGCCCAGTCGTCCTGCTTGTGGCGCGGTACGTCGCGGACGTGGAACTGGGCCCGCTTGTTGAACTGGAGCGAGCAAAGCTCTATCACACCATTATGCTTGGGACTGTAGGCAATGTGGATGCCTTTGTCGATGGCCAGACCGGTTATCTTGCCCAGGTTGGCATCGCTGTGTGCACCGATGGGACAGACACGATAGGGGCAGAAAGCCAGTGCTTCCGACTCTCGCTTGTAAATCTCATGGAACTTTTCTTGGCACTTCATGGGGTTCTGAGTATTCTGAGGGTTCTGAGTATTCGGAGGGATTATTTTACTGTTATGTTCTGCATGGCTCCCATGTTCTCGCAGAAGCGGAGGCGATATTCAAAGCCGCGGCGGGTTGTGCGGACGATGATGGTCTTCTTCTCGCCGGGCAACAGGGAGAAGAAGTTGTCGCTGTAGTAGGTGCCGTGCACGGGCTTGAGCGCTTTGTCGGTCAGGAGGAGCTGACAGAAGAAGGCGATGCGCCGTCCGTTGTTCTTCACCGTCACTTCTTTTTCGCCGACAGAAAGGAAGCGGGCCGTGACTGTGGGCTTTGCCTCGGGCATCGAGGCGAGGGGCTCGAAGCCGGCGGTGCAAGGGCCGGTCAGGGTGCTCTTCCCTTCGTACTTGTTCGTCGAGCACCAGTAGAAGTTCTTGCTCACGACCTTGCCCTTGGCGTCGGTCAGCTCGAGGGCAATGAAATAGACGGGCGTGATGTCGTCGGGGATGCTGACGGAGAGAACGTCGTTGGCCACACCGTCGGCAGGCACATCGACCTTTGCCTTGACGGTGCTGAGGCGGCGGCTCTGCAGGTCATAGACCTCGGCCTTGGCCAGGAGTCCGTTTTGTGCTTCGACATAGTCGTTGATGATGCTGACAGTACCCTTCAGGTAGTCATATTGTATGTGCACGGGCTCCAGGGCGTGCATGGTGTGGTAGAGCGATGCGGTCGGCTCCAAGAACCAGTCCCACAGGCGGGAACATACTTGCCAGTTGGCACAGTTGTGGTACCAGAAGAGCAGGCCTGAGCACCAGCGGTCGCCGTAGCCGAGCTTGTTTTCGTTCCACACCTCCCAGATGCTCTTCGAGTTGATGGCACCTACCATCTGTCCACGGCGGGCAAACTCCTCGATGTTCTTCGATTCGCCGTACTGACTGACCATGTCCTTGTAGAGCGTCGTCATCAGGTGGAAGCCGTTGCCGTCCATGTAGTCCCACGTCGCCTTGTTGATGGGCCAGAGGTCCTCGCGGGGCATCATGTCGTAGAGGTCCTCCACGATGGGAAGGGTCGGAGCACCGTACTCGGGATTGAATCCATCGACACGGCTGCCTCGGTCGGAGGCTGTGTTCTCGTAGTGCCGCATGGGATTGACCTGCTTGTAGGGACTGCCGTCGTGGACGCCGTCGCACTCGCTCTGCATCTGGTAGGGGATGCCGGGGGCCAGGCTCTTGATGAGCTCTTCGGCACCCGTGACGGCAGTGCTCTCGTTGCTCGACACATATATAATAATGGAAGGATGGTTGCGGATGCGCTTCATGGTGTTCTCCACGTTGGCGAGGTAGAGCGGCTCGTCCATGGGATGCTTCGTGTCGCCAGTCATCCAGAACTCCTGC
>OMSJ01000172.1 GCA_900313705.1 uncultured Prevotellaceae bacterium
GCCGAGTTCATTCCACAAGGTCAGAAACCAAGTAACAGGAGCATGCTCAAGCAAGTGGGCGGCAACAGCTTCTACAAGAACGAAGGCGAAAAGGAATCGTCCTACAGCCTGCACCTCAACGTGGACGGCGCAAGCGAAGACCCCGTTGCAGAGATGGCGGAACTCTTCCTCAACCTGACAAAAGACCAGCAGAAGACGAAGCCGCAGCTCCCGGAATCATTGCAGGGCCGCATGCTCTACGACGACAAGAAAGGGCTGAAGGTGTGGCTCGACACAAACACAAAGAAAGTGACCATCCTGGCCTGCCTGGACTGCACGCCCGACATCGAGCGACAACTGCTCCTCGCACAATCCACGATGAATGTGACACTTGGCCGCTACCGCTCGGAAATAATTCATAATTCATAATTCATAATTCATAATTCACAATTCATAATTCATAATTCATATGGAAAATTATCGTTTTTGTTATCAGGAGAATCAGTACTTTGGGGAGGTACAGCCTTGTACTCCCGCAGTGTTCAACCGCACAGTCGACAGCGAAGACGTGGCAAGGAAAATCCAAACGCGTAGGTCTGTGGACGAACTCATCCGCAAGGGCGAGTCCTTGGACAAATGGCTGAACGACTATTACTTCAGGAAATTCTGCGCAAAGCAGGCGGAGAAGCAGGGCGAGAAGTTCAAGAAGCTTACACCCGTGCAGAAGCTGCTGCAATGGACGAACTCGCTGAAGCAGTCGTTGCCGTGCTTCATTTTTGCCGTGCGTGCCTTCGATGGTGTGCGCCGTAAGCAGGAAGAGATACGGTTGCTTTCAGGGCTGTTCATGTTCGATGGAGACCACCTTACCTACGACCCCTATGATGTCTTTATCCACACACAAGTGCCAGGCTTCCCGTGGCAGGTGAGGCTGGCGCACAAGACTTCCTCGGGCGAGGGCATCCGTCTTGTCTGCGAGTGGCGTATGGAACTTGGCAACATCGCCGACAACCAGATCCAACTGGCTCGCGACCTCGGCCTCATGGGTGTGAAGGGAAGCACAGGCAAGCCCGTCGTGGATGACTCATGCATCGACGCTTCAAGGATTTCTTATTGCCCCATGCGCGCCGACATCTACTACATCGACGAAGAACATTTGTTTAACATAAATAATGAATAACATGCAACAAGACTTATTCGAAAACGAGCTTGACATGAAGTATGTTCAGGCTTATCGTGAGGGCAACTCCCAGCCCACACACGCAGAGAACAGTTTCGACGAGGACAACACATCAGTCCCTGTCCAGTCACTGGCAACTATCACCCCAACGCCGGCACAGCAGCTGGCAGGGGAGGCAGCACCAGAATATGTGCCGCAGATGATGTTCGGCGCTTTGATTACGGACTTCATCAAAGCACTTCTCCCGGGTGGCGTACCCGAAGGCTCAAGGCATAAGTTTGCCATCAAGTTGGCATCCGACCTCCTTATCCTCCTCGATGGTGACGCAGAGAAGACGAAGGCTCTCCTTCTCAGCCAGCAATGGGTGAAGGATGTGGTGGCAGAACGCGGCATGAAGGAAATCGACGGCATTCTGTCTGCTGCACAGAATTTAAAGCAAAAGCGAGAAAGCGAGAACCTGACAGAGCTGCAACCATCCAAGAACATGCAGAGAGCCATTGAGCAGGTGACGGGGCGCAAATATCGGGAGCTTGTCAGCGAGGCAAACAGGGCTATCATGGGAACTTCCTATGACAGCGAACAGCAGAACATTCTCAAGACATTGGACCGCATCGGTCGTGAGCTGGAGAAGCTGAAGCGTCACTTCCCGCTCATCCGTCTCCTTTGCTTCCGCATGAAGCCCAAGTATTATCCCGCAGCCTTCTTCGTAGGCGGAGCCTTTGCCATGACACTCATGACAAGGTGTTCGTACCGCTTCTGGCCGAAGCCAGGAGAGAAGTGCCGCATGAACAGCCTGCTGATGCTCATAGGCCGTATGGGAGGCATGAAGTCGATAGCAGTCACTCTCTATCGCATCATGATGGAACCTGTCAGGAAGGCCGATGCAGCACAGATATCAGCTCTCAACAATTTCAACACCGAGCGTGAGCAGAACAACCAAGGCAAGGCAAACAAGTCGCCCAGACCCAAAGGCATCTACCGCGCCTTGCCTTCGGAAACCTCCACGGCAGCTCTGCGTGAAGCGGAAGCCAACGCTCATGAGCAGATTGATGGCGAAGACAATTACCCGCTGCATGTCAGCATCTTTGATAGCGAACTGCAAAACACTCTCTCACAACTGAAACGTGGCTATATGGAAGCCTTGCAAACCTACTGGTTGAAGTCCTTCCACAACGAGCCTCATGGCGCATACCTGAAAACCGCGAGCGCACCAATTGGCGAGACACCAATCCACTTCAACGGGGTATATACTGGCACGGCAGACGCTCTCAGTAAAATCAACATCGAGAGCAACATCGTGAACGGCCTGATGTCGCGCTTCACCATTGTGCCAAACGCCGACTCCAACTTCGAGATGCTCGAAGTGCA
>OMSJ01000157.1 GCA_900313705.1 uncultured Prevotellaceae bacterium
TGACCGCTGCCATGCTGATCCGCAAGCGCCTTATGGCGTAAAACCGTGAGTGGAAAGGGGTGCCCGGTCATGGCCATCCCTTTCCTATTTTGATGAGTATTAAGGAGGTGAAAATGCGCGTAGACTGCGTGGCAAATTATGCCGGCTCATTTAATGGGCGAATCCTCGAAGAACTGGGCTACCGAAGCAAGGAAGACCTCTTGAATGCAGCGTTGAAGCGCTATCCCAGAAGTCGGCAAGCCAATGAGTTGCGGAACAGAATCGCTGAGTTGCGGCATCCCAGCCTCTCAGCCAAGTTCCGCCAAATGTATTATCCCGACAAGAACTACGACATCCCCCTCCAAATCAAGAACATGGAGTCGGGAAGTCTCGCCGTTTATCGTTTGCCAAAAGGCTTCGAGTTCAGCGATGAGGAAAAGGACGGCACGAAGGCTGAGCAAGTGAAACGTGCTGGGACTCTCGTCGAGACCTTGTCCATTCCAATGCAAGGCGTGGAAGCCCTCGAAACAAAGAACGACACCTTGAAGTGGCACTCTCCAAGTTTCGGATGCTATGCCTATATCTTGGATGGCGCTTCGAAAGAAAAGGTGGAGAAGTACGAACCTCAGGTTTACCAGTTCGATGTGTCGGCTCTCACATTCATGTCCGTTGCTTTGCCCGACAATAAAGAGCGAGTGATGGTGACGGACGCTATGACGGGCGAACCGCAGCAAAGCGTCAAAGTCAGGTTCTATCGGAGAGAGAGGCAGGAATACACTTTGCTCGAAGAGACATTGACCGACGAGCGTGGCATTGCCGAGATTGCTTGCGATGGCAAGCGGAACTATATCTATGTAGAGCTCTCGAAAGGTGAGGACAACGCTTTCGATAAGGAAAGTCTGGGCTGGTATTATATGCGGGACAACGACGACAGACTTGCCCACCATCTCAGTATCTATACCGACCGCAGCATTTATCGTCCAGGACAAACTGTCTATGTTGGCGGCATCGCTTATACCCAGAGTCACGACCAAGCACCAAAGGCAGAGGCTGGGGCAGAGTTTGCTCTCACACTCATTGATGCCAATGGTCAGGAAGTCATGAACCACACCGTAAAGACCGACGAGTTCGGCACTTTGCAGGACAGCTTGCAGTTGCCCAAGACAGGTTTGCCAGGACATTACAGCCTTCGTGTCGGCCAGAACTGGCACAGCTTCCGCGTCGAAGAGTATCGCAGACCAACCTTCGAAGTCAAGATGGACGAGGCTCCAGCCATCACGCTTCCAGTTGATAGCATTACCTTGACTGGCAAGGCTTTGACATATAGTCAGTGGCCCGTAGCAAATGCTCGAGTTACGGGCTCTTATCAATGGCAGCAAAGTTGGTGGTGGAAGCGCATCAGTCCAAGCGAACAGCACAGCATCGATACGCTCTATACGGATGAAGAAGGCAAGTGCAGCGTTCGTATTCCAGTCTCGAAAGAGCTCGCAGAAGAGCAGTTGTCACTCAAGCCGTGGCGCTTTGACCTCTATTCGAGCAACGATAAGCCAGTTGAGGGCAACGTGCTTTGTATGCTCTCGCAAGATGGCAAGGAAGTGAAGAACTTCTTCATTCCTGCAAACCGCGACACCATTCCCGAAGTGCTTCGAAGCCTTCCTTCCGGCGTGTACGACCTCGTGGCAAAAGCCGGAGGTCAATGGTCAATGGTCAATGGTCAATGGTCAGCGGGCGATACGGCATCTTATAAGGCAAGCTTCACCATCTTCTCCATTACCGATAAGCGTCTCATCGGCAAACACGACCTTTGGCTTTACACGCCAAGCAATGTGATGTCGGCAGAGAAGCCAGCACGTTTCCAAGTCGGTACGACCCTTCCCAATGCTTGGATCTATTGCATCTTGACGGGTGAGAACGGCATAGTTCGCGACACAATTCTCCATCTTTCCGATGAGGCAACGATGTTCGAAGTACCTTACGAAGAGCGATTCCGCCATCATCTTTCAGTCACTTTGATGCTCATGAACGAAGGCGAGATGCGTCAAGAAACAATTGATTTCAGCCTGGAACAGCCCGATACGAAGCTCTCGATGCGTTGGGACACTTTCCGAGACCAGTTGCAACCCGGCCAGAAAGAGCGTTGGAAACTGACTTTGACGCAACCTGACGGTAAGCCGGCTTCGGCAAATGTCATGGTTGGCATGTACGATGCTTCGCTCGATGCACTTGTTCCCTACAGCATGTATGCCAGTGTTTATCGTGGCTGCAATCGTAGCGCGACACTTTATGCGAATTGCTCCGACAGGTTCACAAGAAGACGCTCGGCTTGGTTGGATATGCCTTTGCAGTACTTGTCAGCCGAAGATTATGACTTTGCAAGGTGGAACGAGGAGTTGTTTGGCGGTCGTGTCATGAGTCGTGGCGGCAAGACTATGCGTTTGCGTGGTGTGGGAGCAAACAGGCTGGAGGAAAGAGTGTATGAGATGGTAGATCCAGCTCCGATGGCAGCATCAGCTCGCGAGTATGCGGGCGCCGTGCAGAAGTTCAATATGAAAGATGTGGAGGGACTTGGGTTTGAGTCTGTTGACCAAGCCCTTAATGGCCAAATTGCAGGGCTTAACATCGTTGATAGTTCGGGTGCGTTGGGAAAAGGAACAACGATGCGTTTGCGCGGCTATGGCGATGTAGAGGAGTCAGAGGAAGCAGTCGAAACGTTGGATGATGCCTACGTCCGCTCCAACCTGTCCGAACTGGCCTTCTTCTATCCGCAATTAAGAACAGACAGCAAGGGTCAGACTTCCATTGAGTTCACTTTGCCTGAAGGTCTCACTTCTTGGCATCTGCATGGCCTAGCTCATACAAAGGACATGATGACGGCAGAGTGGGAAGAGACCATTGTGGCGAAGAAGGAGTTGATGGCAGAGTTGACCTTGCCTCGCTTCCTGCGTAACGGCGACGAAGTCTCGTTGACTGCCTCCATCCGCAATGCTTCGGATAAGCGACAGAAAGGCGAGGCCATCCTCGATGTTTATTGTGCTGAGGACAAATGGGGCGTCAAGCGAATGAAGGTGAAGTTCGACCTCGAACCGGGCAAGGAGGCTGTCTATCACATGCCCATCAAGGCAACCCTCGACCATCCAGTCCTCGCTGTGCAATGGGTAGCAAAAGCCAAGGGCAGCAGCGACGGCGAAGTGCGCTACCTGCCTGTCCTCTCCGATATGCAGAACGTCACAGAGACAAAAACTTACATGCTCAAGGGCGATACGACAATGACGCTCAACCTCGATGGCCTCTTTGCAAATGGCAATCCGAAAGCCATCAACAAGACCTTGACTGTTGAGCATGTTGCCGAACCTATCTACCTTGCTTTGCAGGCTTTGCCTTCCTTGACGGCTCCTGTTCACAATGATGTTCTTTCGGTTGCATCGGCCTATTATGGCGGCAGCGTTGCCTATCATATCGCTCACAAGTACCCGAATGTTCGTAAAGCAATCGATGCTTGGGCAAAGGATGAGAAGTCATTGGCTTTGGAGAGCCCGCTTGTCAAGAACCAACAACTGGCTGACATCCTGCTCAACGAAACCCCGTGGATGATTGAGGCTCAGCAGCAGAAGGCCAGCAGGCAACGTTTGGCCTCGCTCTTTTCCGAGATGGAGCAGGAACAGAGACGCATGACGATGCTCTCAGCCCTTTCTGCAAGACAACACGAAGATGGCTCGTTCGGTTGGTTCCCAGGCATGGGCGGCAGTGTGTGGATGACTTCGGAGGTTGCCTCGCTGTTGGTAAGGCTTGGAGCAGTCAAGGGTGTCTTCTCTGTTCCCGAGCGTCAGATACTCGACAAGGCGATGTCTTTCCTCGACAAGGAGATGCACAAAGATGTGGAGGCTATGCGCAAAGAGAAGCAGCCCTCGCTGTCCTTCTTCCAACTCCGCTACCTATATATATATATAATGTATAGGAAGACCCTCTCTAATTCTCCCGTAAAGGGAGAGGACTTCGACTTCCTGCTTTCTCTCTTGAAGAAGCAAGCAGAAGACTACGACCGAGAGGAGCGTGCCCTTGCAGCTATCGTGCTGAAGAAGGCAGGAGAGGACAAGAAGGCGCAGGCCTTGATGCCTCGCATCCATGAGTTGCTTAGTCACAAGGACGGCGCATATCTGGCTTATCCTGGAGGTAGCTTCACGAGCATCGACAGGAAGGTTCAGACGCATGTCAACTTATTGGAAGCCGTGCAGACCGTCGAACCAAAGGAAAAGGACCTGCTTGCCAAGATGACAGAGTGGCTTATCCAGCAGAAGCGGACACAGGAATGGGAGCAACCCATCCAGTCGGCTGATGCAATTTATGCGTTGATGCAGACCCCCCAACCCCCTTTAGGGGGAGTTCCTTCCGACTGGCGTGGCATGATAACTTATGACAATCAGACTCGCAACCTGCTCCCCCAAAAGGGGGATGGGGGGGCTGGTTATGTTCGCGAACGCATCGAATCCATCTCGAAGCCAAAGGAACTTCACATCGAGCAAAGAGGCGGTGAGGGCAGCTTGGCCTGGGGTTCTGTCT
>OMSJ01000155.1 GCA_900313705.1 uncultured Prevotellaceae bacterium
CAGATACAAGACTATTTCAAGGCTTCGGAAAGCATCCTCAAGGACAAGGTCAACGAGTCTGTCCGGCTGGAATACCACGACACGAAGCGCCATCAGTTCTTGCGCGACATCGGGTTCACCGTAACGAAGAACGACGGCGGACGTTGGTACTATGCCGTTTCGGGCAAGCACTACACGGGCAATCCTGAGTTGGAGTACCTCGATGCGTGTGCTGACGAGGACGGCGTACTGAGATACACGGCCGAACACAAAGAGACAAACCTCAAGCCGGGCATCTACAGACTGACCGCCGCAGGGCGTACCTCCTATCAAGGCAACACGGGAGCCTTCATCTTTGCAAAGGCCGAAGACCTGTTCTTGAGAGAGATTCCTGCCTGCGATGACCGCGGAGGCGACATCTGGAGGGATGCTGCGATACGCGTCAAGGAAGCCGACGAGAAGGGACAGCAAATCTCGCCGGGCGACGTCCGCATCGCTTTGGCAAACGGCGGCATGGGTTACGGCTGGAGCAAAATCGAGATAAATAACATTATTGTCCGCGACGGCAAACTCACCTACGGCGTTTCCTGCGACAAGGACCTCACGGGCCGTCCCTTCACGGGGCGTTGGCTCTCAGCCGTCGATTTCAAGCTCGAAAGGGTTGGAGAACTGCCGTGATGAATAAGATAACGTAATAGAAGATAAAAGAAGACAGAAGAAGATATGTCGCTTATAGCGACGAAGATAGAGGACAATACCATGGATATATGAAAAGATGGAGAATTAGGGCGGCAGCAAAACTAACGTCTTCTATCTTCCTCTGACTACTTCCAAAATAGTTTATAACACATGTTAGTTTGGTTTCAGAAGTTAACAAATGGCGCCTTCCTGCTGCTGCGTCGCGAGATGCGGCAGCAGATTCTATTCGACTTAGCAGGTCTAATTCGTTGCACGGTCGCGACAATTCAATTGCATAGTCGCGACGATGCAATTGCACGGTCGCGACCATGCAATCAACTTAACAGCATATCTCTGGCAACAAGACTAATGAAATAAGACAATGAAAAAGGTAATCTCAATCATTATGGCAGCACTCATGAGTGCGGCATCCTCGGCTCAGGTGAAGGTGAGCCACGCCTCAGTAAACCCCGAAATGAGCAAACTCTTCGAAGAGCTCACGCAGCTCGGCAGAGCGCCAATGGTTCAGAAGACTGGCGGAATGGGGCAATGGGGCAATCCTCCGCGGCTGAACTATTCCGTCCGGCTTTGGTTCAGACCCGATTTGTGGTATTCCAGACAGCGAAAGGAAGAGCCGAGTGTCCTGGACAGCCTGCTTCGGGCAGAGAAGACGAGCTTCGAGAAGCAGGTGAAAGCCATCCGGCGAACCCTCGACAAACTGGCGAAAGAGGCTCAGGACAAGTCGCTCTACGATAACCAGAAAAGCGGAAAGGACACCATCTACTACGCCCTGACCCTCAGCCACGACACCACAAGGGTCTATAAGCTGCAAGAGGGCAACCACACTTACTACAATTCCGACGAGTTCCTCGACTTCGTCCTCGAATCAGCCAAGCAGGAAGGTACCTTCGATGGACACCTCAGCTATACCATCTCTCTGCCTCGCGTCAACCCTGGAGCCACATCCGACTTGTATTCATGGCATAGCCTGAAAGAAGACATAGCACGTCTCATGGACGAGCACGGCATTGGTCATCGGGATGCTTTATGGCAGCATGATATGGCTTACTCCGACTCAATCTGGGAAGAGGGACACAGCGAATGGTTTAGTAAAGGCTGGGCAGGCGACCACGATAACGCAGGTCTGACAGAGGCCACGATATATTCCGTGCCCGAAGCAAACAAGCCGCTTGCAGACAGGCTGCTCGCCAAGACAGACAGCTTGGCACAGAAGTACACCGACCAACTGCAGGGGTATTACTATCAATACAACTATGGCGTATCCTTCGATGGCTTTACTCCCGAAATGCTACGCACGTTTGCCCCCAACTCGCCGTCAGGCAACTCCATCTATGTCCAACATGCCGACGGCAGGTATCACTTCCTTGTCCTTGAGACCAGAGGCGCAGAATGGATTCCCACCGAATGGTATAGCCTTAAGTCCTTCATCAATGGCAAGAAGACATACTTCGAAGGCTTGGGACCCAAGAAATAGCATCTTTAAGAATCTTTAACGCCATTTCGCGTTATATTTTGTAGGGTTACGCGTATAATATTATAGAGTATGATTTTCAAGCTTCGCAGATAATGAGACATCAATGTACAAACGGCCTGAAAGGCCAACAAGCACATAGCCCAAGGCAACGCCTTGGGTACTGGCAGATGCCAACATTCGCCCTGAAAGGGCAAAAGCTAAGCCAAGAAGCAACGCCTCAATATAATGCTTTTGCCCTTTCAGGGCGCGGCCACCATGATTGTTCTACCCAGGGCGCTGCCCTGGGCTATGAGCTTATTGCCCCTATGGGGTGTACTCAGTTGAAAACGAGTTAAGAATTAACGCAACATAATGAACAAGCTCATCATCACCTTCCTGCTTGCCGTCTTCTGCTTGGCAGCTTACGGCCAGACGGACTCCACAAAGACGAAGAAGCGTGAGCTTAGCGTCTATACCTCAGTTGCCGACCACTTGACGCATGACGGCATCGACAGCCTGAAAGCGACACTCCTCCGTGCTGCCGACAGCAGTTTCGTTGATACAGCTCACGTTGAGAGCTATAAATACGATGACAAACTCCACACTTATGTCAATGCAAGCATCAAAGAGGCGGGCAAGTACCTGTTGCGCCTCGAAGCAAAGGGCTACCAGACACGCTTTACTCCCTTCGAGATTCAGAAGATGTACAAGCGCGAAAGCTACCGCGAACTGAAGCCCATCTACCTGCATCGTGCCAAGAAACAGAGTTCCTCAAGCCTCGGGGCTCTCGACTCCACCACCATCATGAATGAAGTAGTCGTGAAGGCCACGAAGCTGAAGTTCTACATGGACGGCGACACGTTGGTCTATGACGCGGATGCCTTCTCGATGGCAGAAGGGTCGATGCTCGACGCGCTCATCAAGAAGCTGCCGGGCGTGGAGTTGAAAGGCGGAGGAGAGATAACCGTGAACGGCCGCAAAGTGGATGCCTTGCTGCTCAACGGCAAGGACTTCTTCGACAGCGACCGCGAGCTGCTCCTCGACAACATGCCATCCTACATGGTGAAGGACATCCGCAGCTACGAGCGGACACCCGACAATGTGAAGGGCACAATCCGCGAGAAGACGACACAGAAAGAGATGGTGATGGACGTGCGACTGAAGCGCGACTACAACACAGCGTGGCTCGCGAATGCGGAAGGCGGCATAGGCAAACGCTTCGGCAGTCAGGAGGACTTCGGAGAGACAACGAAAGCCCCACCCTTCCTCGGCCGAGCCTTTGCCATGCGCTACGCCACGAACTCGCGCATCGCACTCTTCGCCAACGTCAACAACCTGAGCGACTACCGCACGCC
>OMSJ01000152.1 GCA_900313705.1 uncultured Prevotellaceae bacterium
GAAGCCTGTATCGGCAAAGAGATAGCCGGGCAGCACCTGTCCGTTGTACGGGCTGTAGTGCACGACTTCGCCCTTCGCGTTGATTTCGTAGAAGCTGCGGGGGAAGAGGGTGCTGCGGTAGAGGCAACTGTAGAAGGTGCGGAGGCGGTCAACATCGCTGTTGTCATCGACGTCGATGACGCTCAGTACCTTGTTCCACTCCTGGCGGCCTGCCTCGCTTACCTCTTCGAGCGTCTTATTACCAAGCTCCTTGAGGTTCTGCTCGGCCTGCTCGATGCTGATGAACGAGCTGGCAACGCGCACGTTGATCTGTTCACCGCGCTTCGTTGTCTGGAAGCCGACGGCTGCGGCGGCGTGCTTGCTCTTCATCTCGAGGTCCCTGCTCTCCTTGCCCTCGTCGGCTGTCGAGGTGTAGATGAAGGGACGGTCGAACTGGAGGACGAAGTAGTTCTTGAAGTCTTTCGGCACACCGCCACTGTTGCGTGTGGTGTAGCCGACGACCTTGTTCTCACCAGGGATGACCTTGACGTATGAGCCGCGGTCGAAGGCATCGACGATGACGAAGTTCTTGCCTGCGGGCATCGTGAAGCGGAAGATGGCGGCACGGCTCGTCGGGGCAATCTCCGTCGTGATGTCGTAGTCGGCGAGATATACCTTATAATAATGTGGCTTGCTCACCTCGGCCTTGTGGCTGAACCAGCTCGCTCTCTTGTTCTCATCATAGATAGGAGCGTCGCCGCATTCGGGCATGATGTTGAACATAGCGTAGTCGTTCATCCAGGGGCTTGGCTGGTGGGTCTGCTTGAAGCCGCGTATCTTCTCGGCATCGTAGGTGTAGATAGGTGTTACCGGTGGAGAGTCCGCCCGTGGAGTGCGAGCCGACGAGTGGGTTGACGTACTGCACGGGGTCGTCGATTGCGTACGCACCCGCAAAAGAAAGTGTGGCAATGGTTGCCAGAATGAGTCTTTTCATGAGTCTTTTCATTTGGTAGTTAACTATTTGTTTTGTGGTTAGAGGTTAGGGGTTCTTCGCTTAGGCGCAGGCGGAAAGAGGAATGTTCGGGCAGCCCCTAAGGAGCCAAAGGTATTCTCTAACCTCTAACCCCTTACGTCTTACCTCTAAGAGTCCTCTACAGTTCCTTTATCTTCACGTTCTTGAACCATACTTCGTCGCCATGGTCCTGCAGGAGAATGCGGCCGTCGCGGTTGCCGAAGTTGGGCCAGTTCTTATACTTGCTGTAGGCCACGAGTGCGTTCCACTCCTGGTTGTTGCGCTCGTACTCAAGCATCTTCACGCCGTTCAGCCAATGCTCTACGTGGTTGTCCTTGACGATGACCATTGCGGTGTTCCATTTGGTGATGTCGAAAGGCTTCTGCTCGGGAGCAGGGATGAGGTCGTAGAGTGAGCCGAGCTTGCGGTTGCCCTTCACGCCGAGCTTGGCATCGGGGTGACGCAGGTCGTCGAGGATCTGGAACTCGCAGCCGATGGCACTGCCCTCGCCCAGGTTCATGTCGGGGTCAACGAAGTACTTGATGCCGCTGTTGGCACCTTCGGTAATCTTGAAATCGACCTTGAGGATGAAGTTGTGGTAGTTCTTCTCAGTGACGATGTCGCCGCCGTTGCCGCTCTCGGCACCATTAGCCTTCTCCACCTTGAGCACGCCGTCCTCGATACGCCAGCCCTTCTTGGGGAAGGTCTTAATCTTGGCACCGCGCCAGCCGTTGGTGGTCTTGCCGTCCCACAGGAGCTTCCAGCCCTCGCGACGTTCCTGTTCTGTGAGTGCGTTGTCCGATGTGGAAACCGGTACCTCAACCTCTTTTACAACTACTTTCTCAATCACCTTTTCTACAGGCTTCTCAACTATCTTTTCAACTATCTTTTCTACAACCTGTACATTATCTTTCTTCTGATTCTTTTGTTTCTTCTGTGCTGCCACAGGCAATACTGGCAACATTGCCATTGCAAATATGATAAGCTTTTTCATTGTGTTTGGTCGTTTAGGGGTTAGAGGTTAGGGGTTAGAGGTTAGAGGAATGTTAGGGAAGCCCATGAGGAGCCAAAGGTATTCTCTTACCACTAACCTCTAACCACTAACCACTTTTATTTAATCCAGTTTATAGAACTCTTCCCATCCTCTGCGCGGGGGCATACCGCTGAGCATGGCGTTGGCGAACTCGTTGTTGGTGAACTTCTTGGTGCGCGGGTCGAAGAAGAGCTGGGTGTTCAGGCGCTGGGCGATGACGCCGAGGCAGAAGACCTGACAGAGCACGCCGGCAATCTGGAAGGGCGAGCGTGTCTTCTCTTCTCCCTTGCAGGCACGCAGGAAGTTGACGTAGTGGTTGCTTGGGCTCTTGGGCACTTGGGGCAGCTTGCCTTCCATCTCCTTGGCCTTCTCGGCGGGAATGATTTCGAGGGTACTGCCGTGGCTGGCTCCCTTGAAGGTGAGGTCGCGGCCATAGATGATCTTGCCCGGGTTGAGCTTCAGCTTGGTGTATTCGCCCTGACCGCTGGCGGGGATGCCGTCGGCCAGCTTGCTCTCGCCGTAGCCTTCGGGCAATGGCGGCTGGTTGTCAACGCCGTCGTACCAGATGACGTCGCAGGGAGGCATGTTGCCGCGTGCGCCGAAGCGGAACTCGATGGTGCTGCTGAAGGGATAGAAGAACTCATTGTGGTTCTTCGCATACTTCATGTTGATTTCGTAGGGCAGTCCGAGGTTGAGGAACTCGTGAACGGTATCGAGGAGGTGAGCACCCCAGTCGCCGAGAGCGCCCATGCCGAAGTCGTACCAACTGCGCCAGTCGCCTTGGTGATAGAGCTTGCTGAAGTTGTGGTAGCGGATACCGCCGTGCCATGTGTCGTAGTCCATGCCTTCGGGGATGGGGTCGCCTTCGGGCATCTTGGTCATGTTCCAGTCGTACTTGTGCCAGCGGCGGTCGTTGTTCATGTGAGCCACCACCTTCGTCACGTCCTTGATGATTCCGGCTTCCTGCCAAGCCTTGAACTGGAAGTAGTTGGCTTCGGAGTGTCCCTGGTTGCCCACCTGTGTGGCGAGCTCGGGGTGACGGTTGGCCATCTCGATGAGTATCTCGCCCTCCTGGAAGGTACGGATGAGGGGCTTCTCGCAATAGACATGCTTGCCATGCTTCATGGCCGCCATGCAGACGAAGAAGTGTGTGTGGTCGGGCACGCTGACGGCCACGGCGTCGAACTTGTCGCTGTACTCGTCGAAGAGCTTGCGGAAGTCGGTGAAGCGCTTGGCATTGGGATACATCTTCAGTGCCTTCTCGCATTGCTTGCCTTGCAGGTCAACGTCGCAGAGGGCGACGACGTCCACCATGTTTGTCTTGGCGAACTCGTCGATGTTCTGCTGACCGCGGTTGCCGATGCCGATGTAGGCAATTCTTACTTTCTCATTCTTGGGTGCAGGAGCGGGCTGCTGTTTCTTCTTGGCAGCCAACAGCTCTCCGGGAGCCAGGGCCATACCAGCCGTAGCAAGGCCCATACCCTTCAAAAAACTTCTTCTTGTTGACATAATTAGGATTTACTATTTAATGATTTACTATTTTTATTTCCTCAATTTGCGTACAAAGTTAGCAAAAATAATCCTAAGTGCAAGCAATCAGCAGTCAAAAATATGCAATGCATGGCTTTTTGACATAAACTTCCCCTTTTAGGGGAGCATAAAGAGGGCTGCAACGAAGGAAAAAGCAGAGACACATACAGCTAAGGCTCGGAGAGAACCCCTGAAGGGGACTTCTCCGAGCCTTAGCTATAAATTTAGTTCCTCTCGTTTATGAGAAGTTCTGTCTAAGCCTTAGAAGAGGACAGAGAGTTTGCAGAAGTGCATGGTGCCACCAATGGGAACAGTTTGCTTATACTTACCTTCTCCTGTAGTAACATTATAATCGGTCAGATAGGTCATGTGGTAGCCAATGGCAAATCTCTTGTGCAGTTGAATACCTACGCCAAAATCAAGACCGAAGTGATGAGATGTATAGTCATCTGTTTCAACTTTAACTGTATATCCACCAGATGAATACTTATAAGACTCTCCTGCAACATACCCGAGCGTATAACCCATGTTCAGGTCCACATAGCCTCTAATCCATTTCCAAGAAGGAGAATAGCCACGAGCACCCAGGAAGCGGAAGTTTACATATCCTGACTTATCAGGGCTTACCCAGCCGCCTGCCATGTAGTTGACACCTACGATATTGAGGGCAACGTACTTGTTAAGTTCTCTTCTGAGCTGCCAGCCCAGACCCCAAGCTAGTTCGTTGGTCATGCACTTGTCCTTACCATAGCCTTCATAGTACTCATAGTCCACGGATTCACCGTTGCTGCTTGAGCCACCGGCATTCACGAACTGTGCGTTAGCGTTCATTGCAAAAGCCATTGCAAAGGCAACTGACAAAAGTTTAATTGCTTTCATAATAATAAAGTTTAAGTTAATAATTATGTTAACGAAAATTGTTTCCTTACTGTCTTCCTTTAGTAATTGAAGTCCATGCGCCAGATGTTGGCTGTGCCTTCAGCATCTCCTCGCTGCGAGATGAAGTATATCTGCTTGCCGTCTGGGCTCCAGATGGGGCTCAGGTCGTCGGCAGCATGGTAGGTGAGCTGGGTGAGGTTCGAGCCGTCTGTCCGGCAGGCATAGATGTCGGTATTCCAGTACTTGAACGAGCCGGACTCTATCTTGCTACCGCCAGCCATGAGGAGCCACTTGCCGTCGGGAGAGAGTATAGGCGAAGCGAAGGAACGGTTGGGGTCGCTGACAATGCATTCTTCCA
This sequence comes from uncultured Prevotellaceae bacterium, assembly GCA_900313705.1. Taxonomy (GTDB): domain Bacteria; phylum Bacteroidota; class Bacteroidia; order Bacteroidales; family Bacteroidaceae; genus Physcousia. The sequence goes on from OMSJ01000152.1 coordinate 4,792, forward strand.
TACCTGTCTCGTAGTTCACCCTCCATATCTCGCAATTGCCCACGGCACTGAGTCGGGTGCAATAGTAGGCACTCTCTTCCGAGACGGGATAGGGGTTGAGGCCGACGGAATAAGTGGCCAGGAAATTGTTGGCCATGCTATAGCTCCAGACGCTGAAGCCGTTCCGCTCCTCGCGAGCGAAGAAGACCTGCTTCATGTCGTTGGAATAGACGGGCGAATAGTCCTTTGCGCCGCTGGTAATCTGCCTGCAGACATAGCCGTTCTTGGCGTCGGTCTGGAACAACTGACACTCTTTTCCTCTCACCTCCGAGAAGCAGATGTACTTGCCGTCGGGCGAGAATGAGAAGTCCTGCACGCCCTGTCGGTTGGTGCGCTGCACGCTGCCGCCCTGCTTGCTGAGGTCGGTAATGAAGATGTTGGTGGCATTATTTCTGGCGGACAGATAGGCCAGGGAGGTTCCGTCGGGCGAGATGCCCAGGATGCGGTTGGTGAACCAGCTCACGCCATTGGCGCTGCGCTTCACGACGGGGAGGCATACATAGTCACCTGCTGCTGAGATACGCGTGATGTTATTACCGCTTTCCTCCGGCACAAACACGACGGAGAAGTCCACCTTCTGGGCGGTTACGCTACTTGACAACAAAAGAAGTGCTGCGTAAATAATAAGTTTTTTCATTCTTACTATCTTTTTCTTACTATATTATATTATACGTTTATCCTATCGGGCAAGCCCATTTGCATGGTCGTTTCTGTTTGCAAATTTATACATTCTTATCCAAACTAACAACACTTTTTAGGAAAAATAATTAAAAAACGCTTAAAATAATCGATTTTTTGCTGAAGCGCAGGCGTATCCCGACATAATTTCTGCCCAATACCGCTCTGTTTGAACGTTTCCTGCGAATTGAAGTTTCATCGGAAGATTATGGCGTTCCGGCTGAAGCATAAAGGTGAAGATGTCAAGGAACTTCTGATTTCCATCGATTCTAAGCGCGTCTTTTGCGTCCGGACGCACAAATGTCCAGTTAAAGGGAAAAACGGGCTAATTTCGCGTCACTGCTGTTACTCAGCGAGTTACAAAAGAGTGAAGACTGGTTGTAAGTTAAGATAGTGGAAGGTAACAAGGTTATGCAGTCAAACAGCGCACAGATTTTTAACCAAAAGAGGGTTTGGAGGTATGGCAAAACAGGCGTTGGTAGTTGGACAAGTACGTGTAGTTAGTTGGATAAGTACGTGTACTTAGTTGGACAAGTACGTGTAGAGTGGACCCGCGCGACCCGTGGCGAGGGACCGAAACGGAAAAAAGGTGTCGTGATTTCTCGTTTTGTTTGATTTTTCTCGCCCTAAGCTTGGAACATATAGTGCATTTTTCGTAACTTTGCGCACAGAAACCAAAAACGACACGACAATGGGATTAGGTAGCTACTGGGTCAGAAAAGACGACCACACGGGCGAGGCAAAGACCATCAAGCCCTGGGAAGAAGAAGTCAGCAACGGAGATAAACGCTTCCCCGACCCGCACGGGGAGAAAGACAACGCACAGACGCGCGACGACGACTCCGAACAGAACCACGACTCGCACGAAGGGAACTGATTACAGGCAGATGAAGGTAACTTTGATTCTTCACTCTTCACTCTTCACTTTTCACTTCGCCGAAGGCGATTGTAACCACAGATTAAACGGATTAAACTGATTTATAATTTACAACGGATTACACAGATTTTAATAATTCATACATGAATTATATTTGGTTCATCCGACAAATGCATAGGTAATCAACAAATAAATGAGCCATAAGAAAGATAGCTAAGATAAAATCACTACCTTTGGTTACCCCTAACTAAAGT
>OMSJ01000146.1 GCA_900313705.1 uncultured Prevotellaceae bacterium
TTCCAGCTTGCTGTCGAGGTTCCAGGCGTCGGTGCTGTCGATGATGTCCTGCAACTCGCCCTGCCGAGCGAAGAGCTGGTTCATCTTGTCCTCGTCCTCGTAGTACTCGGGCAGGCCGAATTTCTGGTTTATCTCTTCGTATTCCTGAAGGGCGTCCACGATGTGCTGTACGCCTTCCTTCACCACCTCGATGACCGTCTTGTCGTCGTCGAGCTTGGGTTCCTGCTCCAGATAGCCCACGCTGTAGCCCGGGCTCCACACCACGTTGCCCTGATATTGCTGCTCGATGCCGGCAATAATCTTCATCAGCGTCGATTTGCCCGCGCCGTTCATGCCCACGATGCCTATCTTGGCTCCGTAGAAGAAGCTGAGGTAGATGTTCTTGAGGACTTGCTTCTGGTTCTGCTGAATGGTCTTGCTTACGCCGACCATCGAGAAGATAATCTTCTTGTCGTCTGTCGTTGCCATATATTAAATCTATGGTTTCACTGTTTGTTTACGATAGTTTTGCATGTTATGCTTGCTGCGGCGTTGCCAGTACCACCGTGGGAAAACTCCAGTACTACCACGGTGGTACTGGAGTTTTCCCACGGTGGTACTGGCAATGACCCAAGTGGCGTCATCCGCCCCGCCGAAGAGCAAATCCGGTTACTTCAGCTTGTCGTCGCTGAGCTTCATCGCCTTGTAGGCCTGCTGAGTAGTGAGCACCGTCTTGAACTTAGCGTACCATTTGCGCAGGACAGCCGGTTCCTGCTCCTCCTGCTTCTGCTTCAGCTCGAAGAGCTTGTCGCACTGTGCGGCGGTGAGCTTGTTCGTGTCAATAGCATCCTGCAGCTCGTCCTTGAGGTCCTCATAGGGGTCTTTCACGTCGGAGAGCTCTTTGAGGAAGGCTTCGAGCAGAGGCTTGAACTTCTCTTGGACGTCGCTCTTGAGTCTGAGGTTCTTCAGGACGTAGGCGACACGAGCGTCGCGTTTGGCCCCAGCCTGCACGGCAGACGGAGCAACTAAGGTCAGGCTGAGGAGCATGACCGCGAAAAGCAGAATTCGTTTCATCGTTTTGTGGTGTTAATAATTGTTCTTACTATAGTTTAATGTAAAGCCACGAGTTCCAGAAACTGCGCGAATGAGGTGCGTCCGATGGCGTCGCCTGCTGATTCGTGCTGCTCGTGGTTGCTGTTTATTTTCCTGCGAAGCGTGTGTATGTGACTTGCATCTTGATTGGGGATGCTGCTGTGCCGCGTACAAGTTTCGTGCTGCAGAGGCTCATGTCTTGGTTGACGGAAATCTGCGAGACGGTGCCCGAGCTGTTCGTGGCAGTAGCGACGGTGACGGGAACGAGCAGTACGTGGTTCCAGTCGGGGTGCTGGGTGTTCCACTCTTCTTCAGTCATGTTGAGTTCCTTCATGCTTTTCTCCTTCTCGTGGTGGCAATAGGAGATGAGGGGACCGAGGTTGTTGAAGGTATAGCAATTGTATGTCGGCTGGAAGGCAGTGGTGAAGGATTGCCGCGAGTCGCTCACCTGGTGGTTGTCGAAGAAGCTCTTGAGGTTTTGCTTTCGCACGAGTAGAATGTTCTGCGGAATGCCCAGGGCATAGTCGTCGTCCTTTGCGTCCAGGTCTTGGTTGTTGATGCGGAAGAGTGTCAGGGCAGCGCGGGTGATGCTGTCTGTCTCGTGTCCCTTGTATATCTCATCGACGGGCAGGATGAGCTCGGTGCAGATGCCTGCCGGCGTCTTGAGCATGGTGGTGTCGCTTCCGTTGGCATTCATCTTGTCTATCAGCAGGGAGAGGTCGCTGCTGTTCTCAAATTGAGTGCTCTGTATGACTTCCGGTGTGGCAGCGAATCGGCTTTGTGAGACGATGACGGAGTCGGGGTAGGCATCTTTCTTGTAGCTGAAGCCAAGGTTCATGGTGCAGACCTCCAGACTGAGCATGGTGCCGGTGCCGCCTGCGGTGCGGAACAGGAAGCCGGGGCAGACGTTGCGTATGAATGAGTAGGAGTCGCGGAAGTTATCGGGGTTGGCATAGTATTTCTGCATGATGTTGTCGCCGAACTCGCGCGGCAATACGATGCGTACGTTGCGGGAGTAGTTGCTGCTGGCGCGTTGTGCGTTGCTCATGATGTAGTCTGTGGCGGTGATGACCTTTGTCGCAAGGGGACCGTTGCTCATGTCTGCGAACTGCTCCAGGTCGGTGTTGGAGTAGAGGGTTGTTGATTCTTTCAGCAGTTTGCTTTCATCCGAGCTGAGCGGCCACACTTCAATCTTCATCGGGTTGTTCTTGTCGCCGAAGGTGCTCTTGATGAAGAGACGTATCTCGATGGAGTCGCAGAGGTGGCCGTTTTCGTTGACTTGGCGTGCGTCGTCGGTCTTGACGATGTGTGCTTCGTCGGGGAAGCTGTAGTTCTCGAAGATGTGGAACTGTGTGGCAAAGGTGGCTGTGATGGCCTTGTCAATCTCCGGGTCGATGACTTTGCCGAGGAAGCAGGCTGTGCTGTTGGCTGGCACGATGTCGTTGGCAACGCTGCTTGAGAGGATGCCGAAGGATGCGGTGTCGGTGCTGATGGCGTCTTGCATGGGATAGACACCCAGCGAACCGGTGTCTTCGCTGCAGCTCGTAAGTATGAAAGCAATGGTCAAGGCAATAGCAGACCATGCCGGGAAGGTATGTTTCATGTGTTTCTGATATGCGTTAATAGGGGTAACAAAGCGAATTAGTTGGATTCGTCGTCTTCTTCTGGAGCTCTGCCGATGTTCCAGATGGTGTCGTAGAAAGTGGGGTAGTGGATGCCGTAGTCTTCTATGCAGACGGGTTGCAGGCAGGGTTTGCCGAGTCCTTCTGCATAGGCGGTGAGTTCATCGTTCTTCGCCAGGAAGCCGATGCCGTCGGCATACTTGATGCCGAGTTTGTTGAGCATGGGCACAAGCTTCTTCTCGCCCAGTCCCCTGGTGGCTGATATGGTGGCATTGCGGAAAGCGATGATGCCGTCCATGTTTGCCGGAACCGAGGCCGAGAGCATTTGGGTGGAGGGAGTGTAGATGACTTTGCAGTCGCGATAGGAGGGTTCCTCGGCGTATGCTGTCTTGATGTAGAGCGGGATGAAGCTGCCCATCCATCCTTGGCAGTGGATGATGTCGGGCGACCATTTCAGCTTCTTGATGGTCTCCAATACGCCGCGGGCATAGAAGGCGGCGCGCTCGGCGTTGTCTTCGTACTCCTTGCCGTTGTCGTCGGTAGCCATCTTGCGCTTCTCGAAGAAGTCGTCGTTGTCGATGAAGTAGATTTGCATTCTGGCAGCCGTGATGCTTGCCACCTTGATGACGAGGGGATGGTCCGTGTCATCGACCACGATGTTTATGCCGCTTAGCCTGATGACTTCATGCAGCTGGTTACGACGCTCGTTGATGGTACCCCATTTGGGCATGAAGGAGCGTATTTCCCTGCTCTTTTCCTGAACTGCCTGTGGCAGGTATCTGCCCATCTGAGCCATGTCGGTTTCAGGCACAAAAGGCACCATCTCTTGTGTGACGAAGAGTATCTTCTTGGCTTTTGTCATCTCTTTCTGTGCATTACTATCCGTGCAAAGGTACGATTATTTTCGCACATAACAATGAAAAACCGCTGCTTTTCACACTTTTTAGAATAATAATGCACAAAAAGCTTTCTTATTTCATAAAAACTATGTTACTTTGCACGATTTTCCGAATCAGACATGGAAATAGTAAGAACTATCAGTAAGCTGCGCGACTGTCTGGACCTGCATCGCAGGCAAGGACACAGCAGCGTAGGCTTTGTGCCCACGATGGGCGCTCTGCATGAGGGACACGCCTCGCTTGTAGTGAGGAGTGTTGCAGAAAACGATGTCACCGTAGTGAGCATCTTCCTCAATCCGACACAGTTCAACGACCCGAAGGACCTGGAGCGCTATCCTCGTACACTCGAAGCTGATTGTCAACTGCTCGAAAAGTGTGGCGCGGACATTGCCTTCGCTCCCAGTGTGGCCGAAGTCTATCCCGAGCCCGATACCCGCCAGTTCAGCTATCCTCCCACCGACAGCGTCATGGAGGGAGCCATGCGTCCCGGTCACTTCAACGGGGTGTGTCAGGTGGTGAGCAAGCTTCTCTCTTATGTCGAGCCCGACCGTGCCTATTTCGGCGAGAAGGACTACCAGCAGATAGCCGTCATCCGCCGTATGGTTGATGACCTCGGCTTCAAGCTCGAGATTGTGCCTTGTCCTGTTGTCCGCCAGAGCGATGGACTTGCCATGAGCAGCCGCAATACGCTCCTCACCGACCAGGAGCGCGCCACGGCAGCCAACATCTACCGCATTATGAATGAGAGCCGCTCGCTTGGTCTTACCGTCCAGCAGACGCACGACTATGTGGTGGATGCCATCAACAGCATCGACGGCCTGGAGGTGCAGTACTTCAGCATCGTGGACGGCGACAGCCTGGCCGACGTCTCTTCATGGGACGATGCGCCGAGTATCGTGGGCTGCATCACCGTCTTCTGTGGCACGAAACCTATCCGACTTATCGACCATATCAGATACAAATAGACATGATGATAGAAGTACTGAAGTCAAAATTGCATTGTGTTACCGTCACCGAGGCAAACCTTAACTACATGGGCAGCATCACCATCGACGAAGACCTGATGGATGCTGCCGGGCTCATTGCGGGCGAGAAGGTGCAAGTCGTAGATAACAACAATGGCGAGCGCTTCGAGACGTATGTTATTCGTGGTGAGCGTGGTTCGGGCTGTATCTGCCTCAACGGAGCAGCGGCCCGCAAGGTGCTTGTAGGCGATGTTGTCATCATCATGTCGTATGCACTTATGGACTTCGAGGAGGCAAAGACCTTCAAACCACAAGTTGTCTTCCCTAAAGACAACCGCGTATAAATTCCGATACACACTTACAGAACTCCTTCCCGCGCAAGGGACAAACTCTGCGCAGCGGGTAGGAAAATTATTTTCAAGGCTTGAAAATATATAATCAAGCCTTGAAAATATATAACCAAAGCCTGAAAATATATTTTCAAGCCTTGAAAATAATTTTGTATCGAGCCCAGAAGGATTTGTTGCCACGTTGGAAAAGGTTTGTCCCCACGGCTTGTGCCGTCTTGTTCCGGCCGGAGCCGATGTCCTCACCGACTTATGTTGCGTTAATTCCCTTGGACAGACATAAAACAAAAACCCCTCTGCCGATATTGCTATCAGCAGAGGGGCAAGAGGGGAAAGCTGACCTTCAGGGGTCAGCCTTCAGTCGCTTATTCCTCTCCTAAGAGAATCTTCATCATCTCGCAAGCGGAGTAGGGGACAGGAGTGCCGGGGCCGAAGATGCAGGCCACGCCAGCCTTGTAGAGGAAGTCGTAGTCCTGAGCAGGGATGACGCCGCCGGCTGTGACCATGATGTCCTCGCGGCCCAGCTTCTTCAGCTCTTCGATGAGCTGAGGAATCAGCGTCTTGTGGCCTGCTGCCAGCGAGCTGGCACCTACGATGTCCACGTCGTTCTCTACGGCCTGACGTGCTGCTTCGGCAGGAGTCTGGAACAGCGGGCCCATATCCACGTCGAAGCCACAGTCGGCATAACCTGTTGCCACTACCTTCGCGCCACGGTCGTGACCGTCCTGACCCATCTTGGCAACCATGATGCGGGGACGGCGGCCTTCCTTCTTGGCGAAGGCGTCGGTCATTTCGCAAGCCTTGTCGAAGAGCTTGTCGTTCTTGCTTTCACTTCTATACACGCCTGAAATAGTTCTGATTACTGCTTTGTAACGGCCCACGATGGCTTCGCAGGCATCGCTGATTTCACCCAGCGTGGCACGATGTCCGGCGGCGATGACAGCCAGGTCGAGCAGGTTGTGCTCGCTCTTCTTGCCCTCGTTGAACTCGCGGACGCATTCGGTGATGGCCTCGAGGTCCTTCTTCACCTGTGCCTCGTCGCGCTTTGCCTTGAGTTCCTTCAGCGAAGCTTCCTGCTGCAGGCGCACGGCGGTGTTGTCAATCTCGAGGATGTCGATGGGATCTTCATGCTCGAGGCGGTACTTGTTCACGCCGACGATGGTCTGTACGCCGCTGTCGATGCGGGCCTGAGTGCGGGCAGAAGCTTCCTCGATACGCATCTTTGGCAGACCGGTCTCGATGGCCTTTGCCATGCCGCCCAGCTTCTCAATCTCCTGGATGTGCTCCCATGCCTTGTGGTACAGCTCGTAGGTGAGCTTCTCCACGTAGTAAGAGCCGGCCCACGGGTCGATGTGCTTGCAGACTTGCGTCTCGTTCTGGATGTAGATCTGAGTGTTACGTGCGATACGAGCCGAGAAGTCTGTGGGCAGGGCGATGGCTTCGTCGAGGGCGTTGGTGTGCAGCGACTGGGTGTGACCCAGCACGGCAGCCAT
>OMSJ01000143.1 GCA_900313705.1 uncultured Prevotellaceae bacterium
AACCATCAGCATCGAGACCGGGAAACTTGCCAAGCAAGCCGATGGAGCTGTTATGTTGCGTATGAACAACACCATGCTCCTGGCCACTGTTTGCGCAGCTAAAGATGCCGTTCCCGGTACAGATTTCATGCCCTTACAGGTAGAGTACAGAGAGAAGTATTTTGCAGCCGGACGTTTTCCCGGCGGTTTTACGAAGCGTGAGGGTAAGGCAAACGACGACGAGATACTGACTTGTCGTCTGGTGGACCGCGCCCTGCGTCCCCTTTTCCCCAGCAACTACCATGCTGAAGTTTATGTGAATGTAATCCTCTTCTCTGCCGATGGACAGGACATGCCCGATGCTCTGGCTGGCTTTGCCGCTTCTGCAGCTCTGGCTTGCAGCGACATTCCCTTCGAAGGTCCCATCTCCGAGGTGCGCGTAGCACGTATTGGTGGCGAGTTCGTCATCAACCCCACCTTCCAGCAGCTCGCTGAGGCTGACATGGACCTCATGGTCGGTGCCACCGAAGAGAACATCATGATGGTGGAAGGCGAGATGAAGGAAGTGCAGGAGAGCGACCTCCTGGCTGCACTCAAGTGCGCTCACGAGGCCATCAAGCCCATGTGCCGACTCCAGAAGGAGCTGAGCAAAGAGCTCGGAAAGGACGTGAAGCGCGAATACTGCCACGAGGTGAACGACGACGAGCTCCGTGAAGCTGTCAAGCAGGCTTGCTATCAGAAAGCCTACGACATTACGAAGCAGGGCCTCGAGAAGCACGCCCGCGCCGAAGCCTTCGAAGCTATCCGCGAGGACTTCAAAGCAGCCTATGCCGAGGCTCATGCAGACATGGAAGCTGCTGAACTCGAAGAGAAGAACACACTCATCGACCGCTACTACCACGATGTAGAGAAGGACGCCATGCGCCGTTGCATCCTCGACGAAGGCATTCGCCTCGACGGTCGTAAGACAACTGACATACGCCCCATCTGGTGCGAAGCAAGTCCCCTGCCCGGACCTCACGGAAGCGCCATCTTCACACGTGGCGAGACACAGTCGCTGGCCACATGTACCCTCGGTACAAAGCTCGACGAGAAGCTCATCGACGATGTCCTCGTACGTGAGTACCAGCGCTTCCTGCTCCACTACAACTTCCCTCCCTTCTCCACAGGCGAGGCAAAGGCTCAGCGTGGTGTAGGCCGTCGCGAGATTGGTCACGGCCATCTGGCATGGCGAGGCCTCAAGGGTCAGATACCCGCAGACTTCCCCTACACCATCCGCGTCGTGAGCGACATCCTGGAGAGCAACGGTTCCAGCTCAATGGCCAGCACCTGCGCAGGCTGCCTGGCACTCATGGACGCCGGTGTGCCCATCAAGGCTCCCGTCAGCGGCATCGCTATGGGTCTCATCAAGAACCCCGGTGAAGACAAGTACGCAGTACTCTCTGACATTCTTGGCGACGAGGACCACCTCGGCGATATGGACTTCAAGACCACCGGCACACCCAACGGCCTGACCGCTACACAGATGGACATCAAGTGCGACGGACTCAGCTATGAGATTCTCGAAAAGGCCCTCATGCAGGCAAAGGCAGGCCGCGAGCATATCCTCGCAGAGATGATGAAGACGCTCGACAAACCACGTCCAGAGCTGAAGCCTCACGTGCCGCGCATCGAGCAGATGATTATCCCGAAGGAATTCATCGGTGCCGTCATCGGCCCGGGCGGAAAGATTATCCAGGGTATGCAGGAAGAGACAGGCGCCACCATCACCATCGACGAAGAGGATGGCGTAGGCAAGATTCAGGTCAGCGGTCCCAACAAGGAGTGCATCGACGCAGCTATGGCAAAGATTAAGGCCATCGTCGCTGTGCCCGAGATAGGCGAGGTCTATGAAGGCACCGTGCGCAGCATCATGCCTTACGGCTGCTTCGTAGAGTTTATGCCAGGCAAGGACGGTCTGCTCCACATCAGCGAGATAGACTGGAAGCGCCTTGAGACCGTCGAAGAGGCAGGCATCAAGGAAGGCGACAAGCTGCAGGTGAAGCTCCTGGAGATTGACCCCAAGACCGGCAAGTTCAAGCTCAGCCGTCGTGCACTCCTCGAGAAACCCGAAGGCTATGTAGAGCGTGAGCGCCGTCCCCGTCCCGAGCGCGGAGAGCGTGGAGAGCGTCGTCCTCGCCCCGAGCGTGGTGAAGCATCGCTCGACGGCCGTAGGGAAAGTCAGCGCCGCGAACATGGCGAAGGACAGCGCTTTGAGCATCGTCCCCGTCACGAAGAAGGCGAAGCTCCTGTAGCAGAATAATAGGAACCATCATCAGCAAAGGCCCCTCTCCACCAACCGAGAGGGGCCTTTTTTTGCCCATAAGCCCCATGAGCCCCATTAGCCTCATTAGCTCCATTAGCCTCATAAGCCTCATTAGCCCCATTAGCCCCATAAGACAATCAAAGCGCCCCAGGCATCGTGCCTGAGGCGCTTTGTGTTCTCCCCCTAGAGGGGGAGTTAGAGGGGGTCTTGGTCTTCTTCTACTTAACCAGAACCTTCTTGCCGTTTACGATGTTGATGCCGCGTTGCATCTTGCCGAGGCGACGGCCTGCAAGGTCGTAGATGTCAGCATCTTCGTCGCTGATGCGGAACTCTTCGATGCCATCGATGACGTCTTCCTCGAAGATGACGTTCACCTTCACACCGGCAGCCACGAAGCTGGTGGGCAACTGCAGGTAAGCCGTCTGTGCCAGGAGGGTTGCTTTGCCGTCGATGGGATAGAAGCCCGGCTCGCTGTCCTGTACATCATAAATGTAGTTGCTAAAGTTTCCAGCGGTGGCAGGAATGTCGGTCTTCTGCAGGTTAGCCTGGAAGAGGTTGACATAGTAGGACGTTGTCACGCTGTACGGAATCTTGTAGGTCGTGTTCGGTTCACCAACGAGGAAGACGCCAGTGCCTGCGGGTACGTCCTTGACGCGAGTCAGGAGCACCTGGTTCGTTGCCTTGTTGAAGCCCGATGCGATGTAAGCACGGAGGTCGCTGCTGGTGAAGTCGAGGTCCTGCGGGCAGCTGAAGGTAGCGTATTCGCCAGTCATGGTGATGAACTCCTTCGTCGACTTGAAGGTAGCCTCGATGGTCACGTTGCCTGTTACATTCTTAATAATGTACTGTCCGCCCGTTACCTGAGCGGTCACGTCCTGGCCATTGACAATCAGGCTGACGAGTGTGCGGTCGGGATCATCGTCGATGGTCACGGTCACGTTGTCGCCGTACTTCGGGTTCGTGTTGCTGACGCTAATACCGCCGCCGCTGATGGTGACGTTGAAGATAACTTTCTGGAAGGTTGCGCCCACGGTCTTGTTCTCCTTGACGTCGGTCACGGTGAGCACGTTGTCAGCAACCTGAGCGGTCACATCCTGGTTGTTGAGGGTAGCCGTTGCCAGTTCATAGCCTGTGGCAGGAGTGAAGGTGGCGGTGAAGCTGTCGCCCCATTCTACCACGGTCTTGCTCAGCTCGATGCTGCCGTTCTGTGTCGTCTGCTTGGCAATCTGGAACTTCATCTTCGAGTAGGTCACGACGATGGTCTTGGCTTCCTGGATGTTCTCCAGCTTCAGGGTGTTGTTCTGGAGCTGTGCGGTTACGTCCTGACCGTTGACAGTCACCTTCGGATTCTCGTAGCCTTCGTTTGCTGCGATGGCGAGGGTAACGTCCGTGTCGCGATAAACCTTGATGTTCTGCGAAGCGGAGAAGTTAGCGCCGTTCAGCGATACTGTGCCGCCTGTAGCAGTAGCCTGGATGTCAAACTTAGGCTTCTCGGTGAAGGTGGCCTTCACCTCGATGTCCTGCAGCAGGTTGGGATAGGTATAGACTCTGCCTGCAATGTTGACAGCCGTGCCGTTGACGGTGAGGCTGGTGAAGTCGTAGTTCTCATCGGGATTCATCTCGAATACGACGTCTTTCTCGCGTTCAACGAGCAGCTTCTTGCTGCCGTTAGTTACAGTCTGACCCTCGAACTTCAGCGTACCGCCTGCGGTGGCTGTACCTGTCACG
>OMSJ01000142.1 GCA_900313705.1 uncultured Prevotellaceae bacterium
ACCTACTTGCCAGGCATCGGCCCGCAAAGGGCAAAGATGTTGGAGATGGAGCTGGGTATCAAAACCTGGCACGACTTGTTGTATAACTTCCCCTACAAGCACATCGACCGCAGCCGCCTCTACAAAGTCAGCGAGCTGACCACAGAAATGCCCTTCGTACAAGTGCTGGGGCAGTTCCTCAGTTTCGAAGAGGCAGGCGAAGGACGTAAGCATCGACTGACAGGACACTTCTGGGATGGAGAGATGTTCCTCGACGTCACCTGGTTTCATGGCATCCGATACATCAAGCAGAGCGTAAAGGTACGCAAGGACTATATCCTCTTCGGACGTCCCGGGGTATATGGAGGCAGGCTCAGCGTCATTCATCCGGACTTGGACAATCCAGAGTCGATGACGCTCAGCAAGATGAGTATGCAGCCCTACTACACCACGACTGAGCGCATGAAGAAATCCGGCATGACCTCACGTTCTATGGAACGCTTCACAAGTGCCCTCTTCAGCAAGCTCACCTGGACGTTGCCCGAAACGTTGCCCACCTATATTATAGAGCGACTGCACCTCATGTCGCTCGACAAAGCCCTTCGTGCTGCACACTACCCCACGACAGCCGACGAACTTGCTGCAGCCAACATGCGGCTGAAGTTTGAGGAGCTCTTCTATATCCAGCTCGTTATCATGTCCTATGCACGCAAACGGCAGCAGGAACGTCAGGGCAGACGGTTCACTCGTGTTGGCGAACTCTTCAACACCTTCTTCCATCGTTATTTGCCATTCCCTTTGACAGAAGCACAGAAGCGTGTCATACGCGAGATGCATGCTGACATGAAGAGCGGGCACCAGATGAACCGCCTCCTGCAAGGCGACGTCGGGAGCGGAAAGACGCTCGTGGCCTTAATGATAATGCTCATTGCCATAGACAACGGTTGCCAAACCTGCATCATGGCTCCGACTGAGATACTCGCAGAGCAGCATTTGCAGACATTCATCGGGTTCCTGAAGGACATGCCTGTCCGCGTTGAGCTGCTGACAGGAAATGTCAAAGGCAAAAAGCGGAGTGCTATCGAAGCAGGACTGCTGGACGGCAGCATCCACATCCTGATAGGCACTCATGCCGTGATAGAGGATAACGTCCAGTTTCGCAACCTCGGCCTCATCATCATCGACGAGCAGCACCGCTTCGGCGTAGCGCAAAGGGCAAGACTGCAAAAAGCTGATTCACTCCCCCCTCACGTTCTCGTCATGACGGCAACCCCTATCCCTCGCACACTTGCCATGACTGTTTACGGCGACCTCGATGTCTCAGTCATCGACGAACTGCCGCCGGGCCGCAAACCCGTACGCACAATGCACATCTACGACAACCAGCCTGAACAGCTCTATCGCGGCGTCATCCGCGAGATAGAGGCGGGGCATCAGGTCTATTTCGTCTTCCCTCTCGTAAAGGAAAGCGAGAAGCTCGACCTGAAGAACGTGCAGGACGAGTATGCCCACCTCAAAGAGGTCTTCCCGCAATACAAGATAAGCATGGTGCACGGCCAGATGAAGCCTTCCGAGAAAGACGCCGAGATGCAGAAGTTTGTATCAGGTGAGACACAGATTCTCGTTGCCACCACCGTCATCGAGGTAGGTGTCAATGTTCCTAACGCTTCAGTTATGATTATCCAGAATGCCGAGCGCTTCGGGCTCGCACAATTGCATCAACTGCGCGGCAGGGTAGGACGAGGTGCCGAGCAATCCTATTGCATCCTCGTATCCAACTTCAAGCTGTCAGCCGAAACTCGCAAGCGGCTTCAGATAATGACAGAGACCAACGACGGCTTTGAAATAGCCGAAGCCGACTTGAAGCTACGTGGGCCGGGCGATTTGGAGGGAACACAGCAAAGCGGCATTGCCTTCAACCTGAAACTTGCCAATCTGGGACGGGACGGTCAGCTCGTGCAGTTGGCTCGCGACACAGCAACCTTTGTCCTTGATGCCGACCCCGAACTTCAGGCAAAAGACAATGCTTTGCTCCACCGCCATCTTATGGAGCTCAAGAAAGAACATCGCGACTGGAGCCAAATATCGTGATTATCCTTTTTTCAATGGTCATGCATCGAAAAAAACTTCCTTCGCTTTGCCATTCACAAAAAAAGATGTAACTTTGCAAGCAAATTGTGCCGGACAGACACATAAGTAAAACCATATAATAATAAAAACTACTTAAATCATGAAGATTTCACGCATTGAGCATTTGGGCATTGCCGTTCAGAGCATCGACGCAGTACTGCCCTATTTCCAGGACGTTCTCGGACTGGAGGTTTACAAGACAGAAGTTGTAGAAGACCAAAAGGTAAAGACAGCCTTCCTGAAGGTGGGCGAGGTTAAGTTGGAGCTGCTGGAGCCCACATGCCCCGAGAGCACCGTTCAGAAGTTCCTCGACAACGGTGGCAAGGGCGTTCACCACGTTGCCTTCAAGGTTGAGGACGGTGTGAGCGAAGCGCTCGCTATGTGCGACGAGAAGGGCATCCGCCTCATCGACAAGGCTCCCCGCAACGGTGCCGACGGTCTGCACATCGCATTCCTCCATCCGAAGAGCACTTGCGGCATCCTGACCGAACTTTGCGAAGAATAACATTTTCATCCCTAATCAGCCAACAACTGACCAAAGGAAGAGCCCTTCTCCCGCGGGAGAGGGGCTTTTTTAACCCCATAAACTCTAACACTATGAAGCTGAAATCCATTACGGCTTCTCTCTTGCTCATCGCCCTTCCCTTTGGGGGAGTCAGAGGGGAGCTCCTGACACCCGAGAACCAAGTCATCTGCTTGCGCCACATCATCGAGCAGACCAATGACACACAGCAGCGTGAGGCTGCCCTCAAGCTCATGGCAAGTGCCGGCACATATCAGGCGCTGACCTTTGCCACTTCTCTTTTGGAAGACGAAGACATCGCCCCTGCAGCAGCACAGGCCATCTGGACCATAATGTCAACACACCCTGAATACAATGGGAAAGAAACACGGCAGACTCTAACAGCCATCCTGCCTATGCTCAAGGGGAAAGACAAGAAGAATGCCCAAGCTTGGCTCAATTCTGCTGACAAGAATGCTGAAGGCTTCGTCTGCCTCTTCAACGGCAAGGACCTCGAGGGATGGAAAGGTCTCGTCGAAGACCCCATCAAACGCGGCAAGATGAGCAGCAACGAACTGGCCGAGGCACAGAAGAAGGCTGACGAGCTGATGAAGAAGGACTGGATCGTGGAAAACGGTGAGCTGGTCTATATCGGCAACGGCTGGGACAACCTCTGCACCGTGAAGCAATATGGCGACTTCGAACTCCTCGTTGACTGGCGCCTCGACCCCAACGGCAAGGAGCCCGATGCCGGCGTCTATCTGAGAGGTGCGCCACAAGTGCAGATATGGGACATCAGGCGCACGAATGTCGGAGCACAGGTTGGCTCTGGCGGACTCTACAACAACAAGAAGAACCCAAGCACACCGACAAGCGTGGAGGACAACAAGCTGGGCGAATGGAATACCTTCCGCATCCTGATGAAGGGCGAGAAAGTAACGGTATGGCTCAACGGCACAAAGGTGGTGGACAATGTGGTCCTCGAGAACTACTGGGACCGCAACCTGCCCATCTTCCCTCGTGAGCAGATTGAGATGCAGGCTCATGGCAGCCGCTGCTACTTCAGAAACATCTACGTAAAAGAACTTTAACATAAGTAAAGAACGAAGAATAAGATATATATGATAATCCGCGAAAATAGCCTATGGAAAAAAGTACGTGTACTTGTTGCCATAAGTACGTGGACTTATCCGACTAAGTACGTGTACTTATCCCCATAAGTACGTGTACTTATCCCCATAAGTACGTGGACTTATCTGACCCCTTCCCAGAGATGGGAGCAAAGGGTGCCTTTGCGGATTATATAAATTTAAGTTTCGGGAGTTATAAGATGAAGTTAAAAAGGGAGTTATGCGCTTCGCGCAGGAAGTTAAGCCAGCAAGCTGGCTGGACGATAGCTTCGGATGCTGGCTGCCTATATGGTATTG
>OMSJ01000140.1 GCA_900313705.1 uncultured Prevotellaceae bacterium
GCTGGACGGCTTCTCGCTCCAGTTCGACAAGGGCGGCATCTATGGCCTGCTGGGCAAGAACGGCACAGGCAAGAGTACATTATTATATTTAATGATGGGACTGCTTCGCCCCAAGAAGGGAAGTGTCACCATCGACGGCATCTCGGCCTCTCTGCGCCGACCGGAAGTGCTCAGCGAAATGTTCCTCGTGCCCGAGGAGTACGACCTGCCAGCCATCTCGCTCTCTGCTTACGTACGCGCCATCAAGCCCTTCTATCCGCGTTTCAGCGAGGAGCTCCTACAGAAGAGCCTTGACAGCTTCGAGATGAGCTCGGACATCAACCTCGGACAACTCTCCATGGGACAGAAGAAGAAGGTCTATATGAGCATAGCCCTGGCTGCTAACACACGCTACCTGCTCATGGACGAACCCACCAACGGCCTCGACATCCTCTCGAAGAGCCAGTTCCGCAAGGCCGTCATCGAAGGCATGACGGAAGACAAGACCATCATCATCTCCACCCATCAGGTGCATGACGTAGAGCTGCTGCTCGACCACGTATGCATCATCGAGCGCAACCAGGTGCTGCTCAACGAACCCCTCGTGGAGAAGGACGAACCAATCAACCTGGAAGAGTTGTTTATTAAGACAGTAAAAGACCCTCTCTAACTCTCCCTTAAGGGAGAGAACCTATCAGTATCTAAATCATTTAATACACAACTGCCCATGATCCTGCGAAGCAGTTCCCTCGCCCTTTAAGGGAGAGGGTTAGGGAGAGGGTCTTTATGATATGTTCAGTTTCAAACGATTTATAAACGTTGCTCGCTGGGACCTCAGCGTCAACAGCAAGTTCTATACACGTTCGGCCATCATGATGATGGCGTTCATCAGCACACCCATCGTGCTCTTCTACCTCTACAACATGCTCACGAAGGGCTTCCTGCTCATGGGCAACACCTCGGACAACGTGGAGAGTTTCGCCATGACTATCGGTCCTCCTGACCAAGCAGGGACGCATCAGCGAACTCACCTTGCCTGCCACAAACCTGGAGCGCTTCATTTGGCATGCAGTCGTCATCCTGATTGGTGTGCCTCTGGTCTTCTTCTGCGGTGTGGTGGTGGCAGACTTCCTGCACTTCCTCTTCCGCCTGATGATAACGAATGCCGACATCCAGTCCCTCACGGCAGCCTACTATTGGAGCGACTTTGAAGGTTGGCACAATGCCACCCCTGGATTAGAAGACTTCATGGAGGACTATGGCTATGAGTTGGTTACGACCATCTTCATTTGGGGGGCATGCTACACCAGGAGCTTCAGCCTCTTCAACGCCTGGAAGTACAAGTACAACATCCCCATCACCTTCCTCTTCTACTTCATCCTCTGGACCGTTCTGCCATTGGTTCTGCTCTTCATCGGCACCATGTTCTTCTCGGAGGAGAATGTCATGAACTTCATGAACTGGATCAAGGATGCGAACCCCCACAACATCATCATCGGAGTGGGCATCGTAGGCATCCTCGTCTATATCGGCATCTGGCTCTTGACCTATCGCCTCTACTCAAGAGCACAACTGACAACGAAAAGGAATCCGTGAACTCAGAAGCCATAACAACTGATGTTTCGAATGATTATAATCAACCACAGATTAAGCAGATTAAACAGATGTAAGCCTCTGATGGAGAATTTATAAAGATTTAACGGATTGGGCGTTCTTCGCTTCGCTCAGGCGCAGGCGGAGGCCCTTAATCTGATAAATCTGAATGTAATTCGAACATGAATGAATATATAATCCGTTAAATCAGCTAAATCCGTGGTTAAAGATACTCCCGAAACATGAACTTATTAATATATGTATATGAATAAGAAAATCATCATCGTCCTGCTTGCATTAGTGGCAGCAATCGTCGCAATCTTTGGCGCAATTGCTATCTACTACAAAGTGCAAATAGCGAATGCCCCGACTATGCAGGAACTCGCAGAAGCATATCCGTGGAAGGTGCCCGACGACTGGTTCCAGACAGACACCATCACGCTGAAAGGCCGCATCGAAGGCTATGATGCTGAGAAGTTCGGCTTCACTTCGATGAGATGTTCCTTCAATGATGTCTTCGAGAGCGACCGAAGCACAGTCCTTGTGCTCAACATCGCCGAAGACGGCACGTTCTGCAAGAAGTTCCTTGCCAGCTACCCGATGCAGCAGGTGTTCTATACCACAGACTCTAAGGTTTCCTTCCACCGAATCCCCTTCTTTGCCCGTCCCGGCGAGACCATCGACGTCACGGTGCGCAAAGGCTCATTCGGGCAGTACGAATGCGTCTATAACAATGGCAGCAGCAAGGACGTGGAGCGATGGCTTCGCAACTGGGACGAACTTGCGAGTAGTTTCAGTCCGTTGTGGCACTTCGAGGGGACGTTTGAAGAGGCAAACGAGGTGGCCGACATGACATGGAAGATGGTAATGCTAAAGCTGCAGAAGCTAATCCGCAGCGAGCATTACACGCCGATGGAAGTGCAGCTGGCTCTGGCCGACGCTCAGGCACGCTTCGGTGAAGACTACCTGGGTTGCATCGTGAAACAAGCAGATGCCTTGGTGAATCGCGAGAAGTGCGACAGCCTCGGGCGTGCCGAGATACTGGATAGCACGGAATGGAAGAAGTATTGCGACGCGGAAACCTACGCACCCCTGCGGCGCATCGATTTCGACAATCCGTTGCTCTTCGCCAGCTATCATTTCTATCTCCTGCAAAACCGCATCGAGTTCGCCAGACCTCTTGCCACAAGCAGCATAGTACTCTCCTTTGAGAGCTACTCCAAGCATCTCACAGACTACCTTGCTGCCCTGCAGGGCTTGATGGGTGACGACCACGATAATCTGATGGCACAGCTTTGCGCTTACAAGGACTTTGCTTTCCTTTTCGACAATTTCCGCGAAGATGGCGCTGCCTACCAATATGTGCTCAACAACACCCAACTGACTGAGGAGCAGAAGCAAAGAAACATCGAAGGTTGGCCTACGCTTGCCAAGATGATGCCGCTCTACCTCGATGCCTTCAAGCATCCCTACTTCCGTCAGAAGGCTGAGCAGTTCCGCGACCGCAAGCTCTCACAGAAGGACCTTGTCACACAGTTGCCCTATACGCCTGCTGCTGAAATGATAAGGACGCTTGCCGACAAGTACTCGGGCAAGTTCCTCTTCATCGACTTCTGGGGCATGAGCTGCGGCCCTTGCCGTGCAGCCATTCAGCAGAGCAAGGAACTGCGTGCCGAGATAGCCAAGCGCGACGACGTGAAGCTCATCTTCATCGCAGGGGAGAACACTCCCGACGGCAGCGACGCTTACAAGAAGTATGTGGCAGAGTGGCTGGCAGGCGAAGAAGCCGTCTGTGTCACCAATGCCGACTTCAGTCGTCTGCAAGAGATGTTCGAGTTCAACGGCATCCCGCACTACGAGACCATTACGCCCGACGGCTATCGCGTCAGCGAGGACTACCGCTTGCGAGGCTATGAGAACTTCGTCGAACAGTTTGAGAAGTTGAAGGAGAAACTTCTCCATAATTAATAATGAATAGAACTATGCAATTCAAAGACCATAAACCAATCTTCCTGCAGATAGCGGAACGCATCTGCGACGAGATACTTGGAGGCAAGTATCCGGAAGGAGAACGACTACCCAGTGTGCGAGAGTATGCGGCTGAGGTGGAGGTGAATGTCAATACCGTGGTGCGCTCCTTCGAGTGGCTCAGCCAGAAAGACATCATCTTCAACAAGCGTGGCATGGGCTACTATACCAGCCAGGGTGCCAAGGAAACTGTCCGCGAAAGTCTGCGCGAAGCCTTCTTCCAAGAGACGCTTCCTGAGTTCGTAGGACAAATGCAAAAGCTCGGCATCACAGTCGAGGAAGTGGAACAAGCCATTGTAGGCAATAATGAATAATAAAAATGAATACAAAGCGAACAATCAAGATTGCTGCCATTGCAGCTTTGACATCTTTAACGACATCACTCGTTTCCTGTGTTATCGACACTCCGCAAACAATCGCATGGAGCTATTATTGGTGTGCCAAGGACACAATGGATGCAGGCGACCCCTACGCAGCACTGGATTACCTGAAAGGAGCGACTCCTGGACGTGACAGTATCCTTGACCGCAAGGTAGATTCCTTGAGGCTCGTCATAGAGAAAGCTATCGAGGAAGACAAAAAGACAGGAAAAGATTCTTTAACCATTAAATAATAATGTATATGAAACTTCGTAACATCAGAATTGCTGCCATCGCAGCTTTGACAGTAACTACAGCATTCCTCAGTTCTTGTGTTTTGGACACTAAAGAATCAATGGCGTGGGGAGATTATCATAAGGCCAAAGACTCATTGGATGCTGGCAATCCCTACGCTGCACAGGAGATTTTGAAATATCATGGCAAAGGAGAGAGAAGTGTCCTCGGCCGCAAGGTAGATTCCTTGAGGCTCGTCATAGAGAAAGCTATCGAGGAAGACAAAAATAAAGAAACAGAACAGTAGAAGAAACTGAAAGTGTGACGAAAGTTTGCAGAAGTAGAAATAACACCGTATCTTTGCAGACAAATCAGAACTTAACTCTTAATTCTTAATTCTTAACTCTTAACTTCATTAAAGCAATGATTTCCTCAGCATCACAATTACGTCAGAAGGGCGCCAACGACCTCGACGGCCGTTGGAACGAAGCAGCCCTCTTAACATTCATCTACGTCATCTTCGCCGGTATCTTCAGTTGTACGGTAACGGCTGGTACAGACCTCTTCGTATCCGGTCTCGGCACAGTGATATCCATCCCGATGGGGTGGGGCTATTCCATGACCTTCCTGGCCAACCACAGGCACGAGGACGATGACCCGTTCAGCATAGGCCACCTCTTCGACGGCTACCGCGACTTCGTCCGCATCTTCCTCACTCTATTCCTGCAGGTCATCTACATTTTCCTTTGGGCGCTTTTGCTCATCATCCCCGGTATCATCAAGGCACTCTCCTATGCCATGACACCATTCATCCTTCGCGACCGCCCAGACCTCCAGTACAACGGAGCCATCGAACTCAGCATG
>OMSJ01000139.1 GCA_900313705.1 uncultured Prevotellaceae bacterium
TTACATTATGAATGGCAGAAAGGTAATGTTTAACAAGTAAGAAGATACAACAATGAAAAAGATATATAACAGCCCATCCATGCTCTGCGTAAAGCTCAACACTGTCAATATGATGGCAGTTTCTGAGTATTCGATAAATACCTCAAGTGTTACAGATGGCTCAGATGGAGACTACATAGACGTCAAGGGAATCACTTCCAAGTCCGTTTGGGACGAAGAATGGTAAATAATCCTGTTCCCTTTTTAGGGGAAGCAGATAATAGCACAGAGGCAAGCGACGTGGTTCGCTTGCCTCTGCGCTTTTTATCTTGGAAAGTTTGCTTATATTATAAATAATGTGTAACTTTGCAGGCAGCTAACAGAAGTGAATCCATGGCACAAGAGCAGTTAACACCGATGATGAAGCAGTTCTACGACCTCAAGGCGAAGCACCCTGAGGCGTTGCTGCTGTTCCGCTGCGGCGACTTCTACGAGACGTATGCCGACGATGCGGTCATCGCTGCAGCATCACCCTCACCCATAGGAACAACGGCAAGTCGGGTGTTACGCAAAGCACGGCAATGGCCGGCTTCCCCTATCATGCCCTCGACACTTACCTGCCGAAGCTCGTCAGGGCAGGCAAGAGGGTGGCCATCTGCGACCAGCTCGAAGACCCGAAGCTGACGAAGACTCTCGTCAAGCGAGGCATCACGGAACTGGTGACGCCTGGCGTGACGATGGCTGACACGGTGCTCAACCACAAGGAGAACAACTTCCTTTGCGCCATCCATTTCGGCAAGCAGACGTGCGGTATGTCGTTCCTCGACATCAGCACCGGCGAGTTCCTCGTGACGGAAGGCACGACGGAGTACATCGCGAGCCTCATGGCATCCTTTGCTCCGAAGGAGGTGCTCTACGAGCGTGGAAAAAGGATGATGTTCGAAGGCAGCTTCGGCACACGCTACGTCACCTTCGAGCTCGACGACTGGGCCTTCACGGAGCAGACAGCGAGGGAGAAACTCCTGCGCCATTTCGAGGTGAAGAACCTCAAGGGCTTCGGCGTGGAGCACCTGAAGAGCGGCGTCATCGCAGCCGGTGTCATCCTGCAGTACATGGAGATGACGCAGCATCAGCAGCTCGGCCACATCACCGCCCTTCGCCGCATCGAGGAAGACCGCTTCGTGCGCCTCGACAAGTTCACCGTCCGCAACCTTGAGCTCGTGGGCAGCATGAACGAGGGCGGCATCTCGCTCCTCGACGTCATCGACAAGACGGTGACGCCCATGGGAGCCCGTATGCTGCACCGCTGGATGCTCTTCCCCCTGAAGGACACCAAGCAGATAGGCAGGCGGCAGGATGTCGTGGAGAGCTTCTTCCGCAATCCCGACATGCGGGACGCCGTCCTGGAGCAACTGCAGACGGTGGGCGACCTGGAGCGCATCATCTCGAAAGTCAGCACCCGACGCGTCTCGCCGCGCGACATCGTGCAGCTGCGTATCGCCCTGCAAGCCGTGGAGCCCATCAAGGCGCTGTGCCAAGGTGCGGAAGACGGCACGCTCCGCGAGATAGGCGGGCAGCTGGACCTCTGTGCCGAGATACGCGACAGGATTGCTCGCGAGGTGCGGCCCGACCCGCCACTCCTCGTGGCTAACGGCGGCGTCATCATGGACGGCGTGAATGCCGAGCTCGACGAGTTGCGCAAGATAGCCTATCAAGGCAAGGGCTACCTGCTGGAGATGCAGCAGCGAGAGATAGAGGCAACGGGCATACAGAGCCTGAAGATAGGTTACAACAACGTCTTTGGCTACTACCTCGAGGTGCGCAATACGTACAAGGACCAGGTGCCGCAGGACTGGATTCGCAAGCAGACGCTGACGCAGGCCGAGCGTTACATCACCCAGGAACTCAAGGAGTACGAGGACAAGATAATGGGCGCAGAGGAACGCATCCTCAGCCTCGAGGCACAGCTCTTCGACCAGCTCATCATCGCCCTTTCTGCCTACGTCGCTCCCATACAGAAGGACGCGTCGCTCCTTGCTCAGCTCGACTGTCTGCTGTCCTTCGCCCAAAGTGCGCAGGAGAACCGCTACATCCGTCCCATCGTCGATGAGAGCGACGTGATAGACATCCACGGAGGGCGTCATCCGGTTATCGAGAAGCAGCTTCCCGTCGGGGAACGTTACATCGCCAACGACGTCTTCCTCGACACCCGTCAGCAGCAAATCATCATCATCACCGGCCCGAACATGGCAGGTAAGAGTGCCTTGCTTCGCCAGACGGCACTCATCACGCTCCTGGCCCAGATGGGAAGCTTCGTGCCAGCCGACAGTGCCCGCATCGGCTTCGTTGACAAAATCTTCACTCGTGTCGGGGCAAGCGACAACATCAGCATCGGCGAGAGTACCTTCATGGTCGAGATGACCGAGGCCGCCGGCATCCTCAACAACCTCTCGGAGCGCAGTCTGGTGCTCTTCGACGAACTGGGTAGAGGCACGAGCACCTACGACGGCATCTCCATTGCATGGGCCATCGTCGAGTACATCCACGAGAGTAACCGCGGCCACGCCCGCACCCTCTTCGCCACGCACTACCACGAGCTGAACGAGATGGAGAAGAGCTTCTCCCGCATCAAGAACTTCAACGTCAGCGTGAAGGAAGTCGATGGCAAGGTCATCTTCTTGCGCAAGCTGGAACGCGGCGGCTCGGAGCACAGCTTTGGCATCCATGTGGCGAAGCTCGCAGGTATGCCCAGAGCCATTGTTGCCAGGGCGAATGTCATCCTGAAGGAGCTCGAGGGAGCCGTCAACCACCAGCAACTTGGGACAACAGACAAGCGACAACGGACAACAGACAGCGGCGTGCAGATGAACTTCTTCCAGCTCGACGACCCCGTCCTCTGCCAGATTCGAGACGAGATACTCGGCCTGGACATCAACAACCTCACCCCCTTCGAGGCACTCAGCAAGTTGAACGACATCAAGAAACTCGTCAAGGGGAGCAACTAAACATGTCGAAACACTAAATTTCACATGTCAAGATACTAAACTTCACACGTCAAGTTCATTGCATATACATGTACATGCAATTGCACATACATGTACATGCAATTGCAGATACATGTAAATGCAAACAATATGACAAGAGAAATTGACTCGTCAGACCGCATTCAGCGGGCGGTGGAACTCTTTATGCAGGGCTACGGATGCTGCCAGAGCGTCGTTTGTGCCTTTTCGGACCTCTACGGATTGGACGAGGAGATGGCGCTCAAGGTGAGTGCCGGCTTCGGAGGAGGCGTGGGAAGGATGCGCATGATGTGTGGCGCGTGCTCCGCTTTGGTGATTCTGGCGGGCTTGGAGAAAGGCCAGACGCGGGGCGATGACCGTGAAGGGAAGGCTGCTTGCTATCAGCTCGTACGCGAACTCCTCGAGACGTTCCGCCAGAGAAACGGCAGCATCATTTGTGCCGAATTGTTACAGATGGGTGGTGTTAAAGCGGAGACCAACACCTCGCAGCCCGACGAACGCAACGCCGAATACTATCGCGTCCGCCCTTGTGCCCGCAAGGTGGAGAGTGCGGCGCGTGTCTTTGCAGAATACTTGGCCAACTCCGAGACCTCAAGAAAAGAGGGAAAATCGCAAGCGTGACAAATAGTTATATAAAAAAGGCAGTTCTTTATTCCTTATTATAATAAAATTCGCTTCCTTTGTCCTCGTATTGGATGAATCGACGCGACAAATCGGGAATAAAAACTAAACTTTAGATAATTATGAACAACTCATTGAAGATTCTGAAAGCCTCCCTTTTTGGAGGCATGATGTGGGCAGCTTTGGCCTGCAACGCACAAGGGACAGTCGGCACACTCATCGACTATCATTTGGTTGGGCCGTGGAACGAATCGGCCTGGATAAGCGCCCAAGATGCTCAGGTTGTCACGGGTGAAGTGAAGGATGGCACAAGGGCGGCCGACGGCGCAAGCTGGTTCGTCAGCAATCCCCGCAATGCGAAGAAGGTGAAGAGGGCTGTCTGGAAGACCACCGCCCTGGGCACCTACGAGCTTTACATCAATGGTCAGCTGGTCGGCGACGAGGTCTTGAAGCCCGGCTTCACGCACTTCGAGAAGACGAAGTACAGCTTTACTTACGACATTACAAAGGCTTTCAACAAAGGCGCAGGACAGCAGAACGAGTTGGCCGTGCAGGTCGTTCCGGGCTGGTGGGCAGATAAGATTATCACCCCTTGGGGTCATCAGGGCATGGTCGGCAAGAAGGTCGCCTTCCGGGGCGTGCTTTCGTTGACCTACGCCGACGGCAGCGAGGAGCATTTCCCCACGAACCTGAAGGACTGGAAGGCAGGTGTGGCAGGTCCTGTGACACACGCCGCCATCTTCGACGGCGAGGACTACGATGCCCGACTGCCGCAAGGATGGGAGCGTGCGGCTGCCTTCTCGCAGCCGGAAATCAATGAGGAATTCCCCGGTAAGGTGTGGGGGACTGACGGCGCAGAGATTTATCATCGTTACGACCTCGCGTTGTCTCCCGTCAAGGCCTACACTTGGAAGGGCACGACAGGCCAGACCGACGACCAGTTCGGCAAGGTGAACATC
>OMSJ01000138.1 GCA_900313705.1 uncultured Prevotellaceae bacterium
GTCATCTACAACAATGCAGCCCAGCCGCAGGACATCAAGGACAAGGGCGTGTTCGCCGACGGCACGTACGGACGCCTGGATGTGGCGAACATCGAACTGTATGTCCCCTTCGGCAGCACTGAGCTTTATGCCGCAGCCGACGAGTGGAAGGACTTCGACATCGAGGAGATGCCCGTTGAGGTGGATGGCGTGTACTACACTTTGAGCAAAGAATATCGGACGGCCACCATTGTAGCACAATACGCAGATAATACCTCCAACTATGCCGACCTGGTTCGCGAGGTTCTCACCATTCCTGCCACCATTATGGTTGACGGCAACGAGTACCGCGTCATGTCTGTAGATACAGGTGCTTTCCGTTACTGCAAGGGCGTGAAGGTTCTCTCGCTGCCGGAAGGCTTGGAACAGATATGGGACTATGCGTTCAGCAACAGTGGATTCATGATGATTACGCTACCTTCCACGCTGGAGATGCTTGCAGCTTCGGCATTCAATAGCTGCGATAATCTCATCGTCCTCCGCAACTTCAGCAGGGAGCCGTTGGCAGTAGAAGATGCGAGCAGCGGCTACCCGAACATCCGTCTGCATGTGCCGGCAGGCAGCAAGGCGGACTACGAGGCAGCAGACTTCTGGAAGGACTTCATCGTCCAGGAGATGATACCCTGCATCGACGGCCTGTACTATAGTCTGGACGAGGCAACGGGCACGGCACAGGTGGCACCAGACTTGTCTGCACGCGCCTACACCGACCTGGGCAAAGAAGTCGTCATCCCCGAGAGCGTGACAGTAGATGGAACGACCTATGCTGTGACCTCCATCCAGAATACGGCCTTTATGAACAACACCGTGCTGGAGAAGATTACGTTGCCGTCGCGCCTGTCCGTCATCGGCTGGCAGGCCTTCAGCGGCTGCACCTCGCTGCGGACCATCATAGGCGAGCGCATGGTTCCACCCACCGTGGATGCCACCGTCTTTGAGGGACTGAGCCTCTCCGCCATGACGCTGTTCGTGCATCGCGATGCAGTGAATGTATATAAAGAAACAGACATCTGGAAGCAGATGGGCATCGTCTCCATCGAGACACCCATCATGATAGCCGGTCAGCCCATCCGCGCCGACCAGTACGGCAAGCCGCTTAAGAACATTCGGAACGTCATCGAAGGTGAAGTGATAGTGACTGCCAACAGTGTAAGCTTAGGCGAGGGTGCATATATTATAGGAGGCAGAGTGCCGGCCATCGAACTGTGTGCTGAGGGCTTGTTGAACACGTTCTTCATCAGCGGTAAGAAAGATGCAATAATCCAAGGCGCTGGAGCGCCGGCCATCAAGGTGAACAACAACCTCACGCTGAACATCAACACGTCCTACGACAGCAACGAGACGACCGAAGGACTGGAGCTGGAGATGATATCCGATAGCGAAGAAGGCGGCATTGCTCTGGGCAACGGCACGGAGGTGACGCTGTACATCAACTCCACAGGCCAGCCTTCGACCAATGTCACCAACATCGTGGCAAACACCGCAATAGGCATACCGCCCAGTGCACACTGCGACATACACGCAGCAGGCGAAGTGGGCCTTGTCAGCAACGAAGATATATGTCCGATTGGTGTGTTCGACACGCGAAGCCTGACGTTGCACGGCACCACGGTGGTTCTGCCCTACGGCGGTGATGTGAAGGAGGAAGGTATCTTCGATGCCTATGGCAACGACTGCTTCCGCCTGCATCTGTCGCCCGTCACCACACAGAGTGGCAAGGCTTATCCTGTGGAACTGGCCGGAATAACCGTGACGGACGGCAACAAGGATGACATCCTCGGCGACGGCAAAGCATCGTATGAGCCTTCGACTAATACGCTGACACTTAACGATGCAGATATTTTCGACAATGGGCAGGTTCTGCATGCTACGGCCGGACTGCGACTGGAAGTCAAGGGCGAGAATGATCTCACTTCAATAAGCGGACGCTCGTCGGTCGAGGTTCAGGGCGGCGACTTCGTCATCTTCGGCAAAAATCAGAAGGACGACAAGCTCTACGTGAGCGGTTCCGGTGTGCAGTGCGACCAGACCGAGCAATACCGCATGGAAGTGAAGCGTTGCAACGTAGAGATATCCCCGTGGGGCGGTGAGTTTGCCCTTCAAACCGACAGTCTCTGCGTGAATGCAGCTAACCTTACCCTCAGAGGCTACTCTGTGGCACCCGCCTGGCTCTCGTGGAACACGGCCGATGACGGCGGACTCGTGCTGAAACATGCCAACAAGACTTACGGCGAGGTGAACCAGGATGATCTGATGGAGTTCGAGTGTCAGGACCCGCTGCTCTTCAAGGTGGAAGTTGCTGTTGACGACGAGACCCACGGCACCGTCACAGGCGGCGGCTGGTACGAGGACGGCACTCAGGCCACCCTCACGGCAATCGCCAAGGAAGGCTTCAAGTTCGTACGCTGGGACGATGACGTGACCGACAACCCGCGCCTGCTGACCGTGGACGACGACCTGACCCTTACCGCAATCTTTGCCGCTTTGGACAAGTACACCGTTACCTTCGTGGGCATGAACGGTGCCGTGATAGGCTACGACTGCGTTTACGAGGGCCAGGCCGCCACAGCGCCCGAGGTGCCGGAAGTGGATGGCTATACCTTCGTCGGATGGGACCAGGACTTCAGCAATGTAACCTCGAATATGACCGTCACGGCTATATATGAACGTGCTGTGATGATGTACAGTCTGAAGCTTGAGGTGGAAGGCAGCGGCAAACTCTACTTTGGCAGGTACAACGCTTTCGGCGAACTGACGGAAGTGGAGGCGACCGAATCCGAATATACTTTCCAGGAGGGCACGCAGTTCATCCTCATCGCCAAAGCCGACGAGGGCTGGGCCTTTGTTAAGTGGTCCGACGGCGTAACCAAGGAAAGGCGTAACATTACAGTCACCTCCGACCTTACGTTGAAAGCCATCTTTACGGACGATCCCGACGGCATCCACAGCCCGATGGGTACAGCATCCAGTGAGGAGAGCGTGAAGATTGTCCGCAACGGAAAGGTATATATCCTTCGCGGCGACAAAGTCTTCACTGTGGATGGGCGTGAGGTGACCGGTAAAGAACTAAAGCGTCAATAATTTGCAGATATCGGAGGAATGTAGTACCTTTGCTCTATGAAGACAACATTCTGCACCTTCATGGGTCTGATATTCTCCCTTACGCTGGCGATGCCGGCGCAAGGGCAGAATGTTCTGACCGACCCAACGGTCTATGTCGATAGTGCCTATTCGCTGGCGATGCAGGGACACTTGCAGGAAGCAGTGGCCCTCAATTACGAAGCACTGGAGAACATCCCGGAGGATTCTGTTGCCATGCGCTGTGAGTTCTACTCCTGTCTGCTCTACTGCTACCATCGTCTGGGCGACTACGAGCAGGCACTTCACTATGGCGAACTGTGTCTGCTCTACGACGAAGAGCATGGAACAAAAGCTGACCTCAGTGCGTCGTTGGGAAATCTGGCCGGCATCTACTCCTCTGTCGGCAAGCAAGATGTGGCCATCGAGTACCTGCGGCGTTCCATCGACATCGAGACTGCACTCCTGGCTTCCGACACCACGCATACGGCAGTCTCCCTTGCCATTCGCAAAGCCATGCTGGGCGAAGTGCTGGTGGCCAAAGCGAAGGAAACAACGTCCCATTCCCCTGACGGGAAGAAGGACGTGAGCAGTGAGCTGGATGCCGATGCCGTAACGATGCTTGCCGAAGCGCTTCGCCTGACCGATGAGGTGCTGCAGATTGATCGGCAACTTGGCCGACGTACACAGGAGGGCATTCGCCTGGCACAATTGGCAAATATCTATGACGCCCTGGGACAGGAAGCTCGTGCCAAGGAGTGCAACCGTCAAGCCCTTGAGATAGCCCGCGAGACAGGTAATCGTCCTTCCGAGCTGATAATCCTGTTGCAGGACAACCAACTGCAGGAGGCCATCGCCCTGGCGAATGAGCTGGGGATGCGCAAGCAGGAATACGAAGCTTGCGACCGTCTCTATCGTCA
Organism: uncultured Prevotellaceae bacterium; assembly: GCA_900313705.1. Taxonomy (GTDB): domain Bacteria; phylum Bacteroidota; class Bacteroidia; order Bacteroidales; family Bacteroidaceae; genus Physcousia. The sequence goes on from OMSJ01000138.1 coordinate 4,038, forward strand.
GGCTCAGGAAGCAGGCCGCAGTGCTGATGCGCTTGCCTGGCTCGAGAAGGCCCGCGTGCTGCACGAACAGTTACAGAGCGAAGAGACGCAGCGTCAGCTGACCATCGCTCAGGTGCGGTACGACTCGTTTCGCAAAGAGCAGCAACTGAAGGCACAGCAGCGTGCCATTCAGGAGGAACGCTTGCGCACTCGGGTGTTGTTTGTGGTCTCGCTTCTCTCGCTTATCATAGTCCTGCTGCTCGTCCTGTTGCTGGTTCTGTTGCGGCGACGCAAACGCATGGTCGAAGAATCTGCAACGTACAAGGAGCGACAGTACTCTATCCTCACGCACGACCTGACGAACCCGATGGTGGCGCAGCAGCAAGTGCTGCGGATGCTCTATCGCGACTTCTCAAACTATACGCCCCAGCAGGTTCGAGCCCTCACGGGACAACTGCTTGCCGGCAGCGACAGTCAGTTGTCGCTGTTGCGCAACCTCGGCGAGATGGCGCAGATGGAGCAAGGCAAGCGGACGATGCAGCCTACGCGGCTGGACCTCAGTGCCCTTATTGCCGATGTCATTGTGCTCATGCGCAGCACCGCTGACCTGAAGGATGTGACAATCAGCCTCAAGTCAGAACGTATGCTCGTCACTGCTGACCGTGAGGCACTGCGCACCATTCTGCGCAACATCCTCAGTAATGCCATCAAGTTCTCTCCCAAAGGCGGTGTGGTAGAGGTGGGGACGAAGGCGCCCAGCAGCTTCTACGTTCACAACGACGGCGAACATCTCCCGCAAGAACAGATAGATGAAATCATGCACGCCAAGTCACGTATCATCAGTCACGTAGGCACAAATGGCGAGAGCGGCACGGGCGTCGGTCTGCTCCTTTGCCGTGAACTGGTAGCCCTGAACCACGGCACCATGCAGATACTTTCTGCTCCGAACGAGGGAGTGACGATGGTAATAAACGTGCCGAGATAGAAATGAAGGTTATGAGGTTATAAGGTAGACCTGACAGCGAAGCGACCTAAAAACCTGAAACCTATAAAAGCAGAGAACTATGAACATCGGAATCCTTGACGACCATGAATTGATACGTGTAGGCGTCACCAGTGTGCTGAACGCCAGCCCACACGCTGTAACCATTAGCGCAGCTTGTGCCGAAGAACTGTTCGAAGCTCTGGAAGAGGGCACGCCCTGCGACCTCCTGTTGCTGGATATCCTCATGCCGGGAACCAATGGGTTTGAGGTGGCAAAGCGTATGCGCACAGAGTATCCTGAGACCAAGATTATCGTCCTTTCGGTCGATACCAAGGAGTATGTCATCATCCGGCTCATGCAAATCGGCATAGACGGCTTCATCAGCAAGAACGGTCCACTGGAGGAAGTGAGGCTGGCCATCGACTCCGTGGCGGAAGGCGTGCCTTTCTATGGTCGCGACCTTGCCGTACTGGTGCGCGACATCGTGGATGCCCAGCCCAACAAGAAGTCCAAGGCCTTGCTTACGAAACGCGAACTGGAAATCGTCGAGGCTTGCTGCGCCGGTCTGCTTGGCAAGGAGATCTCCGAGAAGTTCCACATCTCACTCCGTGCCGTCAATAGTCACAAGACGAATATCTTCAACAAGTTGGGCATCTCCTCTTCCGTAGAGATGGTGCGCTTTGCCCTCGAGCACGGCATTATATGAACATCAAGTGTGCGACTCTTTGCTTTTCCCATTAGTGTCCCATTATGTTTGGGACGAGTTAAATATAAATCAAACAACCCTGAAACAAGGGAACTAAAAAACATAACTATGAAAAATATCATCTCTCTTATTTTTCCACTCATGGCGATAGTCACTGGGGCGAGTGCACAGAATGGTTCGTTTGCCTGGTATGGCTCGGATGGCAAGGCCAAAGTAGAGACAGGTCTCGGCACCGGAAACGGCACAGAAGGACTCTGGTATGTTAATAGCGATGCTTCCGACGGTGGTGAATCTGAGGTGGTTTGGGATGTCCAGACTCCAGACGGCAAGCCCGACGACAACCTTGTCCGGCAATGTGGCGGCATCAGCGGCGCAGCTGTACTCAACAAGGGGACGCTAATGTATAATCCTTTTGTTGATATCTGCTTTGATATAGCAGGAGATAAATTTGGCGAACCGATGGCAGCCGATGCTTCTGAATGGGGAGGAATAGCCATAGCCTATCAGAGCGATGTGGCACCAGTCATAGAACTTGGCTTGGGAGAATTAGTAGATATGGTTATCGGATACGCACGACCTCGCTACACCCTTCCTGAATCAACCGACGGCATTAACTTCGTGAGAATACCTTGGAGTAGCTTTAAGCAGCCAGCTTCCTACACGGAA
>OMSJ01000136.1 GCA_900313705.1 uncultured Prevotellaceae bacterium
AGGGACATCGATGTAACGGTCCTCACCATCTGCACCTGTGCTTCCGCTGGGACCTCCGTTGCCTCCGTGACCGGCAAAGACATGTCGCTCGAAGCGAAGGTGCAGGAGGGTCCAATAGTTATGATTGCCTCTGAGATAGACGTGTCCACCACGCCCACCGTCGCCGCCGTCAGGTCCTCCCATTGGGACATACTTGGCGCGATGCATGTGCATGGAGCCTCGACCGCCCTTACCTGAGCGACAACATATCTTGACGTAATCTACGAAGTTGCTTTCTGCCATTGTTTAGAGGTTAGGGGTTAGAGGTTAGAGGTTAGAGGTTAGAGGTTAGTTGGGGATGCTGATTAGGAACCAAAAGTATTCTCTAACCCCTAACCTCTAACCTCTAACCACTTACCCCTAACCACTTATCATTATTTCACCGTGTCCAGGAACTTGAAGATAGAAGCAATCATATCTTCCTTGTTGGGTGTGTTGGCCCAATAGAAGGTGTGGCGGATGCCTTCGCGCTCGAACCAGTCAATCAGGGGAGCGGTCTGATTCTGATAGACAGCGAAACGCTTCTTGATGGTCTCTTCGTTGTCGTCGGCGCGACCTTGTTCCTTAGCGCGGTTCAGCAGGCGAGCCATAAGGATGTCCTCCTCAACAACGAGTTCAATCATGATGCCCATCTCGTGTCCACGCTCTTTGAGCATCTGTTTCAAGGCTTCTGCCTGAGCGATGGTGCGAGGGAATCCGTCGAAGATGACGCCTTTGCCTGCTGGCTGAGCGTCGTAGGTCTTGGCAAGAATCTCTATCATGAGGTCGTCGGGGATAAGCTGACCGTTGGAGATATATCCTTGGGCTATCTTGCCCAGTTCTGTTCCATTCTTGATTTCGGCACGCAGCACGTCGCCCGTGCTGATGTGTCCCATGCCATACCTGTTTACAATCTCGTCGCTGTAGGTGCCCTTGCCTGAACCCGGTGCACCAAAGATAATGATGTTCTTCATTTTATTTTTATTTATGAAGTTAAAGAATTTAAAGGAAGTTAGTTCGCTGCGCTCACTTGGGAAGTTAAAGGACAACAGCATTTGGAAGCAAATATCTTTTCAAGCATCCATAAGGTATTGTCCTATAACTTCTTTAACTTCCTCTAACTTCTTTAACTTCCATTATTAAACAATAGTATATATGTCTTTCGTGTTCCTGCCAAAGCCGTCATAGTCGAGGCCATAGCCTACCACGAAATCATCGGGAATCTGCTTGCAGCAATAGCGTACATCGAGCTTGACCTGCAGTTTGGTGGGCTTGAGCAGGAGGGTGCAGATGTCGATGCTTGCCGGGTTGTGGCCTTTCAGCGTATCGAGCATGTGGGCCATCGTCAGACCTGTATCAACGATGTCCTCGATGATGATGACCGGACGACCGGTGATGTCGAAGTTGAGTCCAATCACTTCCCGGATGGTGCCCGTCGTGCTTGTGCCCTGATAGGAAGCAAGCTTGACGAAGGATATCTCACAATGCAGGTCTATCTCCCGAAGGAGGTCTGCTGCGAAGATGAAGGAACCGTTGAGGACAGCCAAGAAGACTGGTTCCTGCCCGGCAAAGTCGCTGCTTATCTGGTCAGCCACACGCTTTATCTGCTGCTTCAGTTCTGACTCGGGGATGGAGACGGCAAAGGTCTTGTCTTTTACCTGAATGATTTTCTGCTCTTGCATAGTATGGATTTATTTCTCGGTTGGATGGGATAAGGCTGCAGCTCGGACACGGCTGAGCGTCTCTGGGGTCATCTGCAGGAAGCTGGCGATGTGGACCATCGGTGCCCGAAGGATGATTTCAGGTTTTTCACGGAGCAGGCGGTCGTAGCGCTCTGCGGCATTCTCGAAGCGCTGGCTGTCGGCATGTTGTTGGCTGCTGATGGCCACATGCTCCAGTATCTTGAGGCAGAGGATTTCTATCTCCCTCTCGCGCACACAGAGTTCCTGCAAGCCATCGTAGGGAATGGCATAGAGCGTGGTATTCTCCAGCGCTTCGACGATGAGCCGGCTGGGTTCCTGCTTGAGGAAGCTTTCTATGCAGAATACTATTCTGCCTTCGAAAGAGAAATGTTCGGTGACATCCTTATTGTTCTTGTAATAGTACTGCCGGACCATGCCTTTCTCTACGAAATAGAGGGCACGGCACACTTTACCTTCCTCCAAGATGGTGTCACCCTTCTGGAACTTCATGGGTACGAGGATACTGCTCAAGGCCTCGATGCCTGAAGGAGTCATGGGGCAATAGATATGGGATATTTCCCGTGCAACGTCGCGAAGGCTGTTCATAACTCTATAATTAAGAAGTGAAGAGTGGAGTATTTGCTACCGCTTTGCTGTTAGTCCAGCTTCAGCACGGCGAGGAAGGCTTTCTGCGGCACCTGTACGTTGCCTATCTGCTTCATGCGCTTCTTGCCTCGTTTCTGTTTCTCGAGGAGCTTGCGTTTGCGGCTCACGTCGCCGCCGTAGCACTTTGCCAGCACGTCCTTGCGCACCTGCTTCACCGTCTCGCGGGCGATGATCTTGGCTCCGATGGCGGCTTGGATGGCGATGTCGAACTGCTGGCGCGGCAGGAGCTCCTTCAGCTTCTCGCACATGCGACGCCCGAAGGTCTCGGCGTTGTCGAAGTGCGTCAGCGTGGAGAGGGCATCGACAGGCTCGCCGTTGAGCAGGATGTCCATCTTGACGAGTTTGCTGGGCCGGTAGCCGTCCTGATGATAGTCGAAGGAAGCATAGCCCTTGCTGATGCTCTTCAACTTATCGTAGAAGTCGATGACGATTTCTCCAAGAGGCATGGCGTACTGCAACTCGACGCGGTTGCCGCTGATGTATTCCTGCTTGAGCAGCTCGCCTCGCTTGCCCAGACAGAGCGTCATGATGGGTCCGATGAAGTTGGCGGTCGTGATGATGGAGGCGTGTATGTAAGGTTCCTCGATGTGGTCGATGAGCGTCTGGTCGGGCATTCCGCTGGGGTTGTGCACCTCGGTGACGTTGCCCTGCTTGTCATAGACGAGGTACGAGACGTTGGGGACGGTCGTGATGACGTCCATGTCGAACTCGCGGTCGAGCCTCTCCTGGATGATTTCCATGTGAAGCAGTCCGAGGAATCCGCATCGGAAACCGAAGCCGAGGGCCACCGAGCTCTCGGGTTGGAAGGTGAGGCTGGCATCGTTGAGCTGGAGCTTCTCGAGCGAAGCACGCAGGTTCTCGAAGTCCTCCGTCTCGATGGGATAGACACCGGCAAAGACCATCGGCTTTACTTCCTCGAAGCCTGCTATGGCTTGGCTGCAAGGATTCTCGACGGTCGTGATGGTGTCGCCCACCTTGACCTCTGTTGCCGTCTTGATGCCGGAGACGATGTAGCCCACGTCGCCGCAATGGAGCACTTGCCGGGGCACCATGTCCATCTTCAGCACGCCGATTTCGTCAGCCTTGTATTCCTTGCCCGTATTGATGAACTGCACCATGTCGCCGCTGCGCATCGTGCCGTTCACAATCTTGAAGTAAGCGATGATGCCGCGGAAGGAGTTGAACACCGAGTCGAAGATGAGGGCCTGCAGGGGAGCCTTCTCGTCGCCTTTTGGGCAGGGGATGCGCTCCACCACGGCCTTGAGAATCTCCTCCACACCCATGCCTGTCTTGCCGCTGGCGCGGATGATTTCTTCGCGTTTGCAGCCGATGAGATCGACGATTTCGTCCTCTACCTCTTCGGGCATAGCGTTAGGCATGTCGCATTTGTTGATGACGGGAATGATTTCCAGGTCGTGGTCGATGGCCATGTAGAGGTTGCTGATGGTCTGAGCCTGCACACCTTGCGTAGCATCTACCACGAGCAACGCCCCTTCGCAGGCAGCTATGCTTCGGCTCACCTCGTAGCTGAAGTCCACGTGTCCCGGAGTGTCGATGAGGTTGAGGATGTACTTCTGACCGTCCAGGTTGTACTCCATCTGAATGGCGTGGCTCTTGATGGTGATGCCACGTTCCTGTTCCAGGTCCATATCGTCGAGCATTTGCCCCTTGGTCACGGTGATGGTCTTCGTGTACTCCAACAGTCTGTCTGCCAGGGTGCTCTTCCCGTGGTCGATATGGGCAATAATGCAGAAGTTTCTAATGTGATGCATATAAAGAATAGATATTTCGAGGCAAAGTTACAAAATAAAAATAAGAAATCGGAGAAAAGTGTCAAGAAAATATGAGAAAAACGGGCAAGTGATTTCCCAAGGCAGCAAAACATATTAAATAAGTACGCGTACTTATAAAAATAAATACCCGCACCTAACAAATCGAGTTATTACGGTCCGGCAAAAGCAGCCCGCAAGACAGATGAGCAAACGGCCAGGGATTAACGCAGGCATAGGTGTATAGCAAACTATTGCTGTCCGGGGAAAAGCGCTGAAGGCGCGATAGACCACAGACGGGGGTGTTCTCCGCCTGCGCCTGACCGAAGGGAAGAACCCCCGGAACAAGCGCAAAGAACAATAATAAGCCCTAAAGGGGCGACAGAATACATAACCTGTTTAATATCAAATTGCTTATATCTCTGTCGT
>OMSJ01000165.1 GCA_900313705.1 uncultured Prevotellaceae bacterium
GCCATCAAGGAGCGCACCGGCAAGGACTTCCCCAACGATCCCATCGAGCAGCTCTGGGGCGCTATCTGCGCTGTGTTCCGCAGCTGGATGAACGAGCGCGCCATCCTCTATCGTAAGATGGAAGGAATCCCCGACGAGTGGGGTACGGCTGTCAGCGTGATGGCTATGGTGTTCGGTAACATGGGCGAGACCTCCGCAACGGGTGTCTGCTTCAGCCGCGACGCCGCCAACGGCGAGAACCTGTTCAACGGCGAGTACCTCGTGAACGCACAGGGCGAGGACGTGGTGGCCGGTATCCGCACTCCGCAGCAGATCACCAAGATCGGCTCGCAGCGCTGGGCTGAGCGCGCTGGCATCAGCGAGGCTGATCGCGTGGCCAAGTACCCCTCCATGGAGGAAGCTATGCCCGAGATCTACAAGGAACTCGACGGCATCCAGAACAAGCTCGAAGAGCACTATCGCGATATGCAGGACATGGAGTTCACCGTTCAGGAGGGCAAGCTGTGGTTCCTGCAGACACGTAACGGCAAGCGCACCGGTGCTGCCATGGTGAAGATCGCCATCGACCTGCTCCACGAGGGCAAGATCGACGAGAAGACCGCCATCATGCGCTGCGAGCCCCAGAAACTCGACGAACTGCTGCACCCCGTCTTCGACAAGAAGGCGCTCTCACAGGCCAAGGTGATTGCTCAGGGTCTGCCCGCATCTCCCGGCGCAGGCTGCGGCCAGATTGTGTTCTTCGCTGACGACGCTCAGGCTTGGCACGCTGACGGTCACAAGGTGGTCCTCGTCCGCATCGAGACCTCTCCCGAGGACCTCGCCGGCATGAGCGCTGCTGAAGGTATTCTCACCGCTCGCGGCGGTATGACCTCTCACGCTGCCGTTGTGGCTCGCGGTATGGGTAAGTGCTGCGTCTCCGGCGTAGGTGCCCTGAATGTTGACTACAAGGCCAAGACCGTGGAAATCGACGGCGTGGTCTATAAGGAAGGCGACTATATCTCCATCAACGGTGCCACCGGTCAGGTGTATGCCGGCGAAGTTCCCACGAAGGCTGCTGAGCTCAGCGGCGACTTCAAGGAGCTCATGGACCTCTGCGACAAGTACACCAAGCTGCAGGTGCGCACCAATGCCGACACGCCCCACGACGCACAGGTGGCTCGTGAGTTCGGTGCCAAGGGTATCGGTCTGACACGTACGGAGCACATGTTCTTCGACGACCAGAAGATCGTAGCTATGCGTCAGATGATTCTGGCTGACAGCGCCGAGGGTCGCGAGAAGGCTCTGGCCAAGCTCCTCCCCTACCAGAAGGCTGACTTCAAGGGCATCCTCAAGGCGATGGACGGTCTGCCCGTGAACATCCGCCTCTTGGATCCTCCTCTCGGAGACGATGGCCAAGGAGATGGGCGTGAGCCTGGAGACCATCCAGCGTCGCGTAGCTTCTCTCGCCGAGAACAACCCGATGCTCGGCCACCGCGGTTGCCGTCTGGGTATCACCTTCCCCGAGATCACCGCTATGCAGACACGCGCTATCCTCAGCGCCGCCTGCGAGCTGAAGAAGGAAGGCTTCGATCCCAAGCCCGAGATCATGGTGCCCCTCATCGGTATCCTCTACGAGCTCAAGCAGCAGAAGGCCATCATCCAGAAGGTCGCTGAAGAGGTCTTCGAGGAGTACGGCGTGAAGGTTGACTTCGAGATCGGTACGATGATTGAGATTCCTCGTGCTGCCCTCACCGCCGACCGCATCGCCACCGAGGCAGAGTACTTCTCCTTCGGCACGAACGACCTGACACAGATGACCTTCGGCTACAGCCGCGATGACATCGCCAGCTTCCTGCCCGCATACCTCGACAAGAAGATCCTGAAGGTTGACCCCTTCCAGGTCCTCGACCAGAACGGCGTAGGCCAGCTCGTGAAGATGGCTGTCGAGAAGGGTCGCAACGTACGTCCCACGCTCCGCTGCGGTATCTGCGGCGAGCACGGCGGCGAACCCAGCTCCGTGAAGTTCTGCGCTAAGATTGGCCTCAACTACGCCAGCTGCTCACCCTTCCGCGTGCCCATCGCACGCCTCGCCGCCGCACAGGCAGCTGTAGAAGAGTAAGCAAAACTCTATATTATACTTTGAGCGCAATTCCATTCGAGAGTTGCGCTCTTTTTTTGTTACTTGTGCCCCGTACTTAGAATTTGTCTTGTTTTTAAGTCACAAAACAAGACAAACTGTATCTTTTTTGTAAAATGTTTGGTGGATTGAGATATTATATGTATATTTGCACAAAATTTCACGCATAATATAATTTGCAAAATGAAATATAATATAGCAACAATAACAGATTTTCTGGAAGACTTGACAGGCTATAAGACAAGGCTGCTAACTCACGCCAAAGGCGAGGATAAAAGGTTGCCCATAGCGATTGCTACCAGTTATAGCTATTATGATCTTGAGTTCATGGAAACGCAAGTCACTATTGCGATACCAACAGGACTTGACGGCATTACTCCAATGCAGTTAGCCAAACATCAAGCTAAGATGATAGAGGCATTCCAACATCCTGTTATCTTTGCTTTAGAATCAGTTGCATCTTATCAGATAGCTCGGCTCACCCAAGCTAAGGTCGATTTCATTGTACCAGGGAAAATCATTTTCATCCCAAGTATGCTAATCATATTAAGGGAAATGAAGAACACGGTCAAGGAAATGCCTGAGAAGATGCCACCAGTAGCACAGATGCTGGTGCTCTATCACCTTGAAACAAGAACAATCGACGGTCTTACTGCTTCGGAGATAGCGGAACTTACAGGCTTGGCATACCCGACTATTAACGTCGCTCTTCGATGGCTTGTGGCCAATGGCATCATAGCCCTTACAGGAGGCAAACAGAAACATGTTCAGATAACGATGAGCAAGGAAGAGGTTTGGAACAAATCTCTTCCGTTGATGACATCGCCTATAGAGCGCATTCTTTTCACAGAAAAAAAACCAGAAGGTAGTTTGATGGCTGGAGAGACTGCAATGGGACATTACACCATGCTTGCGGAGCCGGCTACTCCTGTCATTGCGATAGACAAAGCTACAGCCAAGGAGAATGCCGCCATGATGAACAAGGAATTTGGCAACATAAAAGTGGAAGTATGGAAATACTCTCCTGCCCTGCTGTCTGAGGAAGAATGGGCAGACAGGCTATCGCTCTATCTGTGCATGAAGGACTGCGAAGACGAAAGAATACAAATGGAGTGTGACACTTTAATTGAAGAAATGAAATGGTAACAGGAATTGAACGCTGGAAGGAGTATTTCAACGATTATAGGGATAAGTATGTGCTCATAGGAGGTGCTGCTTGCAATCTGCTTGAAGAAGAACTGGACATGAATCCTCGTGCGACGAAGGATCTTGACCTTGTTCTTGTAGTAGAAGCTCTCACTCCAGATTTCGGAGCCCGTTTATGGGATTTTATCAAATCCGCCAATTACGCTGGTCGAAGCAAGGGAGAGAACGAGTTCAAGCATGAATATTATCGCTTTACAAATCCAGAGGACAAGACATATCCAAAGCAGATAGAATTGTTCGCCCGCAGTACAGGAATCCTTAACCAGCCTTCCGATGCACACATAGAACCCATAAGTGTAGGAGAAGACCTGTCCAGTCTGTCAGCCATCTTGATGGATGATGACTACTACGCTTTTACAATTGATCATAGCAGGAACATCGATGACATCCATGTCGCAAGTCCAGAAGCTCTCATTTGTCTCAAAGCCAAGGCATACACAGAAATGTTGGATAGAAAAGCCGATGGCGAACAGGTGGACAGTCGAGATATAGAGAAGCATAAGAAGGATGTGTTCAGGCTGATAGCTATGCTGCCACAAGACTCTCGATTCTCGCTGCCCGATAAATTAAGAAATGACATGAATGATTTCTATCAAAGGATAGGAGAATTGCCTAATCCAGATTTCTTCAAGAATGCAGGATTAAGAGGTTTGGATGCCCAGCGTCTTCTTGACCTCTTCAATACTGCGTTTCTATAATGAGAACTGAAACACATCATAAGG
>OMSJ01000129.1 GCA_900313705.1 uncultured Prevotellaceae bacterium
GCTGATGCGAAGACGGTTTATAAAGGCAACGACTACGGAAAGGAAGTAGAGTTGAGTTTCCATCCTCTCTCTACTCAGCTTCGTTTAGCTTTCTATGAGACTATTCCCGGCTATAGTGTCAGGGACCTGAAGTTCTATGAGAATGATGAAACTGTTGCAGATGGGGAAGCAAGGCTCTATACAGACAATACTGAGATATTCAGCGACTATGGCAAGTACATTGTATATTATCCTACCACAGGCACCATCAACCAAGGTTCAGCAGACTACAACAAGCCTCACATTGCATTTGTAGCTGACACGAATGGCACTGTTGAGACTAACAAGGTATTTGGAGCATTGAACTATTCAACTAAAGAATACCACGAACCGAATGGAGATTATCTTGGGCGTACTTCAAGTTCGGCATCGTTTGCAGGAAAGTCCTCCGACAGTTACTTTACAAGTGTCAATCCCAATGAAGCTGGTGCAACATTGAACATTAAGGTAGATTATACGCTTGTAGCTACAGATGGAAGTGGTGAAACAATAAATATTAAAGGAGCAGCAGCTCAGGTTCCTGCGCAATATACTTCTTGGCAGCCTGGCTATTCATACACTTATTTGTTCAAGATATGTGATTTATCTTGGGGTGGAACAAGTATGAATCCGGAGGAAATGTTTCCCATTACCTTAGATGGCGTCGTTATCGAAGAAGTGCGTAGCCCATCGGTCAATTACGAATGGTGAACTGTGCCTGTGAACTATGAACTGCTTTAGTGAGCATCAAACTTCCTGTTCTGGCAGATTTGCAGGCACCGCCCAAGAAACCGCATCGCCCCATCGGCTTCAAATAACTATTATTGCTGTCCGGGGGAAATCAAGAGCATCTCTACTTATGCGCCTATAATTCGGCTTTCTTGACAAAAGCAGCTCATGGTGGCTTACTCTTAAGTCCCGAAGGGACGAGAGACCACAGACGGGGGTGTTAACCCCCGGTAATTGCGCAACAACATGAAAAGTCCCGAAGGGACGACAGAGATAGAAGCAATTTTATATTAAACAAGTGATGTACTCTGTCGCCCTTTCAGGGCTTAGTTTTGTTGATGTTCCTGTTCCGGGGGCTAACACCCCCGTCTGTGGTCTATCGCGCCTTCGGCGCTTTTCCCCGGACAGCAATAAATAACGACCTATACTTTGACTTTACCCGAACTGAGGTATAATATGATTTCCGCAAAAATACCCTATGGAAAGAAGTACGTGTACTTGTCGCCATAAGTACGTGTACTTATTCGCCTAAGTACGTGTACTTGTCGCCATAAGTCCGTGTACTTATCCGCCTAAGTCCGTGTACTTATCCGACCACTACCCAGTCGTAGCTTAATCCTTAACTATTAATTTTTAATTTTTACCTTTTAATTTTTAATTCTTACTCCTGCCTTAGTGTGCCTCGAGCCAGTTCTTGCCCCAGCCGCAGTCGGCGATGAGTGGGACGCTGAGCTGTGCGGCGCCTTGCATCTCTTCAATAACGAGGTTTTGGAGCCTTTCCTTTTCTTCGGGCAGGACAGAGAAGTTGAGTTCGTCGTGAACCTGCAGTATCATCTTCGACTGCAAACCTTCCTGCTTCATACGCTGAAAGATGCGGACCATCGCTATCTTGATGATGTCGGCTGCTGAGCCCTGGATGGGGGCGTTGATGGCATTGCGCTCCGCATAGCCGCGAACTACCGAGTTGTTTGAGTTGATGTCGGGCAACTGGCAGCGACGGTGGAAGATGGTCTCTGCATAACCTTTCTCGCGAACCATCTCGATGCTCTTGTCCATATAGGCCTTCACGCCCGGGTAGGTCTGGAAGTACTCCTCGATGAGCTGCTTGGCTTCCTGTCTGGTGACTCCCATCCTTTCGGCCAGTCCGAAGGCGCTGATGCCGTAGATGATGCCGAAGTTGGCTGTCTTGGCTTTCCGCCTTTCGTCGGAGGTCACTTCGCTGAGTGGTTTCTTGAATATCTTGGCGGCTGTTGCGGCATGAATATCGTTGCCTTGCAGGAAGGCCTCAATCAGGTTCTCGTCTTTGCTCAGGTGAGCCATGATGCGGAGCTCGATCTGGCTGTAGTCGGCGCTGAAGAAGAGCTGTCCCGGATAGGGGATGAAGGCTTTTCGCACCTCTTTACCTTGGGCATCGCGGACGGGTATGTTCTGCAGGTTGGGGTTCGACGACGAGAGACGTCCCGTGGCTGTAACGGTCTGGTTGAACGAGGTGTGGATGTGTCTCCAGTATCTTGCCCACGACCTCGTGCTTTCCCTTCAGGGCCTCCAGCACTTCCTCGTTGGTGACGTATTGCCCGGTCTTTGTCTTCTTGGCCTTCGTGTCGAGTTTGAGGTGGTCGAAGAGCACTTCACCAACTTGCTTTGGGCTGGAGATGTTGAAGTCGAAGCCAGCCAGGCTGTGTATCTCCTTCTCGAGGGCCAGCATCTGTTCGGTGAAGAGGCGGCTCGTCTCCTTCAGTCCCTCTGTGTCAATCAAGACGCCAGCTTCTTCCATCTCTGCCAGTACGGGCACCAGGGGCATCTCTATTTCACAGAAAAGGTTCCAGAGACCTTCTTCCTTGAGCTCTTTTTCGAGGCTTTGTTTTAGGTCCACAATGTTGTTGCAGTTATAGACCGACATGAGATAGTCCTGATAGTGACGCATCTCGGGGTGCAGCAGATAGTGGGCAATCTCGGTGTCGAACATAGGTCGCTCCGTCAGTCCCTGTGCCTTGAGCTCCTTCCAGCTTGCCTTCAGGTTGTGCCCTATCACGAGGTCGCCGTCAACTTCCCACGTTGTGTTGGCCGACGAGGTGTAGGTAGTTGGTGAATTAGGTGTACCTAATTGTTCAGTTAGGTGTGCCTGGTTGCGCGACTTACCGTGCTGTGGTTCCATGGGCATACTGAAGAGGTCGAGCTGCATGGAGCCGTCGGAGTTCTTGGGTGAAGGGTGAAGAGAGGAGAGTGAAGAGTGAAGAGTGAAGAGTGAAGAATCAGAGTTACCTCCGTCCTCCATGTTGTTACTATTATTCTTCACTCTTAGTTCTTCACTCTTCACTCTTCGTTCTTCACTCTTCACTCTTAGCAGTTGGCGGAACTCCAGGCGTTTGTAGAGCTCCTGCAGCCTGTTGTTGTCCGGAGCTTGAAGTTTCAGCGCATCCATATCGAGCTGTATGGGAACTTCCTGATTGATGGTGGCGAGCCACTTGCTCTGCAGTATCTGCTCCTTGTTGCTCTCAACCTTTTCCTTCAGCGCCCCTTTCAGTCGGTCGGTAGAGGCCAGCAGGTTCTCGATGCTGCCGAACTCCTCTATGAGCTTCTGTGCTGTCTTCTCCCCTACCCCAGGGCAGCCTGGGATGTTATCCACCGCGTCGCCCATCAGTCCAAGCATGTCGATGACCTGCAGGGGCGACTTGAGTCCCCACTTCTGCTTCACTTCCTCTGTTCCGAGAATCTCCGCCTCGTTGTTCCTTCCAACAGGTGGACGGTACATCTTGACGTGGTCTGTGACGAGTTGACCGTAGTCCTTGTCGGGCGTCATCATATAGGTTTCGATGCCCTGCTCGTCAGCCTGATGCGCAAGCGTACCTATCACGTCGTCCGCCTCGTAGCCCTGAACTTCGAGCACAGGAATGCGGTAGGCCCTGAGAATATCCTTGATGATGGGCACCGCGAAGCGGATGGCTTCGGGCGTCTCCTCGCGCTGCGCCTTGTAGAGAGGGTAAGCCTCGTGGCGGAACGTCGGGCCGTGAGGGTCGAAGGCCACACCGATGTGGGTGGGCTGCTCCTTCGTCAGCACCTCCTCCAGCGTGTTCACGAAGCCAAGGATGGCCGATGTGTTCTCACCCTTCGAGTTGATGCGAGGGTTCTTGATAAAGGCGTAATAAGCACGATAGATGAGCGCATAAGCGTCCAATAAATAGAGTTTCTGCATCAATCAATATATGTTGAAAAGTTGAAAGGTTGAGTAATTAGAAAGGTTGTCAGTGCAAAGTTACGAAATAATTCTCAATTCTTCTTTCATTTTACCTCTTTAACTTTTCAACTTTTCAACTTTTCTTTGTACCTTTGCACTGAAAATTCTTAACTCTTAATTCTTAACTCTAAATTTCTTGGAAGTACTCGATAAGATAAAGGCTCCCGTTGCTGCCGAACTGGAGCAATTCCGTGAAGCTTTCCGCAAGACTCTCTACAGCGACAATCCTCTGTTGGAACAGGCCGTCGAGCACTTGCTCAAAGCGCCCGGCAAACAGCTTCGTCCCTTGCTCGTGCTGCTTGCTGCACGCATGGTAGGCGAGGTGAACGAGAAGGTCATCCGCGTAGCCCTCGCCCTCGAGATGCTGCATACGGCCTCGCTCGTCCATGATGATGTAGTAGATGAAAGCGACCGCCGGCGCGGTTTGCCGTCCGTCAACGCACTCCTCTCCAATCAGGTAGCGGTGCTGGCAGGCGACTTCGTGCTGAGCAAGGCATTGGAGTGTGCAGCACAGACCGAGGATGTGCGCGTCGTACGCTACATCGCGCAGCTCGGACAGTCGCTCGCCGATGGCGAACTTCTGCAGCTCGACAGTCAGGAC
Source organism: uncultured Prevotellaceae bacterium (assembly GCA_900313705.1). Lineage (GTDB taxonomy): Bacteria > Bacteroidota > Bacteroidia > Bacteroidales > Bacteroidaceae > Physcousia. Next base: position 4,584 of record OMSJ01000129.1, read on the forward strand.
TCCGAAGTTCTGTCGGAAGCTGTTTACTTCGACATCATAGGCCGTAAGACAGCAAGCCTCTTTTCCCTCTGTGCCCGTCTGGGCGCTATGATGGCTGGTGGCACAGAGGCCGAAGCAGAGCGACTGGCACAATACGGTAAGCTCATAGGCATCTGCTTCCAGCTCCGCGACGATGTCTTCGACTACGGCACAGCCGAGGTGGGCAAGCCTCTCGGCAACGACATGAAGGAGGGCAAGCTCACCCTCCCAACCATCTATGCCGTTGTGCACAGCGACGATGCCTCGATGCGAGAACTGGCATTGAAGGTACGCCGCCGTGAAGCAAGTGCCGAAGAGATGCACCAGCTCATGGACTTCACCGTCAGTCAGGGCGGCTTAGAGTATGCCCGGTGGCACATGAAAGACATGCAAGGCATGGCCGACGGACTCATCGACGATACCCGCAACCCCTCCATCACCGAAGCGCTACACCTCCTCACCGCCTTCGTAGCAGAGAGAATCTTGTAAGCCCCATAAGCCCCATAAGCCCCATTAGCCTCATTAGCCCCATTAGCCCCATTAGCCCCATTAGCCCCATTAGTCCCATAAGCCCCATCAGCCCTCTCTCTGAGGCCGCTCGCGTGGTGTCCCGTTTTGCCCCCTCCCCTACTGGGCGCATGCACTTGGGCAACGTCTTCTGTGCCCTCCTCTCGTGGCTTTCGGCCAAGAGCAAGGGCGGAGAGTGGCTGCTCCGCATCGAGGACATAGACCCGGGACGCTCCCGCCGCGACTTTGCCTTGCAGTTGATGGACGACCTGCAATGGCTCGGGCTCCCCTGGGACGGCGAGGTGGTGTGGCAGAGCCAGCGCTCCGACATCTACGAGCACTACCTCCGGCTGCTCGAGGACGCAGGTCTCACCTATCCCTGCTACTGCACGCGGGCCGACATCATGGCTACGCAGGCACCCCACGAGACAGACGGCCGCATCGTTTATGCTGGCACCTGCCGCCCAAAGAACTTTTCTAGTCTTTCTAGTTCTACTAGTCTTTCTAGTTCTACTAGTCTTTCTAGTTCTACTAGTTCTACTAGTCAGACTAGAACCTCCCCTGCTGCCATTCGCCTCCTTGTCCCCGATGAAGTCATCGCCTTCACCGACGGGCACTATGGGCCGCAGCAGGTGAACCTAGCGCGGCACTGTGGCGACTACATCCTGCGCCGTCGCGACGGAGCATGGGCTTATCAGTTGGCTGTCGTGGTCGATGATGCCCTGATGGGTGTCACAGAGATTGTCCGCGGTCGCGACCTCCTCTTGAGCACGCCGCAGCAGATTCACTTGCACCAGACCATTGCGTCATTTTCACCTTTTCACCCTTTCACCTTTTCACCTTTTTATTATCATCATCCCCTCCTTATTAACGAAGACGGCCAGCGCCTCTGCAAGCGCGACAAGTCGCTCGACCTCGGTGCCCTTCGTGCCAGGCATGTCGGTCCTCAGGACATCATTGGCCTCCTGGCCCACCTCGCTGGCCTTCTCCCCGACCCCACTCCCGCTTCGCCTCACGACCTCCTGCCTTTGTTCTCCTGGCAGAAAGTCCCTTTGCACGACATCGTTGCGAGGATATAAAATAAGCGCGGGTCGCTTCCGGGTCCTTACATCTCTACTTCTGTGACGATCTGTCCGTCGCTGAGGTTGACGATGCGCTGGGCGTAGCTGGCATCGCGCTGGGAGTGAGTCACCATAACGATGGTAGCACCTTCGTCGTGGAGCTGGCTGAGCAGGTCCATCACCTCGCGACCGTTCTTCGAGTCGAGGTTGCCCGTCGGCTCGTCGGCAAGGATGAGCTTCGGACGCGAGACGACAGCGCGGGCGATGGCGACGCGCTGCTGCTGACCGCCGCTGAGCTGCCGCGGGAAGTGCTTGGCGCGGTGGCTGATGTCCATGCGTCGCATGGCTTCCTCCACCCGCTTGCGTCGCTCGTCCTTCGGCATCCGCATATAGAGCAGCGGCAGTTCGATGTTCTCCTCTACGCTGAGGTCGTCGATGAGGTTGAAGCTTTGGAAGACGAAGCCGATGAGTCCTTTGCGCAGCTTGTCGCGTTCGGGTTCGCTGAGCGGCGTCACGTCCCGTCCGCCGAGCAGGTATTGTCCGCCCGTCGGTGCATCGAGCAGTCCGAGGATGTTCAGCAATGTTGATTTACCGCAGCCGCTGGGGCCCATGATGGCGACGAACTCGCCTTCGTTGATTTCAAGGTTCACGCCGGCAAGGGCAATAGTGCGCACCTCTTCTGTAGTAAATGCGCGCTGGAGGTTGGTTGTCTTAATCATAACTTTTTTTGGTTTTTGGGGGAGTTAAAGAAGTTAAAGAAGTTAGCGAGCTGTGCTCGCTTGGGAAGTTAAAGGACAATAGTTCTGCCGCTTGAAACCCTGCATTATGACTTCAGCATACCA
>OMSJ01000174.1 GCA_900313705.1 uncultured Prevotellaceae bacterium
GGGACTTTAGAGTAAGCCCCCATGAGCTGCTTTTGTCAAGAAAGCCGAATTATAGGTACATAAGTAGAGGTTCTCTTGATTTTCCCCGGACAGCAATAATCCTCTTTAAGGTCTTAGGCCCTTAAGCCTTTATGACTTATGATGTCATCTTCTTAGATAGTTAGAAGAGGTCTGCGGGGATGCGTTCTTTGGCATTCTCGAAGTCCTCGACCGTGTCGAGCTCGCAGGAGAAGAGGTCTGTGACGTCGAGCACGCTGTAGGTGTGGCCCTGGGCGATGAGGCGCTGGAAGGCCAGCTCGTAGAACTTGTTCTCGAGGTGCTCGTTGTTCATCATGCGGTCCAGCTCCTTGTAGAGGGCCGTTGTGTAGGCTTTCCCCATGCGCTCTATGCCGAGGCTTTCTCCGGCGGCAAGGGCGGGGTCGCAGGTCTTGCTGATTTCAACGATAGACCCTTCTGCGTCTATCACGACCTTCATCTCTTCTTCGCCCAGCTCGTGGCGAATGAGTGTAAGCACATTATCATGCTTGTCGGCAAGGACGCGCTTGACAATCTCTCCGTCGTAGAGGAGGTCGCTGTCGAGCAGCAGGACTTCCTGCCCTTCAGCTTCGGGGCGAGCTAACCAAAGGGAATAGATGTTGTTGGTCGTCTCATACACCTCATTATATATATAGGTGACGTTGATGCTATCGGCATACTGCTTTCTTACGAAATCCTCTATCATTTCGTGCAGGTAGCCTGTCACGATGACGAACTCTCGGATGCCTGCCTTGATGAGGGCATCCATGGAGCGCTGCAAAAGGGTACGCTCGCCCACCTTGAGCAGGCATTTCGGCGTATGGGATGTGAGCGGACGCAGACGGGATGCTGTGCCGGCGGCAAGGATGATGGCACGGACCCCCTCTTGCTCCCCCTTAAAGGGGGAGGAATCAGAAACTTTTGTCCCTTTATTCATAAGTCAGACATGTATTGTGTGTGGGGTTAGTCCTCTCCCTTTAAGGGAGAGTTAGAGAGGGTCTTTTTGATGGTGTCCACGACGGTCTGTATCTGTTCGCGGCGCCCGAGGGTGATGCGCAGGCAGTCCTCGAGGCCCTTGTCCGTCATGAACTTTATCTTGTAGTTCTGGTCGGCAAGTGCCTTTTGCAGCTTCTCCTTGATGGCGGTCGGGTACTTGATGAGGATGAAGTTAGCGACGCTCTTATAGACCTTGAAGCCGGGCTTGCTGCCGAACTCCTTGTAGAAGAGCTGGCGGTCCCATTCCATCTCGTCAGCCACGCGGCGATAGTGCTCGTCGCTCTCCAGGGCAGCCAGGGCAACGGCTTCCGAGAAGCGGTTGTAGCCCAGATACTTGTTGCAATAGCTGAGGAACTGGTCGTGCCCAGCACCGATGAAGGCGAAGCCGACGCGCAGGCCGGGCAGTCCGTAGAACTTGGAGAGGGTGCGCGAGATGATGAGGTTCGCGTACTTGTTCACCAGGGGTGCGATGTAATCGACGTCTGTGGTGATGAAGGAAGCGTAGGCTTCATCGACGAGCACCATCGTGTCGGACGGGATGTTCTCCATGATGCGGCCTATCTCCTCGCTGGAGAGGCTGTTGCCTGTCGGGTTGTTGGGCGAAGCCAGGAGCAGCATTCGGGGGTGTACGCGGTTGGTGTATGCGATGACCTCATCGACGTCGTAGGCAAAGGTGTCGCCCGTTTCGTGGAGAGGGTACATCTCGAAGGAGCCGCCGCACTCGCCGGCTACGCGGTTGTAGTACCACCACGAGAATTCTGGGATGAGGATGGTCTTGTTGTTTCCCTCCATGAGGAAGTAGTGGATGGCGTTCTTGAGCATCTCCTCTCCGCCGTAGCCCAGCAGCACTTGCTCTTCGGGCACGCCGTAGATTTCGCTCAGGCGAACGCTGATGACGCTCTTCTTGCCCTGGTCGTAGATGCGGGTATAGAAGCAGAGGGTGTGCGGGTCGAAGTTCTTTATGGCCTCGATGACCTTCTGGGAAGGTTCAAAGTTGAATTCGTTTCTGTCAAGATAGTTCATGGTTTCATATTAATTGTTCAGCCTGCAAAGGTACGACTTTTATTCCGAACAGCAAAGCAAAAGGAAAAAAAAGGGGAAAGATGTGGCATTATTGGAAAAGTTGTTGTACTTTTGCAACTTCAATAGTAGTATAACTGAAGTTTCTGAAGTTAAAGTGGAAGTAAAATGGAAGTAAACTCGCTACGCTCGTGGAAGTTATAAAAGGACAATACCATATAGGCAGCCAGCATCCGAAGCTATCGTCCAGCCAGCTTGCTGGCCCAGCTTGCTGGCTTAACTTCCTGCGCAAAGCGCATAACTCCCTATTTAACTTCATTCTATAACTCCCGAAACATAAATAATATAATTATGTTACAAGACTTCAAGAACAAATATCTGGCCACGCTTAAATCCCCAGAGACAGAGGATTGGCTCGATTATCGTGTAGTACGTCCGCTCTGCTACTTCATGGCGGTGCTTTTTGCAAAGTTCAACATCCATCCCAATGCCGTCACCATAGCATCCATGTTCATTGGTGCTGGCAGTTGCTTCTTCTTTGCGCATGGCAGCTTCTACTATGAGGGCTGGCATGGGCTGTGGCTCAACGTCGTCGGCGTCCTGCTGCTCTGCGTGGCAGACCTGCTGGACTGTACCGACGGGCAGTTGGCGCGTCTGACCGGCAAGAAGAGCCGCCTCGGTCGCATCCTCGACGGAATGGCAGGCTTCACCTGGTTCATTCCCATCTACGTCGCCCTCATGTTCCGCTTCTACCACCACCACTCGCTGGAGTTCGGCTGGCTCGGCATCCCCGATACGGAGCAGAACGCCCTCATCGCCACAGCCGTCGTCACGGCATTGGCGCTCTATTCTGGCTTTGCCTGCATGGGGCCGCAGCAACGAGTGGCTGACTATTACATACAGATTCACCTCTTCATGCTCAAAGGCGAGAAGGGAAGCGAGCTGGACAGCTCCGAGCAGCAGCAGAAAGCCTACGAAGAGACACCCACCGAAGGCAACCGGCTCTGGAAGTACTTCCTCAAGACCTATGTCGATTATACCCGTCAGCAGGAGAAAGCCACACCTGAGTTCCAGAAGCTTGTAAGGCAACTGCGGAACAAGTACGGCAGCGCAGGCAATATGCCCGCAGCCATCCGTCAGGAACTGCTGAACGAATCGCGGCGCATCATGCCGTGGAACGCCCTGCTCACCTTCAACTTCCGTTGCGGCATGTTCTTCCTCTTCTGCCTCATCGACCTGCCCGTCGGCAACTTCCTCTTCGAGATTGTCTGCCTGGGACTCCTCACTTATTTCATCATCCGTCATCACGAAGCCTGCTGCAAGAGAGTGCGGGAGAGAGAGTGAAAAGTGAAAAATGAAAAGTGAAAAGTGAAAAATTAAAGGTGAAGGGTGAAGAGTGAAGAGGCTCCGTCTGACTCCTTTTCTGTGTGGAACTATTAAATGGCTGAAGTTTCCGAAGTTAAAGTGGAAGTAAAAATGGCTCCGCGCATTAAAAGCGCGCCTTAGTGCTAAAGCATCTGAGAAGTAAACTCGCTACGCTCGTGGAAGTTATAAAAGGACAATACCATATAGGCAGCCAGCATCCGAAGCTATCGTCCAGCCAGCTTGCTGGCTTCTCCG
>OMSJ01000159.1 GCA_900313705.1 uncultured Prevotellaceae bacterium
CTGACCGATGCGCTCCTGTGCTGTCTTTATCCACTCTTTCCAACGGTTCAGGACGTCAAGCTCCTCGTCATTCTCGGCTATCTCGCCGAGGTGGTCGAGGTAGTTCATGCTGAAAGTGCGGCTGACCGGCACGACAGCATCACCAAGATAATCGCGCAGGAACATTTGTGTCTCACGGTGAAGCGTCAAGGGAGACTCGAGCTTCGTCCAGAAGGTGTTGTATGCATACCGGCGTGCAACCTCGGGGAATCGGCTGTTTTCACCGCGGAAGCGAGCCTGTCCGAAGTAGAATGCCTGCTGCCAAAGCGTGTTGCCCCGGCGATATTGCCTGTAGCGATTGGAGAGCGAGGGATGTTCCTCGAATAGACGCTCCTGCTTTGCGAACTGAGTTTGCAACAGGCTGTCGGTAGAGGCGATGTATCTGTCGAAGTCTTTATCCTCGCGTTCCATCCTTACTGTCTGCCAATCGACGGGATACTTGAAGAGCTCGTTTTGCAGGCGGCAGTCGTCGCCCATGAAGTAGCGGCGTCCCTCCTTGAAGTCGTAGAGCAGGAAGTAGGTCTTGCCCGGCTCGAGCATCGTCCGCATGAAGCAGGTCGCAGAAGAACCCCGTACTGTTCAGCAGCGGAAAGCTGACCTTGAAGCGTCCCTGTTCGTCGAGGTCGGCATAGACTGATTCCTCGTCGCCCGTAAAGAGGTTTTGATAGGCGAACTCGAAGGTCTTCTCGCCCTTGTACTTGTCCGGCATGTCCTTTATCCACCCGACAACCGTCACCGTGTCGGCTTTGTAGTCGGTATCCACGAAGTCCGTGCGCGTGTCCTTCTGCGGGTAGTCGGGCATGAAGCGGCTGGTTATCATGGTGTACGAAGCCTTCTGGTCGCCTATCTGTATGGTGCGCTTGCCCTTCTTGTCCTTGCCTACAATGACGCGAAGCTCGCGGACCCCCTCTAACTCCTCCGTAAAGGGGGCAAGGAGCAAGGGGTGAGGGGCAAGAGAATACCAACTGCCAGAGCAATCCTCCTGCTCCTTGCTCCTTGCCCCTTGCCCCATAAAGAGGGCTGGGGTGAGGGTTATTTCGGCCTCGCCCGTCTTCGGGTTGATGTCGAGCTTCTTGTAACGCCAGAACCGGCAATCATAATGGCACAGTCCTCGAGGAAGGCAATCTTCCAGTCACCCTCAGCGTCGCGCCAGTAGGAAGGCAGCAGTTGGCGCCAGCGTTCCTCCACAGGCTTGATGCCCGTGATGGACCATGCGCCGCTGAAGTCTCCCTCAGTGAAGTCGAACGACTTGGTCGATAGGGGCAGCGGCTCGAAGTGGAGCACGACGTCGCTTGTGCCGTCGGGGCCCGTCTGCTGGTGCGTGTCGAGCTGTATGCCGTCGGCAGACGTGATGGCGTACTGCTTGCCGTCCGAGCTGTATGCCGTCGGCAGACGTGATGGCGTACTGCTTGCCGTCAGCCTTCAGATAAGAGCCGCTGGCGAACTGGAACCAATAGTCATCGTAGTCGGACCGCTGGCTGACTGTCATATAGACGAGCGTCTCGTTCTCCTTCAACTCGACCTTCGTAATGTCGAGAGCCAAATTGAAGAAGCCGTCGCCGTAGCTTGTACTGAACTCCGTAGTGGGCTGCTCCCACACGATTTGCTTTCCCTGTGCCGCCCCTGCTGCTGTAACAAGAGCAAGCAGGACGATAATGATTGTTTTATTCACCTTATGTTTACAATTTATTTGTTTCGCTTTCTTTACCTCTTCACCATGTGTCCGAAGCGGCTGTGGAGCCATTGGAAGGGCATGTAGAGCACGGGCACGACGAAGAGCAGCGCGATGGTGCCGACGAGCATACCGCCTGCGCAACCTACGCCGAGCGATATGTTGCCGTTGGCTCCCACGCCGTGAGCGAAGACGAGAGGCAACATGCCGAATATCATGGTGAGCGACGTCATCAGGATTGGGCGCAGACGAACCCTGGCGGCACTCATTGCGGCCATCGTGATGCTCATACCCTTGCGGTGTCGCTCCGTGGCGTACTCGGTCAGCAGAATGGCTGTCTTGGCCAAAAGGCCGATGAGCATGATGAGACCCGTCTGCATGTAGATGTTGTTCTCCAAGCCCCACATACGCGAGAAAAGGAAGCTGCCGAGCAGTCCGAACGGCACGCTCAGGATGACGGCAAGGGGGATGAAGAGGCTCTCGTAGAGCGCACATAATATAAGGTATATGAAGAGGACGCAAATGACAAAGATGATGGCGGTGGTGTTGCCGAGCGACGCTTCCTCGCGCGACATGCCGCCGAACTCGTAGCCATAGCCTTCGGGAAGCACTTTGGCAGCTGTGCGGCGGATGGCTTCCAGCGTCTGTCCGCTGCTGTATCCGTCGGCAGTCTGTCCCATGACGGCGATACTGCTGAAGAGGTTGAAGCGGTTCAGGCCCTCGCTGCCATAGACGCGCTCCATCGAGATGTACTGCGTGATGGGAATCATCTGCCCGCTCTCGCTGCGGACACGCATGTTGGAGAGCGATTTCTCGTCGAGACGGAACTCGGGCGACGCTTGCACGATGACGCGATAAAGCTTTGTGAAGCGTGTCAGATTGCTGCTATAGGTGCCGCCGACATAGCCCGAAAGCACCTTCAACACAGCGTTTGGCGTCACGCCATCGCGCTTGCAACGGGCGGCATCCACTTCCACGCGATACTGCGGATACTTTGTGTCGAAGGTGGTAAACGCGCGGGAGATGGCGGGCTCTTGGTTCAGGGAGTCGATGAGAACGCGTGTGATGCGCATCAGGTCCTCGATCTTGCCGCCCTTGCGGTCTTGCACATGAAGCTCGAAGCCACTTGTCGCGCCGTAACCCGATATCATGGGACGGGTGCTGACACGTATCTGAGCCTGCGTGATGTCTGCAGTCCGGCGGTAGATTTCATCTATCACGGAGTTGATGTCGTCGCCTTTCGCCTTGCGTTCATCCCAGTTCTTCAGGCGAATATTGAACGAGCCGGCGGACGACGACTGGTCGAACGTCGAGCCGCGGCCTATGGTCATGTTGTAGAGGCGGAACTGCGGGATGTCCTTGATGCGACGTTCCACCTCGCGCGTTATCTTGCCTGTCACGGCCATGCTCGTGCCTGGAGCACATTGGACGTTGACGTTGATGGAGCCCATGTCCTCGTTTGGAACGAAGCCGGTCTTAGTTGTCTTGAGCATATAGGCCAGCAAGAAGCAGACCGCCACAACGGATACCCAGGGCAGCCAACGGTTGTGGAAGATGCGCAGGACGCCCCTCTGGTACTTGACGACAACGCGATGGAAGCCGACGTTGAAGGCCTCATGGAAGCGCGCCGAGAAGCTTGTGTCGCCCTCTCGACGGGGTCGAAGCATCAGGGCACACAGGGCAGGAGAGAGCGTCATTGCGTTGATGGTGGAGATGATAACGGCAATCGCCATCGTCACACCAAACTGGGTGTAGAAGACGCCCGTAGTGCCGCCTACGAAACAAACGGGGATGAAGACGCTCATGAACACAATGGTGGTCGTGATGAGGGCAGAGGTGAGGCCTTTCATCGCGTCAACAGAGGCGAGATAAGGCGACTTGTAGCCCTCGTCGAACTTCGCCTGGACGGCCTCCACCACGACTATGGCGTCGTCCACCACCGTGCCGATTACCAAGACCAATGCAAAGAGCGTCAGCAGGTTAAGGCTAAAGCCGATGAAGTAAAGCACGGCGAAGGTGCCTATCAGACTGACCACGATGGCGAGCGACGGGATGAACGTGCTCTTGAGGTCTTGCAGGAAGATATAGACGACAAGCACCACGAGGATAATTGCCTCGAGGAGCGTGCGCACGACATTGTGGATGCTGGCGTCGAGGAAGTCCTTCGTGCTCATCACGTCCACGAGTTCCATGCCCGGGGGCAACTCTTTCTTTATCTCGATGGCCGTTTCATCGATGAGTTTTATTATCTCGTTGGCGTTCGAGCCAGGCGTCTGGGCAATCATGCAGTTAGCGCCTGCGTGGCCGTTTGTGCTGTTCTGGAAGGTGTAGTTCTGTATGCCGAGCTCCACGCGAGCCACGTCTTTGAGCCTCAGCACGCTGCCGTCGGGAAGCGACTTGACGACCATGTTCTCGTAGTTTCGCTCTTCTTCGTAGCGACCTCTGTACTT
>OMSJ01000128.1 GCA_900313705.1 uncultured Prevotellaceae bacterium
GCGTTTCACGTTGCGCGGACGACAGGGAGCAGCACTTCCGTTGACGGTCAGGACGCACGGCAGCGGGCTTTCCACTGTCTCTACGCCGCCGTCGATGTGGCGCTTGACTACGAGTGATAGACCCTCTAAATCTCCCTTAAAGGGAGACTTCTTTTCCTCCCCCTTTAAGGGGGAGTTAGAGAGGGTCTGTATCTCCTCCACATAAGTTATCTGGTTCAAGCCCAGCTTCTCAGCCACCTGCGGGCCTACCTGTGCCGTATCGCCGTCGATGGCCTGACGACCGCCGATGATGAGGTCAACATCAGGGCAGACATGCTTGATTGCAGTAGCGAGGGCATAGCTTGTGGCCAGGGTGTCGGCACCTGCGAAGGCGCGGTCGGTAAGCAGATAGCCGCCATCGGCACCTCTGTACATCGCTTCGCGAATTACTTCGGCAGCACGGCCCGGGCCCATCGTGACGACGGTGACGGTCGTGCCGGGGAATTGGTCTTTCAGTCTCAAAGCCTGCTCAAGGGCGTTGAGGTCCTCGGGATTGAAGATAGCAGGCAGTGCGCTACGGTTGACGGTACCCTCGGGTGTCATAGCATCCGGACCGACGTTGCGCGTGTCAGGTACTTGCTTGGCAAGCACTACAATTTTTAAACTCATATTGTTTTCTTTGGTTACTTTTTGCACACTTTTGTAATTTTCGTGCAAAGGTACGATTAATTTAATACATTTACTAACTTCTGCCCGATTTTATTTGTCTCATTAAGTAAAATGACATCCTTTCCCCCATGAAGTAGGGTATTGCTTCATAATAACAAAAGGGGAAGGACACCGATGCGATGTCCTTCCCCTTTTGACATGTGAGTGTGTGTGCAGGTTAATTATATGTGCTGCAGGCGAGGCGCCCGCGTTTCAGACAAGCTAACGGAGCTTTGCCAGTACCACCACGGGAAAACTCCAGTACTACCGTGGTGGTACTGGAGTTTTCCCGTGGTGGTACTGGAGTTTTTCCACGTTGGTACTGACCAAGGGAAGTGCGACGGGGAGAAAGGGAAGACGGGCTGATGGTCCTATTCAAGCGTCAGGGTGATTACCACTTGCCCTTTGCAGCCTGCTTCGTTGGTGTAGGTTCCAATGTATTCCCCAGCCATGTCTGCATTGAAGTCGAAGAGCTGGTTCTGCCGTTCTTCGGAGTGGAAACCGTTGGGGCCTGTCCAAGTCCATTTGCCGTTGAGGGGCTGGGGACCGAAGGTGACGGACGCTCCCGCTTTCACGGCCATCGTGTTGGTCTGCTTCCAACCGCTTTCGCCCCGAATGTGGGAGACGAGCAGGGGGCAGGCAGGTTCGCCTTCGACCTTGATGGTATATACGGCGGTAGTCTGCCGTCCCTGTGCATCGGTATAGGTGACGCCGTACCGGCCAGCCTTGGCGGGGGTCATGGTGTTGATGGTCATCTGGCGGCTTGCAGAGAAGAACCCATTAGGTCCGCGCCAGCTCCATGTGCCTGCGTCGTTGCCTGCGCTGCAGGAGGGACCGAAGGTGACGTCCTGTCCGGGCCTGACGCTCAGGGTGGTGGTCTGTTGCCAACTGCTACCAGCGATACAGATGTGCGGCATGATGCTTCCGGCTTTCTGTCCGCGTATGCTTACGAGGAAGCTGAGGATGCTGCGGTTGCCTTCGTTGTCCTGGAAACGGACCGTATAGACGCCGCCTGAGGTGAGCTTCTTGAGGCTCAGCACTCTTTTCTTTGCGGTAAAGCCATTCGGTCCGGTCCATAGCCAGGAGCCTGAGGTAGGAGCTTCCGGTATCAGTTCTACCGAAGATTTTGGTTCGACGACGACCATTGTGGGGCTGACTACGGTTCCCTTCTTCACCTTGATTTGAGCGCTGAGTTGTTGCTGACCGGCTATGATGTCCCTGGCAAGTTCAGCCATAAGGGCTGCGCCCTGGTCGCTGGGGTGCACGTTGTCGGGGAAGAGTTCGGGACGGTCAAGCGGATGCGTGTGGAAGTTGATGGTCTTGACGCCCAGTTCTGCTGCTATCTCTTTTATCTTGGGTATGACCTTGTCCTCGATGTAGTGGTTTTGCTTTTCCTTTGGTTTGGAGAAGAGTTGCGTTGGCAACGCAACATACAGGATGGGGTCGCGTCCCTTTTCGCGAAACGAGGTCACCATGTCGATGTAGTCGTCGTGGAACTCCTCGCCCCATTGGTCCCATCGCCAGGGGTCGCCATCGTTGGTGCCGTGGGCAATCACGAGGATGTCCGGGTTGGCAGCCTTTGCCTTTGTGTAGCTGTCGGTCTTCCAGTAGCTTGTTGGGGCTTTCTTGCCCATGCAGGTTCCGCTGACGGCGTAGTTGAGCACGAGGTAGTCTGGCCCCAGGAGTCGGTTGAGTTGTGCAGGCCATGCCCAGTCGCGCGACGTGTTGCTGTAGCCGTCGGTAATGCTGTTGCCGATGCAGACGATGGTGATGGGGTCGTTCACTCGCATGATGCCGTCGGCATCCAGTTCGATGTCTTGCTGCTGTGCGGAGAGGGTCAGCAGGCCCATTATAGTCAGGAGGCAGAAGAATCCTTTGCGCATAGTTGTCCTTTTTGTTGTATGTTGGTTACTGCCAGGCCTTTTGCTTGGCGAAGCTAATTCGGCGTCCCTGTGTTGACGACGGGTTGTGCCGAGTCGTCGCCGCAGAGCACTACGAGGAGGTTGCTCACCATCGAGGCTTTCTTGTCGGCATCCAATTCAACGACGCCTTCCTTCGAGAGCTTGTCGAGGGCCATCTTGACCATCGAGACAGCACCATCGACTATCTTCTCTCGGGCTGTGATGATGGCCGAAGCCTGCTGGCGACGCAGCATGACGGCTGCAATCTCTGGGGCGTAAGCCAGGTAGTTGATGCGTGCTTCCACCACTTCGATGCCAGCCAGGGCAAGGCGGTCGTCGAGTTTCTGCTCGAGGAGTTGGTTGATGTCTTCCGAGCCGGAGCGGAGTGTGAGGTCGCCTGCTCCGCCGTCCTCATCGTCGTAGGCATACTGCCCCGCCACTTGTCGTAGGGCTGCGTCGCTCTGTACGCGGACGAACTTCTCCAGGGCATTCATGATGCTCTTCACGTCAGAGCCCGTCGTGCCTGGTGTCGGCGAAGCCATGGTCTGCGTATCGACCTCGAACAGGGCCTTGTACGTGTCCTTCAGTTTCCATACCAGCACGAGGCCAATCATTACGGGGTTGCCCACCTTGTCGTTCACCTTGATGGGCTCGGCATCGAGGTTGCGGGCACGCAGGGAGAGCTTCTTTGTCCCGTAGAAGGGGTTTATCCAGTAGAAGCCAGCCTGTGCGAATGTGCCGGCATACTTGCCGAACCAGGTTGTGACCCTTGCCTCGTTGGGTTCCAACTGCATGAATCCGCACCACATGCAGATGTTGGCGAAGAGCAACAAGACTCCGATTGCGAGCAGCCATCCGCCGTGGACTCCGTAGGAGGCATCAAGGTTGACGATGCCATTAATGATACTTACTATTGACAGCACCAGTACTGCCAGGTTGACAAACAACATCAGGAAGCCGTTCACGACTGCTCCCTTGAACTTGAATTCTTGTGTTCCCATATCTGTTATGCTTTTCTGAGTTTAGTATGCTTCGATGAATGACTGCACGAGGCGGAAGGTGGGCTCGTAGCTGTCGGTCACGACGTGCTCCCAGTTGTCGTAGATAGTGTGGTAGTACTGGAAGGCGTCGCCCTTCTCGTTCTCAAGGAAGATGCAAGGCACACCACGGGTGGCGAAGACGTAGTGGTCGCTGTTGGCAGCGAGGTCGCCTCGGTGCAGTTCCTTGAAGATGTGCTTCTCGCCGTTTATCTTCTCGAAGAGCGGGAAGGCCTTCATGCCTGCGTCGCTCACTTCGCAGTACTCGACCGGGTTGTTGTCGCCTATCATGTCGATGTTGAAGAGGTACTTGATCTTCTCCAGCGGGAAGGTCGGGTGCTCCACGAAGTACGTCGAGCCGCGCAGGTTGGCGTCCTCACCGGAGAAGGCCAGGAAGTACATGTCGAACTTAGGCCGATGCTTGGCGTAGTAGGCAGCGAGGGTGACGATGGTGGCTGAGCCAGAGGCATTGTCGTTGGCTCCAGCATAGAATATCTTCTTGCCGAGGTTGCCGAGGTGGTCGTAGTGGGCGGTGAAGACGTAGCAACTGTCGTGGCGCTCGCCTTCAATCTTCGAGATGACGTTGAAGCACTCGTAGCCCTTGAGGAACTTGGCATCCACATCGAGCCGCACGCGCTGCACTCCCTCGATGGCTTCCGGCGTCACCCAGACGATGGGCTTATCGACAACGCGGTGCCCGTAAGCCTTGAAGAACTTGATGGGAGCGGGCCAGGTGTAGATGAGGCCGGCATTGGTGCATTCGCCAGCCTTTTGCAGACGGGAGAAGGCTTCGCGGTGCTTGTAGGTGAACCAGAACTCGCAAGCCACCAGACAGTTCTTGTACTCAGGCTTCGCAAGGTCGGCAAACATCTTGTCGGCATCGAAGTGGAGCGTATCGACGTGATAGACAGGGAACTCGCCCTTGACGCCCGGGCTGTATTCGCGCATGGAGAAGTCAATGCCAGCTGTCAGCTTCTTCCAAGACCCTACCCATCCTCCCCTTAAAGGGGAGGCTTCTTTTTCCTCTCCCTTTAAGGGTGAGTTAGAGAGGGTCTCCATCTCCATCTTGCCTGCGAAGGTTTGGATGTCGAGCATGAAGGGCTGTAGGGTCACCTCGTCCACGCCTGCCCGTTGGTATTCCTTCTCGAGGAACTTGCCCGCTTTGTTCGCACCGCCCTTGGCATAGCCGCGCCCTTGATACTTCTTAGAAGCCAACTCTTTCACCACTCGCTTGTAGTGCGCCATGTCCTGCGCCACTAAAAGATGAAAAGGTGAAAAGGTAAAGAGGTAAAAACCAAGTAAGAGGATTATACGTTTCATCATATCTCTTATATTTTAACTGTTTAACTTTTAACGTTTCCCTTTTAATTTTTCCCTTTTAATTATTCACTGAAGTTTCTGAAGTTAAAGTGGAAGTAAAAATGGAAGTAAACTCGCTACGCTCGTGGAAGTTATAAAAGGACAATACCATATAGGCAGCCAGCATCTGCGCAAAGCGCATAACTCCCTTTTTAACTTCATCTTATAACTCCCGAAACTTAAATTATTCTCTTTTAATTTCTCCCTCTGGGAAGTGGTCAGATAAGTACGCGTACTTTTTCCATAGGGTATTTTTGTGGATTATCATTTAGCTTTTTAATTAAACTACGAATTACACTAATCGCACGAATTGTTTTTTACCTTTTCACCTTTTCAATTTTTCACCTTTTCCTTTGGGAGCGGTTCCACGTGCACCACTACGTGCGTTTCCTCGCCGTACTGTCGCCTGAGCCGTTCCTCCACCTCGGATGCTCTGTCGTGCGCTACCTTGAGCGGTATGTTGCCGTCCATGAGGATGTGCATCTCGATGGCATAGTGGCTGCCGATGCGCCGTGTGCGCAGGTCGTGAGGATTCTCCACTCCCGGGACGGAACCTGCCAGCCGCAGTATTTCCTGCTCCACCTCGTCGGGGAGCGAATGTTCCATCAGGTCGCCGATGCCCCCTTGCAGCAGGTCGAGCGAGACCTTCGTGATGAAGATACCCACGACGATGGAGGCCAGCGGGTCGAGCACCGTCCATCGGTCTCCCAGGAAGATGGCGCCGCCGATGCCTATCGCCGTGCCTATCGAGGAAAGCGCATCGCTGCGATGGTGCCAGGCGTTGGCTTCCAGAGCCTGAGAGCCCAGCTTGCGGGCCTCCGCTATCGTATAGCGAAAGACGCCCTCCTTCATCGCGATGGACAGCAGCGCCGCCATGAGCGCCAACAGGCCCGGTGCCTCCAACCTCTCGCCTCTGGCCCAGGACAAGGTCTTCAACGTGCCCTCGTAAACGATACCCACAGCGACGAGGAGCAGAACCAAGGCTATGAAGGTCGTGGCCAGCGTCTCGTATTTGCCGTGCCCGTAGTCGTGCGACTTGTCTTCGGGCTTCCCGCTGATGCGGACGAAGACAAGCACTACGATGTCCGTCACGAAGTCCGAGAGCGAATGGACGGCATCGGCCACCATCGCAGCACTGTGCCCCATGATGCCAGCCACGAACTTGAAGACCAGGAGCAGCACGTTCACAGCCCCGCCCCATAGCGTCACTCTGTATATTTCCTCGTTTCTGTCCATCGCAAATGACGTTTGCCGCCTACAAAGTTACAACATCTTTTCCTAATTCGTATCTGTTTTAATGTTTTTTGACCTGACAGAACAGAAAAAAGCGGAAAGCAGCGAGTCGAGCGACGGAAAATGCCCCGTTTCCGAAGGATAAAGTGCCTCTCAGCCTATGGCCCGCAGCTAAATCTGCAACAGAGAGCAGTCCGTCTCTACCTTCCACCAGCCTGATTTTGCAAAAGTCCGTGCCCTCAAATCTGCTTTAGCACGCCACAAAAATCATCTTAACGTGCTACAAAATTATTTTCAAGCCTTGAAAATATATTTTCAAGCTTTGGTTATTTATTTTCAAGCCTTGATTATAAATTTTCAAGCCTTGAAAATAATTTTATTCCACGGCTAATAGAACTTCTCACTTGGCCGTGAAGAATTGGTTATAATGAAGCGACGGATTATACAGACTACGTGGATTCTATTGTTTGCTGGCATCAGCAAGGCTTAAACCCGTGTAATCTGCGTAATCCGTCGTTGTTATTCTAATGATAGAAAATGGAATGTATCCGTTGTAGTCAGTTGTGGCGAACCCTCATTGTCTTGCATCAGGGGAGCAGCTACTTCAGCAGGCTGTCAATATAGGCCTGCATCTCGGGATAGTGCTTCTCGATGCTCAGCAGGAGGTGAAGCTGGTTGTTGGCACGCACGAAGTTGTGGTCGGGGTACTGACACTTCCAGTACTTGTCGCCGCTAAGGTAGTCCCAGAGGAAGCGGACACACTGCATGTAGGGGAAGAGGGCCGTGGCGTAGGGGAGGTTCTCTATCTCGACGGGCAGCAGGAAGCTCTTGGCGCTCTCGAGGTAACCCTCGGTGAAGGCCTTGAAGATGTCCATGCGGAACTCCACCTTGTCCATGTCGGGGCAGTCCTCGGCCACGCAGTTGGAAGCGGTGCGCAGGAAGTCGCCGTAGTCGGAGAAGATGAAGTTGGGCATCACGGTGTCGAGGTCGATGACGCAGAGCACGTTGTCCTGCTTGTCGAACATCATGTTGTTG
>OMSJ01000127.1 GCA_900313705.1 uncultured Prevotellaceae bacterium
AGAACAACACGAAGAAGAATGTCTATGTGCAGCCCCAGAAGCTCATCAATGGAGAGAAGAGCACGGCAGGCAGCATCAAGTTCTCCGATGTCGTCAAGGGCGGTACAATCGAGCTGACCATGAGCAAGAAGCCTGCCATGAAGTAAGAGAAGGCCAGCCAGAGGATTATCTCAAGGTAATATGATAACCCACAAAAATACCCTATGGAAAGAAGTACGTGTACTTATTGCCATAAGTACGTGTACTTATCCGACTAAGTACGTGTACTTATCCCCATAAGTCCGTGTACTTATCTGACCACTTCCCAGAGAGGGGAGCAAGGGGTGCTTTTTATCATTAAAAAGAAAAGGGGTTGTGTCCGATCAAGGTTGACACAGCCCCTTCCTTTGTTATGTGTGTGAAGTGCGCTTACTCAGCTCCGCCGCCAAGGGCTTGGTAGAGGTCAATGGTGCCCCGGATGATATCCATTCGGTTGCTGATCTGGCTCATCTGTGCAGAGAGCAGCGAGTTCTGGGCCGTGATGACGTTCAGATAGTTCGTGCCGCTGTTGGCATAAAGCTTCTCTGTGGCGTCGAGAGCACGGGTCAGTGCCTCCACCTGCTTGTCGATAAACTCTTGCTTGTGACGGGCTGCATAGATGTCGTCCATTGCCCCGTTCACCTCGTTGCCTGCAACGATGACAGCCTGCTGGAAGTCGTTGGTGGCAATCTCCATCTCAGCCTTCGATACCTTGTACTGGGCACGGATGCGACCATTGGCAAAGATAGGCTGCGAGAGGCTTGCCACTGCGTTGGCGATGAGCACTCCGGGATTGATGACACCTGCTCCTGCGCTATTGGTGAACTGACCGCCGGCAGAGATAGTGAGCTGCGGGAAGAAGCTGCTCAGGGCGATGTTCTTGTCGTAGAAAGCAGCAGCCAGCTTGTATTCTGCGTCGCGCACATCAGGACGGCGGTCCAGGATGGTGATAGGCATACCTGTAGTGCAGACAGCCGGTGCCTGGAAGGAGGCCAGCGAGCTTCGCTCAATGTGTCCGCTGGTCTCGCCGAGGACTGTGGCAAGAGCATTCATGACGGCATGGATATTGTCTTCGATAGAGATGACAGATGTCGAGATGCTGTAGTAGGTGGCTTCGATGCTTGCCACAGCAGCCATGTTGCCTTGTCCGGCATCCATCAGTTGCTTCTGCATCTTGAGGTACTTGCCCCAGTTCTCTTCCGTCTGCTTGGTTAGGGCAAGCTGCTCGTCGAGCATGGAGAGGTTGTAGTACATCGAGGCGATGCTTGCCACGAGCTGTGCCTGAATGGCCTGCTTGGCGTTGCGGAGCTGCTCGCGTGTCACCTCAGCCTTCTTCTTGTTGTTGCGCAACGAACCGATGCTGCCTATCTGCCAGCTCAGCGAGATAGGGAGCGAGTAGGTCTTGTTGGTCGAGTAAGTGGCACGGTCATAGGGGTCCCATATCTTACTGATGGTCCCGCTTGGGTTGAAGTAGAAGGTGGGGACGTAGGCCAGCTTGGCGCACTGCAGGGCATAGTCAGCCTCCTTGATGCGCAGGTCGGCATTCTTCATGTTGCTGTTCTGCTGAAGGCCTCGCTCGATGAGAGCCTGCAGGGTCGGGTCGGTGAAGAGGTCTCGCCATCCCAGGTCGCCCAGGCTGTTGTCGCCAGCCGTCTGCATGTCGCCGTAGATGCCGTCGGTGATGATGTCATTGGGGCGCTCGTAGTTCTTGTAGAGCTGGCAGGAACTCATCAATAATGAAATAATGAGAAAATGAAATAATGATATGCGCTTCATAACTTGTTTCATAATCAATCTTTAATCCTTAATCTTTAATCTTTAATCCAGACACTAAGCGTTTCTCTCATTTTTCATTCTTTCATTCTCTTTGATGAACTGCTGGTCGGCTTCTTCGTGCATGACGGGACGAATCCTTTCCTGCAGGTATTCGAAGATGATGAAGAAGAGAGGTACGGTGAAGAGGATAGCCAGTGTACCCACCGTCATGCCGCCAATGACGCCGATGCCGATGGTGCGGTTGCCGTTAGCACCTGCTCCTGTGGCAAACACCAGAGGAATCATGCCGAAGATCATGGTCAGCACCGTCATCAGGATGGGGCGCAGACGTGCCTCTGCAGCAGCAAATGCGGCCTCGACGATGCCCATTCCCTTGCGGCGACGCTCCAGGGCGAACTCCGTAATCAGGATGGCAGTCTTGGCAAGCAAGCCAATCAGCATGATGACACCCGTCTGCAGATAGATGTTGTTCTCAATCTGTCCCATGAACAGCATACGCCCGATGGGGGCAGCCTGTCCGTTCATCGTGATTGTCCAGTTGAAGCCCGTGTTCCAAAGCCAAGCGAAGCCGTAGGTTCCCATCAGACCGGCGGGAACAGAGAAGATGACAGCGAAGGGGACAAGGAAGCTCTCGTACAGACAACTCAAGATAAGGAAGATGAGTATCACGCAGATGGCGTAGGTGAGGTAGGTGTCGTAGCTGCCGATGGTCTGTGCCTCCTCGCGCGCCATACCACCATACTCGTAGCTGTAGCCCTCGGGGAACACTTCCTTGTGTACCTGCTCGATGATCTTCATCACTTCGGTGTTGCTGACGCCAGTGCCTGCTGCCACGTTGACGGAGATAGAGCTGAAGAGGTTGAAGCGGTTGTCTATTTCAGGGCCGAGCACAGGCTTCAGCTTCACGAACTGGCTCAGCGGAGCCATCTGTCCGTTGTTGCGGATGAACATGTTGCTGAGGTCGCTCTCGGTCGTTCTGCTTTGTGGATTGCTCTGAAGCATGACGCGATAGACCTTCGAGAATTGGTTCATGTTGCTGACGTACGAACCGCCGCAATAGCTGGCCAGGGCACTCAGTACCGCTGTTGGCGAGAGGCCGGCACGCTTGCACTGAGCGGCATCAACCTCTACCTCGAACTGTGGGAAGTTGCGCTCGTAGGTGGTAATGCATCGACCCACTTCGGGGTGTTCGCTCAGCTTGGCGATGAATTGCTTCGTGTAGTCGAAGAAGAGAGCCTTGTCTGCTGTACCGGTCTTGTCCTGCAGTTGCAGTTCGATGGAGCCCATGCCGTAGCCGGGAATCATACCTGGCTCGAAGACGAAGCACTGAGCTTCGGGAATCTCCTTCAGCAGTCGGACGTTCAGCTTGGCGTTAGCCACCATTGTGCTCGAGCTCATCATGTTGTCGAGCGGATGATAGTTCATGCAAGCCACGGCAGCCAGACCGCCCAGACAAACAGTTATCAGCACCTTCTTGACGGTGTGCTTCTTGTTGAACAGGCTTTTGATGGAAACAATTAGCGAGACGATGAAGGCCAGGAGGGCGAGCGTCACAATGCCGAACCCGAGGCCGTACTGACGTTCTGACCATGGCTTCATGCGGATGACGGACATGCCGTAGGAGGTGCCTTGGCCGGACATGAATCCGTAGCCGGCTACCTTGGTGTAGTCCTTAATCTCGGGCACTTCCTCGATAATCTTCTGTGCCTTGTTCAGCACTTCATACGTAGATGCCACGTTGCTGCCGGGGACGGCGCTGACGTTCATCATGCAGACACCCTGGTCCTCGCTGGGAACAAGTCCGCCGGGCAGGTGGCTGGCAAAGAACAGCACGCCCACGATGGCGACAGCCAGGGCGCCGAAGCTGACATAGTATCTCAGCTTGCGCGAAACCATGCGCCGAAGCACGTTGGTGTACTTCGTCATCATGGCTGAATAGGTGGCTTCGTAGGCCAGACGTGTGCGGTAGTTGATAGTGCCGAAGAAGCCTTTGCGCCTTTCCTCGCTGGCTGGGCGCATCATAATGGCACAGAGGGCAGGGCAGAGCACCAGGGCGCTGACGCAGGAGAGGCCTACAGCCGTGGCCAGCGTGACGCCGAACTGGGTATAGAAGATGCCTGCCGTGCCGCCGGTGAAGCTGACGGGGATGAACACTGCCATGAAGACGAAGGTACAGGAGATGACGGCCATCGTCACGTCGCTCATGGCGTCCTTGGTGGCTTCGTAGGGACTGGTGTAGCCGGCATCGAACTTGGCCTGCACTGCCTCTACCACGACGATGGCATCATCCACCACCGTACCGATGGCAAGCACCAGAGCAAAGAGCGTGAGGAGGTTGAGCGTGAAGCCTGCTATGGAGAGGCAGGCAAAGGTGCCTACCAGTGAGACGATGATGGATATGGCGGGGATGAGGGTAGCCTTGAAGTCCTGCAGGAAGAAGTAAACCACCAGCACCACCAACAGGATGGCTACCAGCAGTGTCTCTTCCACATTGGCTATGGATGCCAGCAGGAAGTCGTTGCTCGACATCATCTTGATGAACTTCATGCCCTTGGGTAAGTCTTTGCTCAGTTCGTCCAGCTTGGCGCTGACGCGGTCGTTGGTGGCCTTGGCATTGGCTCCTGCCAACTGGAAGCAGAGGAAGGTGACACCCGGGTGGCCGTTTGCTTCGCCGTGGAAGGAGTAGCTTATGGCTCCCAGTTCCACGTCGGCAATGTCCTTCAGGCGCAGTATGGTGCCGTCGGCATTGGCGCGTATGACGATGTCCTCAAACTCGGACACCTCTTTCAGGCGGCCCTTGTACTTCAGCGTATATTGATAGTAGTTGTTGATGCCTTCGCCGTGGGTGCCGTTGACGGGCTTCTCGCCCAACTGTCCGGCAGGCGACTCCAGGTTCTGCTCAGCCAGGGCATTGGTAATGTCACTGGGCACGACGTCGTATTGAGCCATCAGTTCTGGCTTCATCCAGATGCGTAACGAGTATGTGCCGCCCAGCAGCATCACGTCGCCCACACCTTCCACACGCTTAATCTGCGGGATGACATTGATGTCGAGGTAGTTCGAGATGAAGTCCTCGTCGTACTTGCCGTCCTCGCTGCACAGTGCGTCAATCTGCAGGAAGGAGGTCTGCCTCTTGATGGTGGAGACGCCGATTCGCGTCACCTCTTGTGGCAGCAGTCCTTGCACACGGCTGACGCGGTTCTGCACGTTGACGGCAGCCATGTCGGGGTCGGTGCCCTGCTTGAAGATGACGTTGATGGTGGCAGAGCCGGCATTGGTGGCGGTACTGCTTATGTAGAGCATGTTCTCCACGCCGTTGATGCCTTCTTCCAGGGGCTGGATGACGGCTTTCATGACGGCATCGGCACTGGCACCTGTATAGGTGGCGCTCACGGATACGGTTGGCGGAGCGATGTCGGGGAACTGCTCCAGGGGTAGGGAGGTGAATGATATGAAGCCCACGAGTAGTATCATAATGGCTATTGAGATGGCCATTACTGGGCGTTTGATAAAGATGTTACCTTTCATATAAAAGTTAAAAAGTTGAAGAGTTGAAAAATTAAAAAAACGGAAAGTTGAAGAGTGAGGTTTTTACCTTTTCACTTTTTCACCTTTTCACCTTTTATTTATTGGGCTTTATGTCTTGGCCGTCTCTCAGCATACCAGCTCCTTCGGCTACAATCAGGTCGCCTTCCTTCAGACCGTCCTTTATCACGTATTCCTTACCGTTGGAGAGTGCTTCGGTGGTCACGAGCTGTTCGTGAGCGATGTTGTCGTTGTCCACGAGATAGACCTTGAACCTGTCCTGAACCTGCACGGTAGCAGTGGCGGGGATGACAATCCTGTCCTTGTATGTGGTGGGGATGACGATGGTTCCTGTGCTACCGCTGTGCAGCAGTTTCTCGGGGTTGTCGAAGACGGTACGCACCTGTACTGTGCCTGTGCTGCGGTCCACGACGCCGCTCACGCTCTCCACCTTGCCGGTGTGCTGGTATTCGCTGCCGTCCACGAGGTAGAGCTTGACTTCAGGCATGGCGCTGACGGCTGCTTCGGCACTGCCGCTCTCGCGCATCATGCTCAGCAGTTGGGCTTCGTTGATGGAGAAATAGACGTACATCTGGCTGTTGTCGGAGACGGTGGTCAGGGGTTGCGGCATGGAAGGAGCAACCAGTGAGCCCTGTCGGTAGGGCAAAGTGCCTACGACGCCATTCGACGGGCTCTTCACTACGGTGTAGGAGAGCGAGTTGCGGGCATTGAGCACCTGAGCGTCGGCTTGTGCCACCTGAGCCTTGGCGCTGAGCAGAGCGTTGTGGGCTGTCTGCAGTTCCACGTCGCTGATGACCTGCTGGTCGAAGAGCTTTTTCTTGCTGTCATAGTTGAGCTGGGCTGTAGCGAGGCTGGCGTTGGCAGTCTTCTGTGTAGCCAGTGCGGTGTTCAGCGCAGCCTGATAAGGCACCTGGTCGATGATGAACAGCGTTTGTCCGGCGCTGACCTTCTGGCCTTCCGTTACGCAAAGCTTTGTCAGCGTTCCGCTTACCTGTGGCATGATGTCGATGTCCTGACGGCCACGTATGGTGGCGCTGTACTTAGTGGACATCGTGACGTCCTTTTTAGCGACTTTCATCGTCTCGAAATTAGCAGCAGGCATCTGCATCTGAGCATTCTTGCCACCGCAGGAGCTCAGCAGAAGGAGCAGGGCGCTGGAGGCAAGGAGCATGAGAAGTGAGTTCTTTTTCATATTCGTAAGTGTAATTGTGAATTATCAGATATACTTATGGTTATCCTCTAAAAAAGCGCGGCAAAGGTACGAAAAAAATGTGAAATGACGATATGACCCCTATCCCAAAAGGCATACAGGATTGTTCAATATGTCACCTTATGACGTGATTTTTAAGGTTTTTTAATAAGAAGTATGGTCAAGAACCGCTGCATTTAGTCGTTTGTGAGCAAACCGAAAAGTAATCTTTTGAAGTGGCGGTGGGACCAATTTGTTTTTATTTTTGTCCGGGGAAAAGCAAGAGCACCTCTACTTATGCGCCTATAATTCGGCTTTCTTGACAAAAGCAGCTCGTGGGGGCTTACTCTAAAGTCCCGAAGGGACGACAGAGATATAAGCAATTTGATATTAAACAGGTGATGTACTCTGTCGCCCTTTCAGGGCTTAGTTTTGTTAATGCGCTTGTT
>OMSJ01000125.1:0-2881 GCA_900313705.1 uncultured Prevotellaceae bacterium
TAATGGAGCAATGTGGAAAGACCGTTGTCCACGACTCCTCAACAGGGCAGCAAGGCTGATTGACAAGGACACCCGCATGGTACTCCAGATGGGCGACCTCATCCAGGGCGACTGCGGCAGCGGCGAGGTACACAAAAAGATGCTTTCCGATGTTATGAATCGGTTCAAGCAGGAATTGGGAGGCTTGCCCTTCGTTACCGTCGTTGGCAACCACGACATCCGAGGCGTCGATGCCCTCGAGGCCTATCATTCCTTCATGCCTTCCCGCATGTCCGAAGAGCTGGGCAAGAGCATCAGCAAGACAACTTTTGCCTTTAACGTGGGCGACGATGCCTTCATTGTCATAGACTTCAACAACCCAGACGATGAAGAGATAGACCGCCTCTTAGATGAGACGAAGGGAGCGCGCCACACCTTTGTTATGACTCATGGTCCTGTGCTTCCTCCTGACATCAGCAGTTGCCGATGGTTCTTCCACGGAGGAGCCTCCGAAGCCAATACCCAGGCACGTCTGCATTTCCGTCAGGCCTTCGCCAAGCGCAACGCCATCGTTCTGTGCGGTCATACACACTATACCGACTTCAAGGACTGGTGGGGAGATGGAGGACGCATCACGCAGATGACCATGAGCAGCGTCTGGACTACAGAGGAGCAGAAGCAATACGTCGTTCGTTCTGAGGGAGCCGAGAACTACGGTATGCTGCGCAAGAAGATGGTGGAAAAGCCTAACTCCAACCTCAAGGACGAGTCTGCCCTCTTCGACGAGTACCGCCCAGGCATCCGCCAGCACATCAATTCCCGTTCGCAGGGCTCCTACAAACTGAACGTCAGCAAGAAGCACGTCAGCATAGATTTCTATGGCGGCGACTCGGAAGAAGTCTCGCACACATTCGTTATAAGGTAACGATTAGCGATGGAGGAAATTCGTTGTGACGCTATCTCGTTATGACGTTCTTTCGCCATGACGACAACACCTTGCAAATGACCCTTCTTACTTCCCGAAGTTCGAGAACAAGGCCGTCAATGGCGGGACTCTCTCTTCGGCAATCAGTGCAGTTGCCCTTGCAGACTTCTACACCATAGAGCACGGCATCAACGACTGGGGACACTCCACGCCCGTCGGCACCATCGACGACTACATCAAAAACAAGAAGAACGGAACCTTTGCCGCCATCTACAGGCAGGTCATCGACCGCATCTTCGCGCGAAACAAACAGGCCCGCGTCATCCTCTGCACACCACGCAAGGCTTACGGATACGGCGATTACCTGCCTGCCCATTGGTACGACCCTCTGAACGGTATCTACCTTCAGGAATATGCCGACATCATCCGTCAGATAGCAGCCTATGAGTCGTTCCCCGTGGCAGACTTCTTTGCCGAGGCAGGCGGTCAGCGACA
The DNA here is from genome assembly GCA_900313705.1 of uncultured Prevotellaceae bacterium. Lineage (GTDB taxonomy): Bacteria > Bacteroidota > Bacteroidia > Bacteroidales > Bacteroidaceae > Physcousia. The sequence goes on from OMSJ01000125.1 coordinate 1,400, forward strand.
GCTCGACTACTGGAGCTACGACACGGCCTTGCACCCCAACGACGACGGGATGCAGATAATGGCGAACATACTGATACAGGCTTTCGAGAAGATCTTGCCTGAATAACGAAAAAGAGAGAGCGTCAAAATGAAGTGAACCCCAGAAGTTTATGTCCAACCTCTGGGGTTCACTATACATGCGAGTAACACCTTTATTGCATGTCTCTTAAATCAACCTCTTCCGTTTTCCCATAAATCTCGTTACCATCACCATTCCAGAGACGAACGTAAGGTCTTACATAGTAAACATTCGTCGAGACTTCCGTCCAGGTAGTATAGGACGTTACGCTGGAGCGTCTTTCACGATGGCGGTTTGAAGGCGGGTTTGAAGTATCTATGTCAAAGCCTAATTCATCCACGTCATCCCTGCTAACACCCGACACCTGAACGGTGAATTTCGCCTCGTAATATGGAGTTACACTTTTATTATGATAATATTCTTCATACCTTATGGACAGGGAGACATCCTTGCCGACATCTGTTGAAGACCCTTCGTCATTGTCGGAACTGCCGCCAGAATTTCCTCCGGGTCTATATCCTATAACATAGGCTTTCCCATTACAAGTGGTGCACCATCCCGTGCCTTTGCAACTGCTGCAATTCACCCTATACCTCAGGCTGTCCTTCTTCCCAATGCCATCGCACGCAGGACAATACGCCCGTCCGAAGCAAGAGCCACATCTCGAAAAGCTGTTGGCATCCATATCCTTGGGCACCGACATTTCGACATATCCCTTCCCACTGCAAACGGCACACCTACCCGCTCCCTTGCAAAATCTACAGTTCACTCTGTACACTAAGCTATCCACCTTACCTACACCATTGCAATTAAAGCATTTACTGTTCCCGTTACAGGGCAGACATACCAAACTTACGGTTTTCGTTCCAGCGACTCCAGCAATTCCATCTTCTTCCTCTTTATCGTTGCCGCTACACCCCATAGGGATGACGGCAATTGTAAGCAACAAAAAAGCCAATGATACAATCTTTTTCATAATTCCTTCTTTGGTTATTCAATGTTTACATGTGCAAAGGTAAAAGGATTTATTGAAACTTCCAATTTTTAGGGCAACTAATGCAAGAAAATTAACCAGAATCAGGTCAAGCCTCCCGGAAGTACGTGGACTTCCGTCCATAAGTACGTGTACTTGTCGCAATAAGTACGTGTACTTATGGGCCTAAGTCCACGTAGTTTTTTCTTCAGCAACTTCTGCTTGGGAACCATAACAAAAAAATGTTTGCAAAGATACGCATTTCCTCCTGATTTTGCCTCATCATTGTCGGAAAAGTTGTACCTTTGCAGCAAGACATACAGAAAAATCATGAACAGAAGAGACTTCCTAACACTATCCGCAACAGGAATCATCGGCCTGAGTGCCAGCAGTTTCCCTTTGTCAACTTTTGCCAAGGGGAAAGGAGACAAGTCATATTCCATGATTATCC
>OMSJ01000125.1:2887-8256 GCA_900313705.1 uncultured Prevotellaceae bacterium
TAATGGAGCAATGTGGAAAGACCGTTGTCCACGACTCCTCAACAGGGCAGCAAGGCTGATTGACAAGGACACCCGCATGGTACTCCAGATGGGCGACCTGGCGGCGACTCGGAAGAAGTCTCGCACACATTCGTTATAAGGTAACGATTAGCGATGGAGGAATTTCGTTGTGACGCTATCTCGTTATGACGTTCTTTCGCCATGACGACAACACCTTGCAAATGACCCTTCTTACTTCCCGAAGTTGCGCGAAGCGAAAGGCAATGCCATACGGAGGGCCTGGTGCCAGTACTCCCAGTTGTGGACGCCGTTGCGGACGCGCAGCTCGTCGTGGATGCGGGCAGAACGCATCAACTGGTGCAAACGGACGCTCTGGTCGAAGAGGAAGTCATCGTCGCCACAGTCGAAGAACCACTTGACGGTGCGCAGCTTCTGCTTCGTGGCATCGTCAGCCTGCTCCACGAATCGCAAGGCGCTATGCTCCTTGACAGCTTCTGCCACGTAGTAGCGCTTGTCCTTCTTGCCACCAGGACCGACTTCGTTCCTCTCATTATCGAGCCATGCACTCATGGCATAGCAGGACGAGAACATGTCGGGATGCCTTTGGCAATAGACGGTACTGCCGCCGCCACCCATCGAGAGTCCCATCACGGCGCGATGCTCCTTGTCACCTACAACACGGTACTTCTCTTCGATGGCCGGCAGGAACTCCTGGAAGAAGAAGTCCTCGTACGACCAGCCCGGCATGTTGAAGTAGCCGTTCCATGTGTTGTGCGTATCAGGGCCGCCAGCGTTGGGCATGATGATGACGACGGGCACGCATTCGCCCGAACCGATGAGTTCGTCAACGACATCCTGCATCCTTCCCCTGTCGCGCCAAGCCCGATAGTCGTCACTCAGCCCATGCAAGAGGTAGATGACCGGATAGCGCTGGCTATCGTTCTTGCCGAAGCCATCGGGCAGATAGACATTGCAAGGCACATCGGCAGAGAGGATTTGGCTCTTCACCGTGTCCGTCACGATACGACCCGCCATCGAGGGCAGACCGCCCCAACACAAAACTGCACATGTCAGCAAGAATAACCTAATCCTTTTCATCATTAAATTGCATTTGCTTTGCAAAGATATAAAGAAAAAAGGAAATAAGAATTAAGAATTGAGAATTATTTCTTAACTTTGTACTCCGAAATGCCAGAACGAGCATACTACTAACAACCAACGACCTAATGGCAAACCTCAAAGCACTGGCCAAGGACACGGCCATCTACGGACTGTCGAGCATCGTGGGGCGCTTCCTCAACTACCTGCTCGTGCCGCTCTACACACACTACATGCCCAAAGCTTCGGGCGACTACGGCGTGAGCACAAACATGTATGCCTACACTGCCCTGATGTTCGTTATCCTGACCTTCGGCATGGAGACGACACTCTTCCGGTTTGCCAACGACGAGCGCGAGACGCCCGACACCGTCTTCTCCACCTGCTTCGCCATGGTGGGAGGGCTCTCCCTCCTCTTCCTCATGCTTATCTTCGGCTTCATTACGCCCATCTCTAACTACCTTGGCTACGCAGAGCATCCTGAATACTTGCTGATGATGGCCTCAGTGGTTGCCCTGGATGCCATGCAGGCCTTGCCTTTCTGCTTCCTGCGCTTCCAGCACCGACCCATCCGTTTCATGTCGCTGAAGATGCTTAACATCTTGCTCAACATCACCCTCAACGTGATTTGTTTCGTCCTTCTCGGCAAGACGGCTGTCTTCTATGTCTTCTTCATCAACCTGCTTTGCACGGGCTTCATTACCCTCTTCTTCATCCCCGACCTGTTCAAGATACGCTGGCACTTCGACGCAGGGCTCTTGCACCGGATGCTCTCCTATTCGTGGCCCATACTCGTACTGGGAGTCATGGGCATACTGAACCAAGTGGCCGACAAGATTCTCTTCCCCAAGGTTTACCCCGACCAGGCACAGGCAAACGTCGAGTTGGGCGTCTATGGGAGCTGCGTCAAAGTGGCGATGATTATGGCCATGATAACCCAGGCCTTCCGGTATGCCTACGAACCCATCGTCTTCGCCAAGTCGAAAGAGGCAGACAAGAACGAGTACTATGCCCTCGGCATGAAGTACTTCGTCATCTTCACCCTGCTGGCTTTCCTCGGAGTGATGGGCTACCTGCCCCTGCTGCGCTACATGGTTGGCTCGGACTACTGGGAAGGACTGCGCGCCATCCCCATCGTAATGGCAGCAGAGATTATGATGGGCATCTACTTCAACCTCTCCTTCTGGTACAAGCTGATTGACAAGACCATCTACGGAGCCCTGTTCTCTTTGGCCGGATGCATCGTGCTCTTTGCCATCAACATCTGGGGCATTCCCCGATACAGCTACATGGCCTGTGCATGGGGTGGATTTGCAGGTTACGGTACAGCGATGCTTCTGAGCTACTTCGTCGGGCAGAGGCTGTATCCCATCCCCTACCCCATTGGCTCCTTAGCTTCCTATACCGTCATTGCGGCCTTCTTCTACTACGTAATGACACAAATCCCAGCAGAATGGCCGATGTGGCAATACCTCGGCATCAGTTCGCTGCTCATCCTCGCCTTTGCCCTGCTGATTTATTGGCGGGAGCTGAGAAAGAAGGCATGAGGAAGACCTGAGCAGGTACATCAGCAAGGTTTGCCTTCTAAGTCGCGACCTTTCACTTCCTCGAGGAAGTCCTCGCGCATCACCAAGAGCAAGTCGCGCGTATATTCCAGCAGAAGGCCCTTGTAGAAGGTAACATCCTTGTGGTTCGAGCGTGTGATACGCTCCCAAAGGGTGCGTTGCTTGGCCTCACGGTAAGCATAAGCAATGGCCTCGCGGTCGTCGTCGGTCATGCGTTGACGCAGTAGCTTCTTGTCGAGGATGTCATCGATGGTGCGAGTGTCATTGGTTGCCTGATGGCGCTTCCACTCGTCCCACAGCTCGGTAAGGAAAGCCTTGTACTCCGCCTCAATCTTGAGCGGCAAGTCCTTAGTGTAGTCTCCTATTGTCTCCGGACGCTCGATAGCTGCCTCTTTTACCAGATTGCCGAAATACTTGTCAAGCAGCGCTTGCTCTTGCTCATGACAGCGTTGCTCTATTAACTCCTGGTTCATAGTTGTATGTTGCTTTGATTGTTTCGTGACGGTCATCTTGTTGCTTCAATCTACGATGAACTGAGTCTTCCAGCCTGTATCGGTCATTTGGCTTCCCTGTTTGGCTTTCCGCCTGTGTTCTCCATACCTATTTATAATAGTGCTTACAGTCAACAGGACGATTGTCATGCCGAAAGCAATCATCAACTGATAGCCTACATCCTTAGAAAACGGATAGCCCATAACGATGTCCACAGTGATACCCGAAATGAGTATGAGCTCTATGCCAGAAAGCAAGCACAAGAAGAATCGCCACAATGTCCCCCAAATGCCATATCCGAACACAGGGCCATAGCAGAACATGATGACGAAGGGTATCATGCATATCTGGAACACCTTCATTGGCGTGCCAAGAGCATCGCCGAGAATCTCAAGGAATAGCAGGAGCGCACTGATGAAAGACAGGATGAAGAAAGCCTCCGGAAAAGTATGGCGAGGGTGACGAGGCGAATAACGGAAGAGCAACCATGTAGGGAAAAGCATAGCGAAGTTGTGGATTACATACGACCAGCCTTCGTTTTGGTCGCACCATCCCTGAAAGGCAGTAATCGAAGTCGAGTAGGAGTCAGAAGGTGTGGGGATTCCAGGCACCTTGAAAAACGACTCCACAATAGCGTCGGCAATGGCGAGAATGAACACAAGCATCACGGGAGAATAGTACGGACGCCTGCGCCCGTCAAGGTAGTCGCAAATCATGTATCCCGGACGCAGCAAGAGGTGCAAGAGGGTAGTGGGCAGAGTGTTCTTCTCCACATCCCACACATCGAACACCTTGGCAAAGACAGAATGCCAGCTCAACCGGCCTATGCTATTCTTCTGACCACAATTAGGGCAGAAGTTTCCCTCATATTCATGCCCGCAATTCAAGCATTGATGTGTCTTGCGAGCCATCGGCCTGAAGTGAAAGGGATTACGCTGCCATTCGCGGAAGCGCGCGTAGAGTTGCTTCAGTTTCATCGTCTTGCAGTTTTATTCCCGACCTTCATCAGGGCAATGCCGATGATGATCCAGATGATTTCGCGGACGCGGCAGATGATGCTGACGAAGAAGCCTTGCTCGACGGTCAGCCCCATGGCAGCCGTGGAAATGGCGAAGCCGCCTTCCTGTACGCCAAGCTGCATGGGCAGGAAGCCTATCAAGTTGGAGAGGAGTGTGGTCAGCGAGACGATGAGGATGCTGTGGAGGAAGGTGAGGGTGATGCCGTCGAACCCTCCGCCGCCATCTATGCCGAAGAGCAGGAGCATGAAGAGCACCTCGGCACTCTGCACGATGCGCGACAGGTACTCCAAGCCCAGGGCTGCATAGAAGTTGCTGCGGCTCTGCTGGTGCAGGGCTGCTATCTGTGCATCGACGTTATGCAGGGCTTCTGCATGGGCTTCGAGGAACCTTTCGCTCCATCCCTTGAGGCGTGGCAGATGCCCAATCCAGCGGATGAGCCTGACGACGAGCCCGTACTTGTAGCCGCGATAAAAGAGGTAGAAGGCTATCATGCAGAAGACGATGATGATGCCAAGCACGATGCCGACCGTCGCATCCAGGGGCAGGTCGCCTGCAAGAGCGAGGGCCAGGTAGAGGAAGACGGATGTGAACCAGAACCAGAAATGCGCAAAGACGTGGAACATCGCATAGAGGATGACAGAGGAGGTGGCGTGCTGCTTCGAGATGTCCTTGCTCAGCTCCATGATGCGGTAAGGTTCTCCGCCCAGACCGCCGACCGGAGTGGCATAGTTGAGGGCATAGCCGGTGATGGTCAGCTTGTAGATTCGCCAGAAGCCCACTTTCTCGTCGGGGTCGGTGTTGCCTTTGATGACCGACATCCATGCCATCGCATTGATGCCATAGACGACAATCCAGATGCCAACGATGGGGATGAGCCAATAACCTGCGCTGCAGATATAACCCCAAAGCTCTACGAAACTGACGTCGAACGTAAAGAGCATCACGACGACACAGACAACGCCGAGGACAAAGAAGAAGTTATTCCAATTTATCATTTAGTCATTTACCATTTACCATTTAATTTAAGTTTCGGGAGTTATAAGATGCTCCGCGCTTAACCGCGCGCCATGGTGCTAAAGCATCCATGAAGTTAAAAAGGGAGTTATGCGCTTTGCGCAGGAAGTTCTTGGATGCTCTAGCACCAAGGCGCGCTACTAAGGGCGCGGAGAAGCCAGCAAGCTGGCTGGACGATAGC
>OMSJ01000122.1 GCA_900313705.1 uncultured Prevotellaceae bacterium
CTTGTAGGGGAAGTTATACAACAAGTCGTGCCAGGTTTTGATACCCAGCTCCATCTCCAACATCTTTGCCCTTTGCGGGCCGATGCCTGGCAAGTAGGTTATTTCAGAATCTAAGGTCACTTGGTGTGGTTATCTTGATGTTCTCTCTGTTCCCTTCTACCATCGTAATCTTTTTGCCCATCGCTTCCACTACGGAGGCATCGTCGGTGAATGCTTCTGAATAAGGCCTGTGATAGGCTTCCTTCAGCAGGGCAAGCGGAAAAGTCTGCGGTGTCTGCACCAAGCGGTATTCGTCGCGGGGCCTGGTAACACTCGTCCCGTCGGGAAGGATTTGCCGAACAGTCTCGACGACCGGCACGACCGGCACGACCGCCTTCCCCTCGGCAGCCGCAGCAAAGCAACGCAGTATGGTGTCCTTCGATACATAGGGACGAACCCCATCGTGGATGCCAACCACAGCCCCGGCATCGTCTGGCAAAAGGGCCAAGCCATTCCTGACGCTCTGGAAGCGCGTCTCGCCGCCATTGGCTATCAGTTTGGGGGAGTCGAACTGATACGTTTTGCATAGTTCATGCCAATACTCTTGTTGCGCAGCGGGCAGGACAAGCACGATACCGATGCCCTCAATGGCCTTTCGGAATGCTTCAATCGTGTGCATCAGTATTGGCTTCCCCTCAATGGGCAGGAACTGCTTAGGCACCTCTCCGCCCATGCGGAGGCCCTTGCCACCGGCTACGATGACTGCATAGGCTTTCATCCTTCTGTCAGTTCTTTGTAAATCATCCCTTGGCGCAAAGGTTGGGATGCTCCTTCGCCAAGGAAGAAGTCAACGATGGTATAGCCGAACTCGAAGGCTGCTGCAGGTCCTTTGCCCGTGATGATGTTCCCGTCGCGCTCCACGATGGCAGCCGTATAGGTGGCCCCTGCCAGTTCTCTCTCAACGCCGGGATAACATGTGGCACGACGGCCCTGGAGCAAGCCTAAATGCCCGTACACCAGCGGGGCAGCACAGATGGCAGCAATAGGACCGCCTGATTCGAAGTGGCGTTTGATTGCCTCTGTCAGGGGCTTGCAGGCATCCAGATTCGTTGAGCCTGGCAGTCCTCCGGGCAACACAAGCATCTCAGCACTCGAGAAGTCAACATCGGAGAGCAGGAGGTCGCTGGCAATGCCAACGCCGTGGGCACTTGTCACTATCTCTTCGCCTGTGATTGAAACTGTCTGCACCTCCAGTCCGGCGCGGCGCATGATGTCAACTGGTGCGATGGCTTCAATATCCTCAAAGCCTGTAGCTAAAAAGACGTAAATCATACTTATTTAATTAAGAGTTAAGAGTTAAGAGTTAAGAGTTATGAATTAAATATGCTTTCAGTTTTGCAAAGTTAGGAAAAAATCCTTAACTTTGCCACCCAAAAGAGAAATAATTTATGGAAAAGGCAAAAAGATGTGCAATCTTTGGGAATACTTACCAGCCCAAGAAATGCGAGGCGGTGCAGAAACTCCTCGATGCGCTGGCTGTCTCAGACATATTTCCTCTCGTTGACCATCCTTTCTATGATTACCTAACGGAAGAGATGCATGTTCGCATTCCCGAATGCCAGTTTATCGAAGACGACGACTTCGATGCAGATGTTGCCGTAAGCATGGGGGGCGACGGCACATTCCTCACGACGGCGATGAGGGTGGGGAAGAAGCAGATACCCATCCTTGGCATCAACACAGGCCGTCTCGGCTTCCTTGCCGATTTCTCGCTTGACGACATCTCGGAAACTCTCGGCAGATTCTTTGCCGGACAGCTTCGGACGGAGCGATGCAGCGTGCTACAGGTGGAGTGCTCCGAAGGTCAGATGCAGGGCTATCCTTTTGCTCTCAACGAAGTGGCTGTGCTCAAGCACGACAGCAGCAGCATGATTAGCATCCGCGTGGACCTTGGCGATGAGTACCTCACGACCTACCAGGCTGATGGATTGGTCATCAATACGCCCACCGGCAGCACGGCTTACGCCTTGAGCGTGGGCGGCCCGGTGATGCTCCCTGGAAGTGAGAATATCGGCCTTGTCCCTGTCGCTCCGCATGGGCTAACGGTCCGTCCGCTGACTTTGCCCGACAACTTGGAGATAAAGCTTACGGTCGAGAGCCGCAGCCACAATTTCCTTGTCGCCATCGACGGACGCAGCGAATCCTTTCAGGACACGATGAAACTCACCATCCGCAAGGCTCCCTATCAGGTCTTCGTACTGAAACGTCCGGAGACTACTTTCCTGCATACCCTGCGCAGCAAGCTCCTCTGGGGCAGCGATGCGAGGGTCATTGAACATTGACCATTGAACATTGACCATTGAACATTGACCATTGACCATTGACCATTGAACATTAGACCATTGACCATTGACCATTGAAGATTGACCATTATGACGAAGTCCAACCGTGAAGTGATAGTATGGCTGTGGCGCTCCTCAAAGGGGTTGCGGCTGCAGTCGGTGCTCAATGCCGTTATCGGCATTACTTCCGTTGTGCTCGACTTCGCCTTCATCTATGCGACGAAGTGGACGATAGACATAGCCACGTATCGTGCGGAGGGAAGCCTTCGGATGGCAGCATACGCGCTGGTCGCCATCATGGCCGGCAAGATACTGCTTGGCTTTGCCCGCAAGTGGGTGAGTGCCTTGCTTGGCGTACGTTCGCGGAATATCCTCCAGCGGCGACTGTTCGCCCATCTGCTCCAAAGCGAGTGGAACGGTCAGGAAGGGCGGCATAGCGGCGATACCCTGAACCGAATGGAGCAGGATGTCCGCGACCTGACATCCTGCATTACTGAGACTATCCCGGCCTTGCTCGAAGTGTCGTTCCGCCTCGTCGGCGCATTCTTTTACCTCTTCCACATGGATGCGCGCCTGGCTTGCCTGCTCATCTGCATCGTGCCCTGCTTCCTTGTGCTGAGCAAGGTCTATGTGCGTAAGATGCGAGCCATCACCCGCGACATCCGTTCTACTGAGAGCCGCGTCCAGAGCATCCTTCAGGAGAGCATCCAGCACAGAGCTATCCTCAAAACGCTGGAACGGACAGGCACCATGATAGAGAAGCTGGTGCAGACACAGAGCCTTTTGCGCAAACATGTCCGGCATCGTGCTGTCTTCAGCAGTACGTCTTCTACGCTGATAAGCATAGGCTTCTCTACCGGCTACCTCGTCACGTTCCTTTGGGGCGTTGACAGCCTTCAGGCGGGTACCATTACCTACGGCATGATGATTTCCTTCATCCAGCTCGTCGGACAGATACAAGGCCCGTTCCGCGACATGACACGTTTCGTTCCTGTCCTTATCAGCACTCTGACAGCCAGCGAGCGTCTTATGGAACTCGAGGAGACTCCGCTCGAAGACGACTCCAACCCGATAGCCTTTGCCCAAGGTGCTGGCGTGCGACTTACCGACGTCTGCTTCCATTACAGGGAAGGCGGTCGTACCATCCTTTCCCATTTCTCCTGCGACTTCCCCAAAGGCTCCACTACGGCCATCCTCGGCGAGACCGGTGCAGGAAAGACGACGCTGATACGTCTCATCCTTGCCTTGCTCAAGCCTTCGGAAGGGAATATCGAGATGTACGACGAAGAGCGGGCCGTGAAGATTTCTCCTCGGACGCGCAACAACCTGGTCTATGTCCCGCAGGGCAACACCCTCTTCAGCGGCACCATCCGCGACAACCTGCTGCTTGGCAATCCCAATGCTACGGAGGATGACATGCGCGAAGCCCTTGAGACGGCTTGTGCCGGCTTCGTCATGGACCGTCCCGATGGGCTGGATGCCTTCTGCGGAGAGTTGGGAGCAGGCCTCAGCGAAGGGCAGGCTCAGCGCATCGCCATCGCCCGTGCCTTGCTTCGCAAAGGCTCCGTGCTGCTCCTGGACGAAGCAACCAGCGCCCTCGACATGCATACCGAACAAGAGCTCCTCAAGAACCTCAACAGTCGTGAGTCGGGCCAGACCATCATTTGTGTCACACATCGGCCTGCTGTCATAGCCTACTGTTCGCAGGTAATAGAGATGAAAAGAGCATAATTCAACAAAATAGCTGAATAAATGCACGAAATGTTTGGAAGTTTTAATAATTAAAGGTATATTTGCATGATGATTTAACGAAAACATGCCCGGAATTAACAAAACTAAATAAAATATACTATGAAATCAATGAAACTAATGCTCCCTGCGTTGCTGCTGAGCCTGAGTCTCGGCGTATATGCCCAGGACGACGACGAATTGTTGGAAGCCACGTCAGAGGAAGAGGCAACGGAAGTCTCAGTTCCCACCCATCCATGGGAGAAACCAATTTTCCATCGCGTGCTGCTCGGTTACAGCGGAACGGTTGCTAAGTATTCTAATAACAGCGTTCAGAAGAGTCCTACAGCACCTCGTAGCGAGAAGTACTTCCTTTCGGGCATGAACGTGGGCTACATGGCTGACTTGCGATTGATGAAGACAAAACCCTTCTATATTGAAATCGGAGCTAACCTTGCATATCTAACTGGACGCAGTTCGGAAGACAGCATCTACTCCTTCCACGAAAACATGCCAAAGGGAGAACACACAGAGCGCCACTATCGCATTCATGCCTTCACGCTGACCATTCCCATCAATCTCACCTGGCAGTTCAGGGACTTCCGTGGCGTCGAGGGACTTACGCTTGCTCCCTTCGCTGGCGTCTATGGCCGTTTCAACATCATTGCCGACCGTAGAGAGACAGCCATTACTACACTCTACGATGATAACGGTAAAGCTCTGCCTACAACAGTATCGCGCGTCAACAAGAGCCTGTTGACCGACAACGCCAATGGTCGCAATGGTTGGATGGAAGGCAGACAGCACACAGGCAAGACCTTCCAGGTCGGCGCTCAACTGGGCGTGAATGCCTTCTACAAGAAGTATAGCTTCGGCGTCGCCTACATGATAGACATCACACCGTTTGCCCAGCATACCAGCGATAAGGGCATCACCTACAAGAGCAAGGACGCTGGTGGCCGTGACAATGTGCCAGGCTCAGGCTGCGACATGAAGGTTTCCACCATGCACAACTTTGCTATCACACTCGGCTACGTCTTCTGATTACTATAGACGAACCCCATCGGATAATCGGGCAGAAAGGGTAGATATTTCCCTTCCTGCCCGATTCTTTTTGTGTAGTCCTGCAACCCTGTCGCAGCAGGTACAGGTAGTTATCTCGATAAGTACAGGTAGTTGTCTCAATAAGTACGTGTAGTTGTCTCAATAAGTACAGGTACTTATCTCAATAAGTACAGGTACTTGTTTCAATAGGTACAGGTGTTTTTAGATTCGCTTCTCTTTCAGGAGGGTTTGCTATTATTGTTGTCCGGGGAAAAACAAAATCACCTCTACTTATGCGCCTATAATTCGGCTTTCTTGACAGAAGCATCTCATGGGGGCTTACTCTAAAGTCCCGAAGGGACGAGAGACCACAGACGGGGGTGTTCTCCGCCTGCGCCTGACCGAAGGGAAGAACCCCCGGTAATTGCGCAACAAC
>OMSJ01000120.1 GCA_900313705.1 uncultured Prevotellaceae bacterium
TCCCAGAGCCGTGAGCAGGAAGCTGAGCCAGCCCTCTTCGCCGTAGAAGATAGCGACCGCCATAGAGAGCAACAGGAAGAAGCTCTCCATGATGATGAGGATGCCTAAGATGCCCTTTTTCACTTTTTCACCTTTTTACCTTTTTTACCTTTTCACATTTTCACTTTTTGTCTAAAGCGTGTTTAGCGTAGTCGATGGTGTAGTGCAGGCCGCGGCTTTCCTTGCGCTCGAGTGCCTGACGGGTGATGAGGTAGCCCACGTTGATCATGTTGCGGAGCTCGCAGATGTCCTTGGTCGGCTTAACGCGCTTGAAGAGGTGCTCTGTCTCTTCGTAGAGCAGGTCGAGGCGCTCCCATGCACGGTGCAGACGCAGGTCGCTGCGCACGATGCCCACGTAGGTGCTCATGATTTGGTTCACCTCCTTGACGTCCTGAGCGATGAGCACCTTCTCTTCGTTCGTCATGGTTCCCTCGTCGTTCCATTCCGGCACGCGGTCGTTGAAGTCATACTGGTCGATGACCTCCAGCGAATGACGGGCGGCAGCGTCGGCATAGACGACAGCTTCGATGAGCGAGTTGCTGGCCAAGCGGTTGCCGCCATGAAGTCCGGTGCACGAGCATTCGCCGACGGCATAGAGGCGCTTGATGCTGCTCTGCCCATCGAGATCGACCTTGATGCCGCCGCACATGTAGTGGGCGCTGGGAGCCACGGGGATGTACTGCTTGGTGATGTCGATGCCGATGCTCAGGCACTTGGCGTAGATGTTGGGGAAGTGATGCCGATGCTCAGGCACTTGGCGTAGATGTTGGGGAAGTGGTGCTTCGTCTCCTCGGGGTCTTTGTGCGTGACGTCGAGGCAGACGTGGTCCAGGCCGTGTATCTTCATCTCGCGGTCGATGGCGCGGGCCACGATGTCGCGTGGAGCAAGGGACAGACGCTCGTCGTACTTCTGCATGAACTCCTCGCCGTTGGGCAAGCGGAGGATGCCGCCGTAGCCGCGCATGGCCTCGGTGATGAGGTAGGCCGGATGCGTCTCCTGCGGATTATAGAGCACCGTGGGATGGAACTGCACGAACTCCATGTCCTTCACCTTACCTTTAGCACGATAGACCATGGCAATGCCATCGCCCGTCGCGATGTTCGGGTTCGACGTCGTGGCATAGATGGCTCCCGTGCCGCCAGTGGCCATGAGGGTGACTTTGCTCAGGTAGGTGTCCACCTTGCCCGTGTCGGGATTGAGCACGTAGGCGCCGTAACACTCGATGTCGGGCGTCCGTCGGGTCACGCGGATGCCGAGGTGGTGCTGCGTGATAATCTCCACGGCAAAGTGGTTCTCCTGCACTTCGATGTTGGGATTGCTGCGGACGGCTTCCATGAGGCCGCGCTGGATCTCCGCTCCGGTGTCGTCGGCATGGTGGAGGATGCGGAACTCTGAGTGTCCGCCCTCACGATGAAGGTCGAACTCACCGTCCTCCTTCTTGTCGAAGTTCACGCCCCACTTCACGAGGTCGCGTATGCCTTGCGGTGCATTGCGCACCACTTGTTCCACGGCAGCCGGGTCGCTGATGTAGTCGCCCGCTATCATCGTGTCCTCGATGTGCTTTTCGAAGTTATCCACCAGCAGGTTCGTCACCGAAGCGATGCCGCCCTGGTATTGGCCTCTTCGAGCGTCGTCTTGCAGATAAGGACAACCTTGCCTTTGCCTGCGTTTGCCACTTTCAGCGCGTAGCTCATACCAGCCACACCGCTGCCTATAATCAGAAATTCACACTTCTTTATCATACCTTTTACTGTATTTTTAAGAACGAAGAATGAAGAATTTGATGCAAAGATACGAAAAAATGAACAATGAAGTATGAAGTACGAGGAATTATTTCTTCTATTTTCCTGCTTTATTCCTGCTTTACGTAGAAGCCATGCTTGAGCCGCATTGCCAAATGCGCATACGGCGGTCTTGTTTTCTTTGCTGCATGGCTTTGTTGAACTACTTTTGCGCTCTGATACAAAAAGAAATGTTTTTCCTTTGTATTTCCCATGCTTCTTCGTACCTTTGCACGCGGAAATGGAACAGACGTTTAAGCAAATAAGGTGATTATCCGTAATTCCACTAAAGTTCCATTAGGGACAAAACTTAAAATCGGGAATTAAATTTAGTTCATACAACAAGATACAATAATGAAGCCGTTCAGATTTATTCTTATTATATTCGCAGTTTTCGTAACTGTAATTGCTAAGGGGCAACTGTTCAAGCCACTCGGGTTAGGGATAGAAACGCCAAAAGAAATGGTTGCTGACTATTACCAACCACAAATGCACGTAGAAGGAGACATTCTATATGTATGTACCAGACAAGGTCTTTACTCCAAAGATTTATCTGATTCCAATAGTATTTGGCAGTTCGTAGGGTTTGAAGGTATCTCTCTTCAAGACTATGCCCGAAATGGTGACGACATGCTGGCCTTGCGCCATCGGTATTACAACAACAACAACTGTAACGAAATACTGTTCTTATCACATGATGAAGGAAAAACACATGAAGATATTACTCCGGAGTCTTTTAAGACAAGGAACAATACTCACTATATATATACATTCCTGACCCTTGAACAGCATCCTACTGACCCCAGTACACTGCTCACCTCATTTGACATGTTCCAAACCGCCGATTTTGGCAAGACCTGGCATAAACTAACAAATATGACTCCTGAATACATGGGCTATCATCCCCTGAATCCTGATATTATCTACGAAGCCGGCGGCGGAGAGCATACTGACGATCAAACCGACTTCAGGATAAGCTCTGATGGCGGACAAACATGGCAAAATAAAACGGGATGTTTTCCGAAGTACAACAATGTTTATCGAGTAGCATTTCATCCAACTGACCCCAATAGATGGATAGCCGGAGGATGGGGGATGGCTTATTCAACCAGCGATGGCGGACAAACATGGAATTCACAATATCTGGGCTATGGCACATACGGCAATTATGATTACGTTTGCCCTTGGCGTTATGCCATTTATGATAATGATAATGCCAGTTTCGTATATATGGCAGGAGGTTCACATGATGGCTACATGAAACTTATGTGTTCTACGGATGGTGGCATCACATGGAACAGACCATATATGGAGCCCATAAAGACAACCCCGTATGACTTTGTGTTTGACATGAAACAATGGAGGGACAAACTGCTGGTTTACTCCCAGTCTGATGTCTATGAAATCTCGAAGGCTGAACTGATTGGGCTAACGACATCAGTCACCTCCATTGAAGGCAAGACGATTACGATAAGTGAAATTCAAAATAATGCTCCTATCTATAATCTCAGCGGCAGGAAAATGGTGAATGGTAAATCTCATGGCATCTACATCATAAACGGAAAGAAAATGATCAAGGAATTCAAAAAGTGACTTTCACTTTCTTTTCGTAGCTTGACCTATTAGTCGAGCTACTTTTACGCACGGAAATACTCGAATAAATTTGGTATTTCTCGCGCTTCTTCGTACCTTTGCACGCGGAAATGGAACAGACGTTTAAGGAAATAAGGGATCAGCTCGCCCGACGCATCCTCGTGATGGACGGGGCAATGGGCACAAGGATTCAGGCTTTCGGGCTTCCGGCAGAGAGTTTCCACAGGGGGAAGTTCGCGTCGTGGCCAGTCTCGCTGGTCGGCAACAACGACATCCTCAACCTGACCGCACCCGAGACCATCTGCCAGATTCACCATCTCTACATCAAGGCCGGAGCAGACATCATCGCCACCAACACCTTCTCCTCTAACCGCATCAGCCAGCAGGAGTATGGCTGCTCGGACATCGCTGCTGAGATGGCCCGTGAGGGTGCCCGCATAGCAAGACAAGTGGCCGATGAGTGGACCCTCTCTAACTCCCCCTTAAAGGGGGAGAAGCAAATCAACTCCCTCCCTTTAAGGGAGGGTCGGGGTGGGTCTGACAGAAGAATCTACGTAGCCGGCTCCATGGGACCCACGGCAAAGTCACTGACCCTGCCTTCCGATATGGGCGACCCTTCACGGAGAGCCGTTTCTTTCGATGAAATGGCCGATTCTTATCGCGAGCAGGCATTGGCTCTCCTCGAAGGCGGCGCCGACTTCCTCCTCCTGGAAACTTGCTACGATGCCCTCAATACGAAGGCTGCCCTACATGCCATCAGCGAACTGAATGCTCAGCTTCATCGCGAAATTCCCGTCATGGTGTCGGTCACCGTCAACGACCGCAGCGGACGCACCCTCACGGGGCAGACCCTCTGGGCCTTCTTTACGAGCGTCAGCCACTACCCCTATCTGCTCAGCTTCGGCCTGAACTGTTCGTTTGGCGTCACAGACCTGCGACCCTTCGTCGAACAGCTCGCTGCCAACTGTCCCTTGCCCATCTCCATCTATCCCAACGCTGGATTGCCCAACCAGATGGGCGAATATGAGGAACTGCCTGACTATACTGCCGCACATCTCCGTCGCATGGCGGAGGACGGCCTCATCAACATTGCCGGAGGCTGCTGCGGAACAGACGAGCATCACATCAAGGCGATTGCCGACGCCCTGCGCGACATCAAGCCACGCATCGTGCCAGAGAGCGACCGGAAGCTGCGTGTCTCCGGCCTCGAACCGTTGCTCATCGACCGCGAGACGCAGAACTTCACCAACGTTGGGGAACGGACGAACGTGGCCGGCTCCCGCAAGTTCGCACGCCTCATTGCTGAGAAACAGTACGGCGAAGCACTCTCCGTAGCTCGCAATCAAATAGAGGGCGGGGCAACGGTCATCGACATCAACATGGACGATGCGATGCTGGACAGCCGACTTGAGATGCAGAGCTTCTGCCAGCACATCAACGGAGACCCTGCTGTGAGCAAAGCCGTCCTGATGATAGACAGCAGCGACTGGCCGACGATACTCGCCGGACTCAAGAACGCACAAGGCAAGTGCATCGTCAACTCCATAAGCCTCAAAGCCGGAGAGCAGGACTTCCTGGCCAAAGCCCTTGAGCTGAGACGCTTGGGCGCCGCAGTGGTCGTAATGGCCTTCGACGAGGAAGGGCAGGCCACGACCTACGAGAGAAAGATTTCCATCGCTCAGCGTGCCTACGACCTGCTGACCTCCATCGGCTTTCCTCCTGAGGACATCATCTTCGACGTCAACATCCTTTCCGTCGGGACGGGCATCAAGGAGCATCAAGCCTATGCCGTCGATTTCATCCGTGCCGTGCGTTGGATAAAGGAGAATCTGCCCTATGCGAAGACAAGCGGCGGCGTCAGCAACCTCTCCTTCGCATTCCGCGGCAACAATCGGGTCAGGGAAGCCATGCACTCGGTGTTCCTCTACCACGCCATCCGCGCAGGTCTCGACATGGCAATCGTCAATCCGTCGATGCTACAAATATACGATGAAATCGACCAAAACCTGCGGCGAGCAGTCGAAGACGTCATTCTGAACACCGACGACGAAGCGACCGACAGACTGCTTGCCTTGAGTGAAGAACTAAGAGTGAAGAGTGAAGAATTAAATTCACCAGCAACATCTAACGGTAACTCTGATTCTTCACTCCTTACTCTTCATTCTTCACTCCCCATCGAGGAGCGTCTGAAATACGCTTTGACCAAGGGCGACAGCAGTCATCTCGCCGAAGACATCCCCGAGGCTCTCGCCAAGTACGGAGAGCCCATCAAGGTCATAGAAGGACCGCTCATGCAGGCAATGGAGCATATTGGCACTTTGTTTGGCGAAGGTAAGATGTTCCTGCCGCAAGTGGTCAAGTCGGCTCAGGTGATGAAAGATGCAGTGACGATTCTCACAGACCTACCCCAACCCTCCCTTAAAGGGAGGGAATTCTCTCCCTTTAAGGGGGAGTCGGAGGGGGTCTTTCCTTGCGTGGTCCTCGCCACAGCCAATGGCGACGTCCACGACATCGGGAAGAACATCGTAGGCATCGTGCTGGCTTGCAATGGTTTCGAAGTGATTGACCTCGGTGTGATGGTGCCGTGCGAGACGATTCTCGAAGCGACCTTGAAGCACAAGCCCGTCCTTGTAGGCATCAGCGGCTTGATTACGCCGTCGCTGAAGGAAATGGAAAAGCTCTGCGAGACCTTCCAGCGCGAAGGACTGCAGGTTCCCATCCTCGTCGGCGGAGCCACGACATCGGCAGTCCACACCTCCGTCAAGCTCGCACCCCTCTACGATGGCTTGGTCATCTATGGTGGCGATGCTTCGCAAACTTCTGTCCTGGCAAAGAAGCTGACTTCACATTCTCCCCATTTCATCGAAGAAATTAAGGCCGAGCAGCAACAGATTCGCGATGCCTACAACGAGCATCATGCACCCCTCACACCATACAAGGAGGCCAACCGACTCAATGAAAAGGTGAAAAGGTTAAAAGGTGAAAAGGTGAATCCTCAATCCTCAATCTTCAATCTTCAATTGACAGAACTCCTGCCACTCATCGACTGGCGGATGTTCCTGCTCTTCTGGGGCTTCAAGGGCGAAACGTTGCCTCAACTTCTTGTCAACCCCGAAGCAGAGAAGACACTGCGCGAAGGCAAGCAGCAACTTGAGTCGCTCATGCAGAAAGGCCTGCTGAAAGTTGAAGCTTTATATAAGGAAGAAGCTGCAATAAGACAGGGGAAAAACTTTGCCGATGCTCCGCAGCCAGTCAGCAGCCTATCACTATCGCTGCCTGGCAGACTACTTCGACGAGCAGCAGCCCTCGCCCATCGGACTCTTCGTCGTTACAGCCCGACCGACACAGGACTTTACCGATGAAACCGAGCGTTTGATGGCTCATGCCCTCTGTGCCCGCCTCGCTGAAGCGGGGGCCGAAAGACTGACAGACCCACCCCAGCCCTCCCTTAAAGGGAGGGAGTCCTCTCCCTTTAAGGGGGAGTTAGAGGGGGTCCGCCCTTTACGAGTTGCCTTCGGCTACGCCTCTTGTCCCGACCATTCGCTCAAGCGCATCGTCTTCGACAGGCTGGATGCCGAGCAGAAGCTCAACGTCAAGCTGACCGACCACTACAGCATCCAGCCGTCCACCTCCGTGTGCGGACTCATCATCTGGCACCCCGAAGCGAAGTTCTTCCCCGTTGGCCGCATCGACCGCGACCAGCTCCGCGACTACTGCCAGCGGCGGGGCATCACCGAGGAGGAAGGCGAACAGCTCCTCTCCAAGTTTATTGTCCAGGGGAAATAGCAAGCAGACAGACTTTTCACCCCACCCCTGACCCCTCCCCTTAGAAGGGAGGGGAAAGGAAGACTGCAAGGCGTCCACTCGGACGCTTGCTGTAGTATCGCCAGTACCACCGTGGTAGTACTGGAGTTTCTCCACGGTAGTACTGCAGTCCCTCCACGGTGGGACTGGCTACTCTCCACGGAGCGTTTTCAGCATAGCCGTGGATGATTATCCCAGTCGTCGTTATGTTTTTTCCCTTATTCCTTGCCGTTTTGCCAATTTCTCTTTACCTTTGCACTTAATTTACAATAGAATTGTTCTATTATGAAACGTTTCCTTACCATTGCAGCCCTGGCGTTTGCCGTTCTGACAGCCAGCGCTCAGCGTGAACCCAAGCTGACCATCAAGGCTGGCGTAGGAATGACATCCATCGTCGGAGCCGATGCCGACACGAAGTTAACCATAGCAGCCAAAGCTGGTGTCAGCTACGACGTGAAGCTCTACAAAGGGCTTTATGTCATTCCGGAGCTTGATTTCATCCTCAAAGGCTGCGACCCCGACGGCTCAGGTGGCATTCTCTTGAACAACGACAAGATACTGCGCATGACCTATCTTCAAGCACCCATCATGGTGGCCTACAAGTTCGGATTGAAGAAAGGCGGCAACATCGTCGTGAAGGCAGGCCCGTACTTCGCCTGCGGTCTCTTCGGAAGCAAAGGTGCCATCTCTGGCTGGGGCTTCTACAAGGAAGTAGATGTCTTCGACAAGACCTATGGTGCCCGCCGCTTCGACGTAGGCATCGGCACAGGCCTAGCCTATGAGCGCGACCACTTCACGATAGGACTTGAGTACAGCCGAGGCCTTCGCAGGCTCGACCCCGACTTCCGTCTCTTCAACCAGACCTTCGGCATCACCCTGGGCTACCGCCTGTAGCATCACTCAATAACTCGTTATATCGTCATAACGTTATAACGTCATAACGACAGCATTCACATGAAAGTCATCGACATCCTCCGCGGCAGCAAGCGTCCCTTCGCCAGCTTCGAACTCGTTCCTCCCCTGAAGGGCAGCGACGCAAGCCGCCTCTATCAGAGCCTCGACCCGCTGATGGAGTTCCAACCTCCCTTCATCAACATCACCTGCCACCGCGACGAAGTGGAATACGTCCCCAACGGCGACGGCACCTACACCCGCATGACGCTGGCCAAACGACCCGGCACGGTGGCCATCGTGGCAGCCATCATGCGCCGCTACCCCGAGCTGGAAATCGTGCCGCACGTCATCTGCGGCGGCTCCTCGTCGAGCCACGTCGAGAGCGAACTGCTGGACCTCCACTTCCTGGGCATCAATAACATCATGGCTCTTCGCGGCGACGCTCTGCCCGGCCAAAAGCACTTCGCACCCGAACCCGACGGCTTCGCCCACAGCTCGGAACTCGTCGGCATGATCAGCAACCTGAATCGCGGCCAGTACCTCGACCCGACGGTGAAGAACGGACTTGCCACCGACTTCTGCATCGGCGTGGCAGCCTATCCCGAGAAGCACTTCGAAGCCGCCAACCTGGAGAGCGACATACATCACCTCAAGCAGAAGGTGGAGGCCGGAGCCGACTACATCGTCACCCAGATGTTCTTCGACAACGACCGCTTCTTCCGCTTTGTCGAACTCTGTCGGAACGCCGGCATCGACGTTCCCATCATCCCCGGACTGAAACCCATCTCGTCGAAGAAGCAGATCGACATGCTTCCGCGCTCTTTCCACATTGACATTCCGCAGCCCCTCGTCAGCCTCCTGGAGAAGACCCGCACAGCCGAAGACGCCTACCAGACAGGCATCGACTGGGCTATCCGCCAGAGCCGCGACCTCCTCCAGCACGGCTTCCCCGCCATACATTATTATACTATGGCCAAACCCGACAACGTCTGCCAGATTGTCCGGGCCGTGTTCTGAGAAAAACCTCACAGACGGAAATCACAAAAAGACACAAGCTATTGGCATCTTTCTTTGTATGGAACATGTCAAGGAAATTCGCAATAGCATCGCTTCTAAGCGCGTTTTTTGAGGTCTGTGGCACTTTCTTCCGTGAATCATAAAAGACGTGCTTAAATCGAATGACTGTTGATTATCAGCATGTTGCCGCAAATGCTTTATTATTGTTGTAGCACAAAAGTATCAGAATTGCTTAAGATTCTGATATATTCCGCAAGGAAAAAGGGACTTTCAAGGGCATAAAGCGATGGCAAACTACGTGTACTTAGTTGGCTAAGTACGTGTACTTAGTCGGCAAAGTACGTGTACTTCTTTGATTAACCAGCCATGTAGCTGAGCGATTCACCACTTTTCGTTCAGTTATGCTGTCAAGACTTTTCGCTAAGTCTTAGCGTGATGTTTGGCTATTATTGTTGTCCGGGGAAAATCAAGAGCACCTCTACTTATGCGCCTATAATTCGGCTTTCTTGACAAAAGCAGCTCATGGGGGGCTTACTCTAAAGTCCCGAAGGGACGATAGACCACAGACGGGGGTGGTAACCCCCGGAGCAGGCGCATTAACAAAACTAAGCCCTGAAAGGGCGACAGAGTACATCACTTGTTTAATATCAAATTGCTTCTATCTCTGTCGTCCCTTCGGGACTTTTCATGTTGTTGCGCAATTACCGGGGGTTAACACCCCCGTCTGTGGTCTATCGCGCCATCGGCGCTTTTCCCCGGACAGCAACATTTTGGCTATTAGCCCTTCGCAAACTCTCGACGGTTGTACTACCAGTTTAAGTTACTTCATGGGCAACCTGTTTGCCGGTGTTGACTTCTATGTTTGGAAGAACCTCTATCTTGGTGCAGAATGCGGATTTGGTCTCAAGACTGGTAAGTCTCCTAACACATACTACTGCGACGATGATTACTCAGCTAATTACGATGCTACAGGAGTTCTCACTTCTTCCATAAAAAGAACATTCGATGGAGAAACCAATACGACAACTACTGTTACTTCTACACCTTCCAATACAAGTACCGATACAACTAACGGTCCGAAAACTTCAAACGAGACATCAGAAACAAGCTTCAAACTTTTTGTTGAGCCTGCTGTTCGTATCGGTTGGAAGTTCTAACATATTTATATAATATGTCTTGACAGCCCTTGTGCCGCGGCACGGGGGCTGTTTTTGTGTCCGACGCACCATGCTTTCTTTGACCTCGCTGGGGATTGATGTTTACCAAAATACGGCTTATTACTTGCACAATTCAGATAAAAAGTGTAACTTTGTGCGCGGTGATAGCTTTTTAAGGTAATAAACGAATAACATGTTTTATGAAAAGATTTGTTGTAAATCCCATGGCGGCAATACTTCTGCTCTTGATGTCGTTGCCTGCAAACACAGTTGCCCAGGAAAAGGGTAACATGTTCAGCATCGATGACGAGGACCTCTACGTCGGCATCAATGCCGGCTGGGTGGCAAAGGAATGGGTCACGTCGTCGGGCGGCAGAACCCTCCACGAGGACCTGTGGGGCAACCGCGACAAGTTCCTGCACGGGTTGCAGATTGGACTGAGCCTCCAAAAAAGCGTTTACAAAGGGATTGGGTTTCGCACTGGCTTGTCCTATGAATGGTACATCAGCACCAGCAAGTATATCAAAGAGCGGGGCTTCAGTCGCTTCAACGAGCACGGCCTGTACCTGCCACTGCATATCACGTTCCGCATGATGCCGTTCAGGAATTTCAGCATCATCCCTCATGCTGGCTTCGGGTTCAACTGGGCAATATATGGCAACTTCAAGAGCGGTCCGATAGGAAGCACGGGGAGCATATCCAACGGCGGCAGCATCGGCGAAAGCATCTTCTTTGCTGTTACCGATGGCATCATCAATTCAAATAGACGCGGCTACCCCTATGAATACTTCGACTACAACAACCACTCGCCGCACCACTGGAACGTGCAGGCAGAGGCTGGGCTGGCACTACGGTTCAAGATGGTCGAACTGTCCTTCACCTACGCATGGGGCCTGAACCGCCACTGGCTGTACGAAGACGTGCCAAGCCACCAGAACAAACTGTCAGCAAACCTTTCGATAGTGCTTTCCACCGACTGAGACTAAGCAACACACTATATAAAGATGAAATATACAAAATACATCCTGCTCCTGCTGCTGACCGCCTCGTGCGGCACAAGACAAAGCATTCGCCACCGCAGCAACCATGAAGCCGACGTACGGCCTGGTGTGCCCGTCGTGACATCGGTGCCCACACCGGTCGTGGTGGAAGAAGAAGAAGCAGAGGAGGATGTCGTCAGCGCCAGACCGCTCGTCTCGCAGGTACATCGTGCCCCGCAGGGAACCTGGCAGGCTGCCAAGCAACAGGCCCTCGACTCGCTCTGCCAGTCCCCCATCTTCGAGACGACACAACTGGGGCTCTATGTCTATGACCTCACCGACGGCGAACCTCTCTATGCCGTCAACGCAGCACACAGGATGCGACCTGCCTCATGCCAGAAGGTCGTGACAGCCGTCACCGCACTCCACTACCTCAAGGGCAACTACCAATTCCGCACCGACTTCCGCATTACAGGGAAGAAGAGTGGCAGAGTCCTCAATGGCGACCTCATCATTGTGGGCGGCATGGACCCCCTCGTCTCACCCTACGAACTGCTACAGGCAGCTACCGCCATCAAGCAGAAACAAGGCATAGACAGCATAGGAGGGAGCATCATCTACGACCTCTTCATGCGCGAAGATGCTCCCTACGGCTGGGGCTGGTGCTGGGACGACAACTACGGTCCGCTCTCTGCGCTGCTCGTCGATGGGAAGGACACCTTCGAGCAAAACTGGCTGCAGGCCCTTGCACAGGCAGGCATCAAGCACCTGAAGACAGGAACCCTGAAGGCACCACCCATGAAGGGAGGTCTGACAGGCTCAACCTCTGTCTATACCATCCGCCACAACATCGACGACGTCCTCGGACCAATGATGAAAGAGAGCGACAACATCTTTGCCGAATGCGTGTTCTACCAAACAGCAGCATCCACTGGAAAGAAAGGAGCAGGACACAAGCAGGCACAACAGCGCACAGACGAACTGATGAAACGCATCGGACTGGAGCCCGACCGCTACAAG
>OMSJ01000154.1 GCA_900313705.1 uncultured Prevotellaceae bacterium
GGCAAAGGCTCGGTAGGTTTGAGAGGACCGGGCGAGACACAGCTCGAGATGGACCGACGCATCATCCTGAACCGCATGAGCCTCCTCAAGCAACGCCTCGCGGAAATCGACAAGCAGAAGACCACCCAGCGCGGCAACCGCGGCAAGATGATACGCGTGGCGCTCGTCGGCTACACCAACGTCGGCAAGAGTACCTTGATGAACCTGCTCTCCAAGAGTGAGGTGTTTGCCGAGAACAAACTCTTCGCCACCCTCGACACGACCGTCCGCAAGGTCATCGTTGATAACCTGCCCTTCCTGCTCAGCGACACCGTGGGCTTCATCCGCAAGCTACCCACAGACCTCGTCGATTCCTTCAAGAGCACGCTCGACGAGGTGCGCGAGGCCGACTTCCTCCTCCACATCGTCGATATCAGTCATCCCGACTTCGAGGACCAGATAAAGGTTGTGGATAAGACGCTTGCCGACCTCGGCTGCAGCGAGAAGCCACAGATGATTGTATTCAACAAGATAGACGCCTACACGTGGGAGGAGAAGGATGACGACGACCTGACGCCCGCCACCGCACGCAACGTCTCGCTCCAGGAACTCATCCACACCTGGATGTCGCGCCTCGGCGGAGAGTGCCTCTTCATCTCAGCACAGGAACGCACCAACCTCGACACCCTCAAGCAGGTACTATATAATAAGGTACGCGAGCTGCACGTCCAGAAGTACCCCTACAACGACTTCCTCTTCGAACACTACGAAGCAACTCCACTCATTTAGACACGACATGAGCACTCAGGCAATGGACAAGGGTCAGGGGAAACGGCGTCCGGTCGATACCACGCGGCACCACCGTGAAAACGGATGGGACTACCGAGGTCGTGCCATCTATCACTTCACCTTGCCTGTGGAGGCACGCTATCCGCTGTTCGGAGTTCTGGAAGGCGAGAGCGCGGAAAAGGCTTTTGTAAAGCTGAATCCATTTGGCCGACAGGTGTGCCGGATGCTGAGCGGGCTGGCACAGTTCTACGAACAGAAAGGGTATGCGCTGAAGGTGCTGACACAGATGGTGATGCCCGACCATATCCATTTGGTGATTCAGGTGCTCGAGCCTCTGCCGCAAAGCATCGGAGCAGTGGTCCGTGGCTTCAAGAGCGCATGCACGAAGATTTACAAGGAAGAGTATTTTAGTAGCGGCGAGAACGCCGCTAAAGTGCACGGGGAGGGAGAGGAGGCCCCTGTGCATTTTGCCCGCATTTTTGCGGGCAGGGGCAGCATCTGGCAGCAGGACCCTGCCTATTACCACGAGCGCATCCTTCACGCGCCCGGCCAGTTGCGCCGGATGATTGACTACGTGAAGGACAATCCCCGTCGCCTTTGGCTCAAGACCAGGAACCCCGACCTCTTCCGCCTGCACAGACACACGGAAGCCCACGGCTTGTCGTTTACCTCGATGGGCAACCACTTCCTCCTCGACTGGCCGGACCGACAGGCGGTGGAAGTGTCGCGAAGCGCCGTTGCCGAACAGGTGGAAGAACGGCTGCGGACGGTGCTGGCGGCGGCTCACAACGGGGCTGTCACTTATACGGCTGCCATCAGCAAGGGCGAGCAACACATAGCCCGGACCTTGCGGGAGCAAGGCTACCCGCTGGTTGTCCTTCTCAACGACGGCTTCCCCAAGGAAGGCTCGCCCCACGAACGTTACTACAAGCCCGGGGGCGTCTATTTCGAGGCGTGTTCGAGGGGGCAGCTATTGCTCTTGGAGCCCACTGAGCAGGTTTTCCAAGATGCCGGCATTCAGTCGGCCGTCCAGGAGACTTTGCGCCGCAAGGCTGAAGCACGCCACTTCTCTTATACGCCTATCCCGCTGGCAGCCCAGCGTTATCGCTTCGTGGCGCTCAACGAAATAGCCCAGCGACTATCCTTAGCATGAATTAATTATTAACATATAAACCGAATACAATGGCTGAATTCAAGTATGCCCCAATGTTCCAGATGGGCGAGGACAAGACCGAGTACCGCCTCCTCTCGAAGGAAGGCGTTAGCGTCGGAGAGTTTGAAGGTCACAAAATCCTCAAGGTCAGCAAGGAAGCACTGACCCTGCTGGCTCAGCAATGCTTCCACGACGTGGAGTTCATGCTGCGCCGCGAACACAACCTGCAGGTGGCCAAGGTGCTGACTGACCCCGAGGCCAGCGAGAACGACAAGTATGTCGCCCTCCAGTTCCTGCGCAATGCCGATGTGGCTGCCAAGGGCATCCTGCCTTTCTGTCAGGACACCGGCACCGCCATCATCCATGGCGAGAAGGGACAGCAGGTATGGACTGGCTTCGAAGATGAGGAAGCCCTCTCACTCGGTGTATTCAACACCTTTACGCAGGACAACCTCCGCTATTCGCAGAACGCACCGCTGAACATGTACGACGAGGTGAACACGAAGTGCAACCTGCCTGCCCAGATCGACATCGAGGCCGTGGAGGGTGCAGAGTACCGCTTCGTCTGCGTCGCCAAGGGTGGCGGCTCGGCCAACAAGACCTACTTCTACCCCATGACGAAGGCGCTTATCCAGAACGAGAAGACGCTGCTCCCCTGGCTGGTGGAGGAGATGAAGCACCTGGGCACGGCTGCCTGCCCGCCCTACCACATCTGCTTCGTCATCGGCGGCACCAGTGCAGAGAAGAACCTGCTGACCGTGAAGCTGGGCTCTATCAAGTACTACGACTCGCTGCCCACCACGGGCGACGAGACAGGCCGCGCCTTCCGCGACATCGACCTGGAGGAGAAACTCCTGAAGGAGGCACAGAAGATAGGCCTCGGTGCACAGTTCGGCGGCAAGTACCTCGCCCACGACATCCGCGTCATCCGTCTGCCGCGTCATGGAGCCTCCCTGCCCGTCGGCATGGGTGTGAGCTGTTCTGCTGACCGCAACATCAAGGCGAAAATCAACGAGGACGGCATCTGGATTGAGAAGATGGACAGCAACCCGACGGAGCTCATCCCCGAAGAGCTGCGCAACCCGGGCGAGGGTCCAAAGGGCATAGAGATTGACCTGAACAAGGGCATCAATGCCGTGCGTGCCGAACTGACCAAGTACCCCGTCTCGACCCGTGTCAACCTGAAGGGCACCATCATCGTGGCCCGCGACATAGCTCATGCCAAGCTGAAGGCTCGCCTCGATGCAGGCGAGGGAATGCCGCAGTACTTCAAGGACTATCCTGTGCTCTATGCCGGCCCAGCCAAGACGCCGGAGGGCTATCCCTGCGGCTCGATGGGTCCCACCACAGCCAACCGCATGGACCCCTACGTCGATGAGTTCCAGGCAAATGGTGCATCCTTAGTGATGATAGCCAAAGGCAACCGCACTCAGCAGGTGACGGATGCCTGCAAGAAGCACGGCGGCTTCTACCTCGGCACGATTGGCGGCGTGGCAGCCGTCCTCTCGCAGTCGAGCATCAAGAGCATCGAGTGCGTCGAGTATCCCGAGCTCGGCATGGAAGCCATCTGGAAGATAGACGTCGAGGACTTCCCAGCCTTCATCCTCGTCGATGACAAGGGCAACGACTTCTTCCAGCAGCTATAGTAATAAGGCATCTCTCCCTCCCGCCCCTCCCCAAAAAGGAGGGGCTTTTTCGTCCCTCCTGAAATAAGTACACGTACTTAGGACGATAAGTACACGTACTTACGACAATAAGTACACGTACTTGTGGCAATAAGTACACGTACTTGTGACCAACCAGGTACGTATTTGACCCAAAGACCGAAGATTAGTGGATCTGAATGGGGTCATCTGCATCCCATCGAGCCAAGCCATGAAATCTTCATTCTCCTGCTGGTGGTTTCCTTATTCAATCTAATAAATGTCCTCAGGTATTTCGGAATTGTCGTACACATCCTTATGCACAAACTCGATATAATCAAGACAGATAGGTCTGTCTCCATCTGTTACTGACTTAAACCGTAAGTAATAGTGATTGTTGTCTTCAAGTGTCTGACGGACAATAATCGACCTTAGTGTACAAGGATTGTCGCAGAACTTCTTATTTGTGTTGGGTTCACTAATATAATAGACAGAGGCAGGACCATTCATAAAGCCATAATTACGGATAGCCTTTCGTGAGTTCAAGCTTTCTTCTTCATCGGCAAGGGACAAAGGAATCCATGGTAAACCAATCGCATTGGCCTCTCGGTTGAAGCCCAAAGGGATACCTACTGGAGGTAAATTCTGTGGGTCACTACCGAAGTACAATTGACAGATGCCGCTATTAGGCATTGCTGTGTAGCCAATACGAATCTCGTATGTTCCTCTCTTTGGCACAGCAGGCAATTTGAATGTTGTGTTATACCGTCCACACAGCCACAAGCCATCTCCTTCGTATAGGGGACTTGTTTCGTGAGTGTTCTCATAGATTATATAGGTATCATCTGAAGCAGTAACACTTTGAAGATAATCAGAGGGAATGTAATAGCTCTTGGATATGGCTGCCGTTTCTTCTGCAGATGCTTGGGAGCTGCCTGTTACAGAGGAACGCATCATTTCGTTTTCCAATTCTGGAACCAGTGTGTAGAAATCCATTCGCATCCGTTCAGAAGCGAATGCCGACCTACATTCTTCGTTATAGAGCGGCAACCCTTCCGTCAGATAGTAGCTCCCATTCCCACAAATATTATCACATTGAGGTTTTGAGATGCAAATGCCAGATGTATTACCAGACATATTCAAGAATGTATGGTTTCTGTTCTGTGTTACTTTCAAAAGAGAATGAGGAAGGAGTGTAGAGTACCATTCTGTCGGTTGTGAAACGAGTGCATCTATAGAACATAACGATGTGAGCCGCTCCAATGTTGATTTCCTGTCAATGATGCAATATGAGAGTAATTTCCTAAGAGCCTCTTCTTCTGTCCCTCCATACACTGATAGGGCAAAATTATAGAATCCTTGCAAGTCGTGTATGCCGTACTTCAATTGAAGAGCCTCATTGGTGCAGGCAAACACTGTGGCTCCAGCTTTACGCGTTTGGGGAATGTGACAGTATTGAGAGAATGAAGGTAAGTGGTACTCTTTCTCACATGAGAGATAGCGACTATAGTCCCAAGGCTTATCTATACAGCTTTTGTTTATGAACTCACAAAGTCCCGTTGCACTTAAGGCCTCATAGAATAGTGAACATTCTGCATCATGTTCCATTTGAGAGCAAACATCTATGTTATCTACAAAGGTAATGCTATCCAGTTGTAAAATGTCATATTCGACTTTCTGGTTGCCAGCCATGTGGAGCACGACCTTCTGTGCCTTGACTGTCTGTAGGCCTGCCAGCAAACCTGCCATCACAAGCAAAAGAGTTAAGTAAAGCTGTTTCATACATTAAACAATTATTGTGTTCTTATTCTTTTTCAATAGTGTCGTCGAAACGGGCTTTGGCTGCCTCTAAGGATTTCTGAATTTGTCGTATCAGCACTTCGCGAGGCGGCAACTCGGTCATGTACTGGGCAACTTTGATGCCTGCCGGCGTGCTGCCATAGATGCAGATATCAACATCCTTCACTGTGCCCTGAGCCTCGTCGGCTCGGACGTTCTGAGAGGTCATGAGGCACATTGCCATAAGCAGAAATGTGCAAAAGAATCCCTGTCGTTTCATCGTTATTTAATAGTATTTATTTGCCTGATTATGTTGAAAATCGTGTACTTTCGTTGCAAAGATAGTATTAAAGAACGAACTACGCAAGCAAATTATAGAAAAATTGTTATTGCTTGGTGCGAAACGTGCCACGCCCAGTTAGTCAACTTGGTTGGCATCGTCCTTTTCCTCTTCCTCTTTGTCCTCCTGATTATTTTCCATCCTCCACGAAGATTTTCTTCACCGCATCGAGGTAGCCATAGCCATACACATTATCGGGCTGGAGATAGCTGGTCTCTGTCCATTCGTTCCAGGAATTGATGGTGATGAGCGGCTGGAGATGGGGTCTGGCATCGAGGTAGGCTTTTGCCTTCCGCAAGGCCTGCTCGAAGCGTTCGGGCGTATTGTCACGAGCAACGGCGCTCCTGCCCGTGCGCGGACTATTGTCCCATCCGATGCTGACGTGCGGGTAATAGGGGATAGTGAATTCCTGTTCGAGCTTCTCCCATTCCCGGTAAGCCTGCTCGAGGATGTTGGCATAGTCGTCATCTACGTTGATGAAGTGGCAGAACTGGTAGTGCGACATGCTGTTGAAGCCTTCCTGACGAACTCGTCGCGCGGTTTGTCGGTCTTTGCCGCATCGAATCCGCTGTAGTTGAACTGCGGTGCCCACATCGTGAACTGCAGTTCGAGGTCTGGGAAGCCAGCCTTCTTCACTTCCTTTCGGAACCATTTCAGGGCATCGCGTGCCTGCTCAACGCCTCCGATGCCCTCGATGAAGGTAGAGAGTTCGTAGATCATGAACACGGGTTTGCCGTCTATCTTATAATAGTTTGGCTGACGGAAGAAAAGCTCGATGTTGCGTCGGCACATCTTCTCGAAGGCTTCGCGACTCACGCCGCCCCGCCAGATGATGTTGCTCTCGCCGAGATGGGCGATACGCGTGTCCCAGTAGTTCTCCACGTTATGGTTGGCCCACATCAGGTAGAACCGCATCTTGTCGGAATTGCTGGCTTTCAGGAAACCATTGGTAAGCGTTGTCTCCATGAAGGGACGCTCGTCGAACCAATACCAGTCGAAGATGAAGACGTTCACACCGTGACTGGTGGCCTGCTCAATCTCCATTTCCATGACGGCAGGGTCGGCCTCATTGATGTAACCCCACAGCGGCCGACGGTTCCAGTAATGCCCGGGATTGCGTTGCTGCATGGTCATCACCGTCTCCCATTCGCCCATGCCCGTTGGCCAGAAGGGTCGCAGACGAGGATCGTCGGAAGCATAGGCGGGATAGAGGTAAGCCGCAACGTCGTAGTGCCTTTTCGTTTGAGCAAAGCAGGCAATGAAAGACATCACCATACCCATAAAGAAGGTTATTCTTTTCATGTTCATAATAGATATTTTCTGGCAGTTGTTCTGTAAGGTACGTTCAGTCCGTGGTTTCTTTTCCTTCTTTTTGGCTGTCCTCTTTGTCCTCCAAGAGCGAGGGCGAGGCGAGGGATTTCTTCTTCTTGTTCTCTTGGGCGCCGAACTTGAGGAGATTGCGGGCGGCGGTGGTGATGCTGGGGCCGGAGGGAGCGGTGACGGTGTTGAGGTCGTCGAAGCTGCGACGTGTCTTGTCGAGCATTTCGCCGACGCGAGCAAAGCGCTCGGCAAAGAGTTGCACGCGCTCGACGAGGGTGTTGGCGCACTGCATCATCTTCTCCTGGTTCTCTACTTGCCGTGTCTGCTTCCAAGTGAGTTCGAGCACACGAAGGGTCATGTAGAGCGACTGGCTGCCTGAGATGACGACGCCCTGGTCGTAGGCTTCCTTCCAGAGCGTCGTGTCGCTTTGCAGAGCGAGTTGGAGTGCGCTCTCCTGGAAGACGTACATCAGCACGAAGTCGAGCCTGCCTTTGTCGCTCTTGGCATAGCGGAAGTACTGCTTCTGCGCGAGTTCGCGGACGTGCTGCCTCATGCTGGCGAGGTGGCGGCGGAGTGCTGCCTCGCGCTCTGCTTCTGTCTCAGCATTCATGTAATCCACGAAGGCTGTGAAGGACATCTTGCTGTCGATGATGACGTCGCGCCCGTCGGGGAAGTGCAGCACGGCATCGGGCACCATGCGTCGGCCTTCGTCGCTCGTGATGGTGCGTCCCTGCTCGTCGCGCATCGTCTCCTGCGTGTCGTACTGCAGGCCGCGCTCC
>OMSJ01000118.1 GCA_900313705.1 uncultured Prevotellaceae bacterium
GCAACCTGTCTCGCCCATGCCTGTCATCTGCTGGACGCGACAGCTCTGTGCGCCGTCGAACTGTGCCAAGCGCGGACGGTTCTCGCATGTGCCGTTGCAACGGACAACAGCTACCTTGGGCGCGGCGGCAGCAACGGCCAGGCCGAGGATGTCGGCCACCTGCTCCATGACGGGCTGACCGCCTACGGGACAAAGCTTGCCTTCCAGGCTTCCCTCGTCGGCGGCCTTGACGCAGGCAGCGGCAAAGCCTGAGCAGCCCGGGTAGCCGCAGCCGCCGCAGTTAGCCTGGGGCAAGACTGCACCCACCTTAGCGATGCGAGGGTCTTCATGTACAGCAAATTTGTGTGAGACGACAAAGAGGATTACCGCTGAGGCAAGTCCGATGAGTCCTAACACACATACTGCAATCAGAATTACATTTACCATGTTTAATTATTTTTATTTAGTTGTTGTTTCGTTATCACGTTATGACGTTATGACGACATTTCGTTATGACGTTGTTTTGTTATCACGTTATGACGTTATGACGACAAGTTGGGTGTCAGTTCGTTATGCTGAACTCAAATTGCTTGCCCAGCTTGTTTCGAAGCAGATAGAGCCCGCCGTAATAGATGGCGAGCACCAGCAGGGCAGCCAAAGCACCAGCGGCTTCTCCGTTGAGATGCGTGCCGTAGAAGAGGGCAACAACCATGAGGATGAGCGGCACGATGTAGGCCAGCAGGCTTGCGCGAAGTCCCTGGCGGACGGAACCTTGCAGCGTGACGCTGTCGCCGACGTGCAGGGTAGGGTAGTCTCCCCTGACCTCTATCAGCTTTTCCTTGCTCTCGCTACTGCGGCAGAGCTGTCGTGCGCTGCAACTGCTACATGCCGAAGCCTGCAGGATGCGCACGGTCACTTTGCCCGCATCGATGCTTTCCACGATGCCGTCGTGCTTTATGGTCTCTATACGGCTCATTATACATTCAAATTCATGCAAAGATACAAAAATTTTTGAGCATTATACCTATTTATAAAGAAAGAATTTGATAAAATGCATAAAAAGTCTCCTTAGGGCTTGTTTTAGCGTTCCGATTATTGGCTTTATATGGCAAAAGACCCCATATCTCTCAGACAAACGGATTGAGCTCTACCCCTCATAATCATATTGAGAATTGAGATAAAGTCTTTCCCCTTGTGTGACTTTTCCTTTTCGAGGTTTTCTATTCTTCCGGACAGCGAGCAATAAAATTATTTTCAAGGCTTGAAAATATATAATCAAGCCTTGAAAATATATAACCAAACCTTGAAAATATATTTTCAAGCCTTGAAAATAATTTTTAAGCACGTCGATTCGGATTTTGTCGAAACGGAAAAAAGATTTCTCTCCATTGAGCGGAAAGTTATGTTCTGTAGCCTGTCGCATAGGCAATTATGTAGTTGTTGTGACTCCTTTCAGTCGGCAGAGGCATAAATCTTCTCTCTTTTTTCTTTATTCACGATTTTTTTCATACCTTTGCACGTGCAACTCTGGTAAAATGCCTTGGCGCATACAGATTCGTAACCGTCAAAAGAAAGTAAAGTGAACAAACCATATTCCATACAGACAGGCTGCAAGATCAATCTTGGCCTGAACGTCGTCGAGCGTCGTCCCGATGGCTATCATAATCTACAGACCATCTTTTATCCTGTGCCGCTCTTCGATGAGTTGACAATCAGGGAGAAAGACTCCCTCATTATGGATGGTGAGGACACTCTGACCCTGGGCGGCAACCCGTTGGAAGGCGAGGTGTGGGACAACCTGGTGCTGCGTGCAGTACGCCTCTTGCGTCAGGAAGGATTCCCCATTCCCCCGCTCAACATCGACTTGCGAAAGGTCATCCCCAGTGGTGCCGGACTTGGCGGCGGCAGCAGCGATGCAGCCTGCATGGTCACGTCGCTGACCAGGCTCTATGGCCTGCCTCTTTCCGAAGAGCAGATGGAAAGGCTTGTCAGCAAGCTCGGTGCCGACTGTCCCTTCTTCGTCAACCCCCGTCCTCTGTATGCAGAAGGCATAGGCGATGTCTTTACGCCCATTTCGTTGGACTTGAGCGGATGGTATCTCATGCTTGTGAAGCCAGAAGTGCACGTCTCAACCCGTGAAGCATACGCAGGAGTGCATCCCCATCAGCCAGCCTATTCCCTGCTTGATGTTGTCAAGCAACCCGTAGGCGCTTGGGCCAGCAGGATGGTAAATGACTTCGAGGAAAGCATCTTCTTCAACCATCCTTTGTTGTCAGAAATAAAGGAAGAGCTGTACCGTCAGGGAGCCGCCTATGCCTCCATGAGCGGCAGCGGCAGCACCATCTTCGGCCTGTTCCGCTCGCGTCCCAACTGCGAAGAGCTCTTCGCAGGACACTTCACTTTCGTCTGCCAGCTGTAAGAAAAGTCCCGCAGAAATAAAGGAAATAAAGGAAATGTTTAATAGTGGTTACGTCATTTCCTTTATTTCTTTTGTAATTATAGATAAACAAAAACACTATGATAGAAAACGAGATAACTTATCAGATTCGCGGAGCAATATATGACGTATATAAGAATCTTGGCCCAGGACTTCTAGAATCAGTTTATGAGGAAGCAATGGCTTATGAATTGCAAAAACGTGGTCTGAAAGTTGACAGGCAAAAAGAAGTGCCGATACTTTATGACGGGCATGTGTTAAAGTCACATCTGCGAGTTGATCTTTTGGTTGAGGATAAAGTGGTGGTTGAATTAAAGAGTGTAAGGGAAATGCAGGATGTTTTCTGGAAGCAAACCCGGACATATTTAAGACTTTTGGGACTAAGGGTTGGTATTCTTGTTAACTTTAATGTTGATAACATCCTGGATGATGCTATCCACAGAATTGCCAATAATGCATGATGGTCCCGCAGAAATAAAGGAAATAAAGGAAATGACGTTAAGCACTATCCTATGTTTCTGTCATTTCCTTTATTTCTGCGGGACTTGAATTACTCTCTGCGGGAGTTATAAATCTATGAGCAGGGCATCCATGTTCTCGTTGCGGAGGTTGCGGAGCGCATCCCATTCGGGTGTGGCTGTCTGCCAGACAAGCGAGGGGTTCTCTATGCCGTGCGAGTCGATGCGCCGGATGACCATTCCCACCGTGATGCGGTGAATGTCGATGGCCGGCAAGTAATAAGGTTCGTCGCCAGGCTCGTTGTGTGCCTCTACAAGCAGTTGCACGCGTGTCAGTTCGTCCAAGAGGATACCTACCAGACTGTCCGGCAGGTGCGTGTCAACGGCAAGGCGGTGAGCCGTAAAGGGCTTCAGCCCGGAAGCGAAGTGCTTGCAGATGCGGCTCGTGAGCAGCAGGATAAGCGTGTCGCGATAGCGTCGGCTGAGCTCGTCGCTGATACGCTCGAAGGCATAGGTCTGCAGGCGCTGGTTTGCGTAGCTGAACTGCGCACCGAACAGGCAGACGCACCATGAAATCTGCATCCACAGCATGAACAAGGGGATTGCAGCAAACGAACCGTAGATGGCATTGTACGCACTCAACTTAATCTGGTAGTGTACGTACATCCATTCTATGGCCATGAATATCGTTCCGGTCAGGATGCTGGGGAAGATGGTATGTCGCCATTTGACGCGCGTGTTAGGCATCAGCTTGAAGAGCAGCATGAAGATGAGTATGGCGAAGATGACCGGCGAGACATGCAGGAAGAACGACATCGTCTTGCTGAGCAACTGCGTGTCGGGCAATAGCGTGCTGAAGGTCTGCAGGAAGATGTTCAGGCCGCTGGTGATGACGACGACAAAGGGAAGCAGCAGGAAGATGCTGATGTAGTCGATGATTTGGCGGTAGATGGTGCGCGAGCGCTTGACGTACCAGATTGTGTTGAAAGCCTGCTCGATGTTTGCCGTCAGCGAAAGCAAAGTGTAGAGCAGGAAGATCAAACCGATACCGATGAAGACGCCGCCCTTGGTGTGCTGCAGATAAGACTCGACGAAGTAGAGGATAGTGTCGGCAATGTCAGGGTTCTCAGCGAAAGAGCTCCTCAGTTTCGTCTCAAGGATAGCATCAAAGCCGAAGCCACGGGCAATGGCAAAGATGATGGCAAGCACCGGAATGGCAGCCAGCATACTGCTGTAGGTCAGAGCAGAAGCGTAGTTCATGATGTTGTTCTTGGTGATACACTCCCAAGTAATCACGAACCGCTTCAGCACACCCAGCCCCTGTTTCTCCCAGAAGCTGAGCCGCTTCTCGTTGACACTCCATATATGTTCAAGGCTTACCATCTCACATTTACCATTTAATCATTTACCATTTATCCATTTACCATTTACCATTTACCCATTTGATAGTAATTTAGATTCTTCACTCTTCACTCTTCACTCTTCACTCAAAAAAACCTTCAGTGAACCTGTAAGCCGGGTTCTGTAATTCCCCGAAGGGAATGCTTGTCATTTATCTACTGGCAGCGTCACCGCTACCCTCTATCGTTCTACCCTCCGGCTCGGACGGGCCGCCCTCTCTCTCAGCCGACTTGCGCCGAACCAAGCTTCGCCGGTTTACATGAACTTTCAACTCCCGGAGTGCACAGCACCGACATCGCTGCCGGCCTGGTGGGCTCTTACCCCGCCTTCTCACCCTCACCCTTGCGGGCAGTTGTTTTCTTCTGCACTGGCTGACCCTCGCGGACCACTTCCCGTTAGGAAGCAGGATGCCCTGTGTTGCCCGGACTTTCCTCTCCTCTTTCGAGCAGCGACAAGCCGGTTCACTGAAGTTTTCGACGACAAAGGTACGAAGGTTAATTCAAAATTCAAAATTATTATATTCAAAAGTCACAGAAGAATGAGAAAACAGCCCCAAGCGTATCGTAAAGTTAAAGATAAAGCACAATTATTTGAGTTTAGTATTGTTGTATCAAGAAAAATAGCTAAATTTGTGGCAAACTAATCAACTACACATTATTATTAATTAAACCTTTTGTATTATGGAAAAACGCGACACCCTTAAGCATCTCGTTATGCTTGCCGTCATGCTGATAGCATCGAGCGGTACTGTGAGTGCACAAATGAGCGACGCCATAAAAGCAGCTATGGAGTCCGACATGAGCACATGGAACTTCAGTACTACAAAGACAGTGGAGATAGACGGAGTAAACTTCCGCTTCAGGGTCGACGACAATCTTGGCCTCGCAGAGTGGTACTACGTCAACAGCAGCAACAGCTATCCCGAAGAACTCAACATCCCCGAAACGGTTACCATCGGAGAAAAAGAGTACGTCGTAGTCGCTTCCTATGGTTATGCAGCCTATGAGCAGAGAAATACCACCAAGATTAACCTGCCACAGACCATGCGTCGGTTGGGCGACTACACGTTCTATCCCTTCTTCAACGTCAAGAATATCACCATCCCCGAGAATGTAGAAGTGCTCGGTAGCTCCGTGTTCTACACTTGGACGAACCAGAATATCCACTTCACCAGCGTTACGCCTCCTACCGTAGGCTCTCTCACCGGCAACAAGGATAGCTACCACGTGAAGGTGTTTGTACCCAGTGCCGGTTTCCGCGACTATGTGAAAACCGAAGGCATCGAAGGACAGTGCATCATCTCAGAGGACTGGAACCAGGAAGGAGCCTTCTCAACCGTCAATACAGGTCAGTGCAGCAGCGGCGAACTGGGCTACATCGTGGTGAGCGACATCCTGCCTGACGTACGCACCTATGCCGAGGTGAACAAACTCATCATCAACAAAGGCACCATCGACAAGACAGACTGGTATGCTATGCGCCAGATGCCTAACCTCATCTACCTTGACCTGAGCGGTCTGAGCATCGAAGAGATACCCGCAGGAGCTCTGGATAACTGCTGGCAGCTCGAGACCATCATCTTCCCCGAATCGCTGAAGTACATCCGCGAAAGAGCACTGCGCAACACCGGAGTGCGCGAACTCAACTTCCCCAACGGACTAAGCGAGATCTCTGGCAGCGAGAACTTCCGCAACTGCGACTCACTCACCAGCGTCACCATCCCCGACGGAGTAACCACATTGCCCAACGACTGCTTCTATGACTGCAACAATCTGCATGAAGTCAATCTGCCCAACTTCCTGACCTCTATGGGCTCCT
>OMSJ01000117.1 GCA_900313705.1 uncultured Prevotellaceae bacterium
CTTTGCAGCAGAAACAAAGAATAGCATGTGTTATGATTTACTTAAACCAGTTTCACAGGGAAGCGACGGAGCGCAAACTGAAGAAAATCGCAGAATCGCAGAAGTCGCCAATGAACTCCGTGGACGCTGCCAATTATATGAAGCGCAACTTCGAGATGGCAAAGGCAATGTAAATGCCCTTGCGGTCGAACAATATTGTGCCGAGCAGTTTGCTAAAGAGCACGGATGCTGGATACCTATAGAAAAGATTAATAATCTTGGTGAGCCGGGGCCGTGTGGCAATGAAAACGACACCTATGTGTCGAATGACATCATCTACAAAGTCAATAACCTTTTGAATAGCAGAAGCATCTTGGCTTTATTGAATAGGATAATTTGGCACAACACTCTTTTTTACGATACATCTTATTCTTTGTATGGTTTCACTGGTTTTGGGGGCCGCTCCGTCATGCCTGTTCTCAGGCAGCGATTGATTAAGTATGCACGTCCTGCTACGCAAGTAATGATTGACACCTACATGTCTGCTCTTGGCTTCATAAAGACAGAGCGAGTGGGTGGCTTCACAAACGGAACCTACGAAGCATGGGACCTGCTGCCTCGGAATGTTCTTGTTGATGACGAAGGGGATATATATGTGGTCGATGCTGAGATTAAGAAACTATAATCATGTGGCGTGATATGGAGAAGAACTAATGATAAAGTATTTATGACGCAGAAACAGATTGCAGAAGACATACAGACTGCCGTGCAGACGTTGAGGCAGGGCGGGATTATCCTGTACCCGACGGACACGATATGGGGCATTGGATGCGACGCAAGCAACGAGGAGGCTGTGAAGAGAATCTTCCAATTGAAGCGGCGCGAGGACAGCAAAGCGATGATTTGCCTCGTGGACAGTGCCAACAGGATGCAACGATATGTGCGCGGAGTGCCGGACGTGGCTTGGGACCTCATCGAGTTTGCCGAAAAGCCGCTTACGCTTATCTTGGACGGCGCTACTGGTCTTGCCCCAAGCCTGATTGCCGAGGATGGAAGCGTGGGACTTCGCGTGACGAGAGAGAACATCAGCCATGAGCTTTGCTATCGCTTCCAGAAGGCCATCGTGAGCACCAGTGCCAACATCAGCGGCGAGCCGTCGCCCGCTTGCTTCGATGAGATTTCCGACGAGATAAAGCAAGGCGTGGACTACATCATGCTGTCCCGCCAGAACGATACAAGCAAGTCGAAACCCAGCCAAATCATCAAGCTAGAGAAGGATGGGAAAGTAAGTATATTAAGAGGTTAGTGGTTAGAGGTTAGTGGTAAGAGAATACCAATGGACCCTGATCAGCATCCAGGACATTCCTCTAATCTCTCACCCCTAACTCCTCTCCGAGGAGAGGGTAACAAATGGTAAATGGTAAATGATTAAATGGTAAATGCAAGGGATCTCATAGCCTATCTGCTTCGTTGGCGGCGCAGGAATCTGTCCGACAAGAACTTCGTGGACTTTTGCTGAAGTGGCTCATCGGACAGATAGAGCACCTGCTGACGCACGAGTTCTCCATCACGGGCGCCAACTGGCTCTACCTTGTCTATCCTGTCATCGGCGTTTGGTTGACGATGCTCTTCATTCGTTATATTGTAAGAGACGACATCGGCCACGGCGTCACCAAGATTCTCTTTGCCATTGCCCGCAAGCAGAGTCGCATCAAACCGCACAACACCTGGACCTCCGTCGTGGCTTCTGCCATTACCATCGGCTTTGGCGGTAGTGTGGGTGCAGAGGCTCCCATCGTGCTGACCGGAAGTGCTATCGGCAGCAGCCTCGGTCAGGCTTGTAGGTTGAGCAACAAATACATGATGCTGCTCGTGGGGTGCGGAGCCGCAGGAGCTGTGTCGGGTATCTTCAAGGCACCCATTGCCGGACTCGTCTTCGTGCTCGAAGTGCTGATGATAGACTTGACGATGACCAGCCTGCTGCCTCTGCTCGTCAGCAGCGTCACAGCCGTCGGACTCACCTTTGCCGTCACGGGCACCAACCCCATCTTCGAGTTCCACCTGCAGAACCCCTTCACGGTGGACCGCATCCCAGCCTACATCGCTCTTGGTATCGTCTGCGGACTCGTTGCGCTCTACTTCACACGCACCATGAACTACCTCGAAGGCATCTTCCGCCGCCTGCAAGGTCGCTACAAGAAGTTCCTCCTGGGAGCCGCCATGCTGAGCCTGCTCATCTATCTCTTCCCGTCGCTCTACGGCGAAGGCTACGACCTCATCACCCTTTTGCTCAACGGTAACGGCCAAGCCGACTGGGACACCGCGATGGACCGCTCCCTCTTCTACGGCAGTAACCACCTCCTTATTTACCTCTTCCTCATCATCGTCTTCAAGGTCTTTGCTTCTACGGCCACCAACGGCGGCGGCGGTTGCGGCGGTATCTTTGCGCCCAGCCTGTTCCTGGGCTGCATCTGCGGCTTTGTCTTTTGCAGGCTTTGGAACATGTACGACGTGCTGGGCATCGACATTCCCGAAAGGAACTTTGCCATGCTGGGCATGTGCGGACTGATGAGCGGCGTGATGCATGCACCCCTGACCGGCATCTTCCTCATCGCAGAGCTGACCGGCGGCTATGCCCTCTTCATGCCCCTGATGATAGTGGCGACAGGTTCTTACCTCACCATCAAAGCCTTCGAACCTCACAGCATCTACGCGATGAGGCTTGCACAAAGAGGCGAACTCCTTACCCACCACACCGACAAGTCTGTCCTGACGTTGATGAGCATGGACAGCGTCATACAGCATTACGACCAAGTGCTCTATCCCGACATGAACCTTGGCGACGTCGCAGCGCAAGTATCCAACAGCAAGAACCACGTCTTCCCCGTGGTGAACAAGCAGATGCAGTTCGTCGGTGCCGTCTATCTCGACGACATCCGCCACCTGGTCTTCCGCACAGAGCTGTACAGGGACTTCGCCGTCTCGCAGTTGATGAAGCAGCCCGAGGCCTTGCTCTCCGTGAACGACGCAATGGATGTGGTGGTCAGCACCTTCGACCGCACACATGCCTGGACGCTCCCCGTCGTCGATGCTGACGGCATCTTCGTCGGCTTCATCCGCAAGAGCTCTGTGCTGACTGTCTATCGTCAAGTGCTTGCCGACTTCTCCAACGACTAAAGTCAGCCCCGTGCAAAAGGGCATTGTCCAACAACCTACGCGCTTCGTTACCCAACGCAGCATAGGTCTCATCATAGCCTGCCTGCGTTACTCCTTTGCCGATACGGTGTCGAGCATGTCGCCACAAATCTCCTCAGCACGCTTGACACGGTTCCACACGGTTTGTATCTTGGCGTCCATCACCTTGGCTATCTGGGCAGGCTTCATGCCAATCTTCAGCAGGCAGATGGTGTGGAGCAAAGGTTCGTGCAGGGGCTTGGACTCGCGCGACTGGACAGTCTCGAGGAAGTCGGGGTACAAGGTCTCGATGGCAGCCATCAGTCCTTCCCACGCTCCCTTGCTTATCTGGGCACGCCCGGAGGCGATGTCGTTGAAGTAGGCAATGACGTTGCCGGCTTTCTCCGCAGCAATGTTCATGAGGGCAATGCGAGTCAGTTCCTTGTTCACCCTGGCCTTCTGTTCCAGCATCCTGTCTCTGGCCGTGAGTTCTTCGGCAAACCTCTTTTTCCTGAAGTAATAGAAAGCCGCCAGCCCCATTGCGATGCTCAGCAGGGTAAGGCCGATGATGATGGAGAAGAACATGATGCGTTCGCCCCGCAGTATGATGGCCCTCTCTGCCTCCTCGTCGCGATGGTAGCGGAACGCATCCCTCGCCCTCTGCGTCTGCTCGAAGGCACGCTGGGCAATGATGGAGTCGTTCGTCTCGTCCAAATGCTGTCCCCATAGTGCCGCCTGCCTGTAGTCGCCCTTCCTGAAGTGGCAGCGTTGCAGACCGGCAGCAGCCTCGTACCTCCCCGTCAGCCCGGTCGCCTTATTATAATATATAATGTAGTGTACGATTGCCGAGTCCGTCCGGTTCAGACCTTCATGGTACTTGGCAAGACACAGCTCGTAGTTGTGCGGACGCTCGTTCTCCGGGATTTGCGAAAGATGCTGGAGCAGAGACTCAGCCTTCTCGTAGTGGCCGTAGCCGGAATAGACAGCCAGCATGTACGCCATCGCTTTCCTGTACTTCTGCTGGAAGTGCTCCTCCTGTATTGCCTCGTACGCCAGGTCGCAGTAGTGCAGGCATTGGAGCGTGTCGTCCAGGTGCTCGTATGCCGACGCCACATCCACCAGGTAGCTCCCAGCGCTTCGGCTTGCCAGCTCCACAGCCTGCTTAGCCACTTTCAGCTCCTCCTCGTAGTTGAGCCCGAGCATGTAGAGGTTCCTCAGTTGCGAAAGCGCATTCTGCCATATCAGCGTATCGGCATCCCTGCCTTGCTCCGCAATGCTGACCGCCTTCAGGAAGTGGCTCATGGCCCGAGGGTAGTCCTTCAGGTCGCGATAGGCACTGGCCAGATAGTAATAGGCTCGTTCCGCATCGATGGCATTGTCGCGACCGGAAAAGAAGGAGACCGCCTGCATTGCAGAGTCGGGCGATGAGGGCACGATGTCCTGCTTGTCCCGCAGGCGGATGGAGAGCAGGCAGTACTTCTGCCTGACATACTCCGAAGCCACCAGCACAGAGTCCTCCATGGCATCGGCTCGCGCCATCGCTTCAGGCAGCGACACCTCGCACAGTTGCCACGCCTCTTCAATGCCTCGGAGCAACTGCCCTTCATCCTTATTTCTGCAAGCAAACAAGGTCAGCAAGCAGAAGAATAAAAATATAGACTTGCCTTTCATCGTTATTATAAACTAATCACGACGCAAAATTACGTCATTTTCGCAAGACAGGCAAGCAATTTTACTCCCAAGTACTCCCAAATAGTAAAAGTTGGGAGTACTTGGGAGTGATTTTATTTGGAGGGAACAGCAAAACAACATAACTTTGTCATCGAAAACCATGCAAACACAAGAATGCAACTATAAACCGTAACCCGATAAAGCTATGAGAATGATTCTCGTCACAATTGCTTTGGCTGTAGCTGCCATGAACATCAATGCACAATTAGTCGTAGATTCAGTAGGACATGTAGGCATCAATAGGGAATATCATGCGAAAAATGTTAAGATTGGGAAACATGTCACTGACCAAAAGCCGCAGGGTAACGTGACCGTAACTAATTCAAATGTTACCATTAAAGCCGATAAAGTTGTTCTTGACAAGGGGACGCAAATCAATCTCGGCTCCACTCTCAGGGTTCAGACATCACAGTAACAACAGATTTTCTGGTAATTCTTTCTTGATTAAATAAATAAAAAGAAATTTTGTACTCCGAATAAAAACATGTCATATTATGAAAAGGTCTGGTTCTTTGAATAAACAAGTTATTATTATAGCCCTGTTCATCCTAAACTGTTATAGCATGATAGCTGATACAGATACCGTTTTACAGAATCAGTTTATCTATGTGACAGGGAAATATGGCGAAGCCGGCAGCACTGCCGAGCTGACGCTTAACATGCACAATACCTATCCAGTCTGTTCTTGGGGATGCGACCTTTTTCTTCCTAAAGGCGTCACTTTCAAGAGCGTTTCTCTCGTCAGTGATTGTTGGCCTGATGGATACGAGGCCGAATCCTTCACAATCTTCAATGACAATGGCTCTGTCACCATCTATTGCGATGGCATTGAAGACATTGGACTGATTGGATCCGATGGTCCCGTCGCTACTATAACAGTAGATATAGCTGACACTGTTACTTCTGGAAATTATCTGATAAAAGCGGAAAACATCCGTCTCACATTTTCTGATGGAGGAATGCTTTGGAAAGACTATACCGAATTCAACTGGTTAATCAAGGATGCCTCTCCTTTCGTACAGGAGGGCAAGGTCTGGATTTATGAGGCCAGTAACAATAATGTCGAGGTCGATGTGTGGGAGGAAGTCTTTAGTCTGGAAGGTGACACCGTGATAGGCTCACACAAGTGCCTGAAGCTTTATGAGACAGGCACCTGGCCCAGTCGTCCTCAATACCCGTCCCATGACCTCATTTACAAGGGAGCAATGTTTGAAGAGGATGGAAAAGTCTATATCTTCACACCAGGCAGCACCACATCAACTCTTCTGTATGACTTCTCCAGCGAGCCTGGCACGATTGTCAAGGTGGGCGAGTTTGAAGTAAAGATTAGAGAAAAGAAACTTTTCAAGTATCGTGGCGAATACTTGAAAGTCATTTATTACGATTATTATAATCCTGTTCGACAAGAGTTTTCTAATGGGTATTACTTGGATTGGATTGAAGGTGTCGGAGTTCTCGGGGCCGCTAACCTGACATGCTTCATT
The DNA here is from genome assembly GCA_900313705.1 of uncultured Prevotellaceae bacterium. Taxonomy (GTDB): domain Bacteria; phylum Bacteroidota; class Bacteroidia; order Bacteroidales; family Bacteroidaceae; genus Physcousia. The sequence continues at coordinate 6,369 of OMSJ01000117.1, forward strand.
GACGGATACGGCCCGTGGTATACAGGTATGGAAAGATCCTTAAAATCATGTATGGTAAATGGCGAAGTTGTCTTTGACGCACATGAGTTCTACACATCAGGAGAGCCTGTGCCGGAAATAGAAACAAATCAAGAGTTTTTCCCCGAAGGGACGAAATGGACAGAGATTAGATTGGACACATTGAAGTATAGCAGCTGGTACTCAAAGGTCGGCGATGAATGGGTGCCAAACTTTGAGACGATAGAATTCAATGTGGGGGAAAAATATATATCAAGGTACTATAGTCAGAATAATTATGTATATCATCATTATATTTATTCCAATAGTCCCGACTGGCCTGACTCTCCTGCATTTATGATATATGAAGACAAGTCAGAAGATGCCGCAAATATCAGTGTTTCGCCTCTGCCTTATGGCGGAAGTGGATTCATTCCTGGCGAAGCGTATCAGTTTAACTGGCATGTCGGTAAAAAGCTGTTTTGTCAGGAAACGATAGGTATAGATGACATGCCTTTACCAGATGGTGATACAAGTATGCCGAATGTGTTGTATTCTGATGATGAATACCCTGCTGGAACCATACATGAATTTGGTGTCATAGAAGAGATAAAGGAGGGGGACTTTGGAGGGGTAAGGCCATTGAAGTATGTGGATATGAACGGTATCCGTATCATTCACGGAATTGGAGTGACAGAATGGAATGATGGCGAATGCTTGTTTGGACCTGTGAATCTTTTTAAAAGCTCCTTCTACTTCAAGGGGACACCACCAGAGCGTCACTATCGTTCCATGCTTGTTCACTTCGAGCGTGACGGCGAGGTGCTGTATGATGTTTGGCCCAAGAAAGAGGCCGCAATAGAAGAACCTGTCATCTTCACCAAGGACCAGATGTCGACGATCGTCCTGCCGACGGAGCCGGATGCAAGCAAGGGAAAGTATTACAGGCTGGACAGGGTCGAAGGCAAGGAGATTGTCTTCGAGCAGGAGCTTCAGCCTCGCGCGCACGTTCCTTATATTATTGTGCCGAGTGAGGACTTCAGCATCGAGCTGGGTGCGCAGGAGGTGGAGGGACTGACGGGCGACACGGTCAGCGTGGAGGGCGTCAGCTTCATCGGGACGTACCACAGGGAAGAGATTAATCCAAAGGAAG
>OMSJ01000115.1 GCA_900313705.1 uncultured Prevotellaceae bacterium
CTACAGATTCTTCAGCAAGTCATATTCATCAAGTATTATCTGGTTCTATTCTGCTTGGCATACAGACTTGGACATTTCCTACAAGCCACCATTTGATGGACTACAAACTTTTGCAATAACGTAGCTTTTTGGCCTTTCAGGTCACGGTTCATACCCTTAGTCTATAAGAAAAGAGCGAAAAATGCAGCAATAACGAAAATAATTATAAATAATGAATAGGGAATTGTGAATTATTTCGTATCTTTGCACGCAAAATTTAATAAAACACTAATAAATATGTCTAAGAAAAAAGCAAAAGCACAGGTAAACGAGTTCGATGAAACACTCGCTGCCTCAAAATCCTTCTTCGAGAAAAACAAGAAAGCCATCCTCTACGGAGGCGGCAGTGTACTGGCCATCATCATCCTTGCACTGCTCATTCATCAGTTCTACATCACACCGCGCAACCTCAAGGCCAACGAGAGCATCTTCTATGCAGAGCAGGCCTTCATGGACGGCAACTACGAGAAAGCCCTCAACGGCGACGGCGCAAACATGGGATTCCTCGCTGTCATCGACGAGTACGGTAGCACAAAGGCTGGCAACATCGCTTGCCTCTATGCCGCTAAGTGCTATGCTGCAACAGAGAAGTACCAGGAAGCCATCGACATGCTCGACAAGTTCGACGGTTGTGACGACCAGATGATTAGCCCCGCTGCCGTTGCGCTCAAAGGCAACTGCTATGCAGAGCTCGGCCAGAACGACAAGGCTGCTGAGACACTCCTCAAAGCTGCAAAACAGGCTGACAACAACACCATCAGCCCCGCCTGCCTGCTGCAAGCCGGTCAGATCTACCAGTCCCTCGGCCAGAACGACAAGGCCCTCGACTGCTTCAAGCAGATCAAGAGCAAGTACCAGCAGAACAGCATCTACTACGAAATTGACAAGTATATCGAGGCAGCACAGTAATGGCTTCTTCCCTTCATAACCTCTCAGACTACGACATACACTCCGTCCCCGACGCAACGGGAATGAGAGTGGGCATCGTCGTCAGCGAATGGAACGACAAGATAACCGGTGCACTCCTTGAAGGCGCCTGCCAGACGCTCATGAAGCATGGCGTCCGCGAAGAGGACATCAAGGTGAAGACCGTCCCCGGCAGTTTCGAGCTGGTGTATGGTGCATCGCGTCTCGTCAACTCCGGCCTGGTGGATGCCGTCATCGCCATCGGTTGCGTCATTCGCGGCGACACACCTCACTTCGAGTACATCTGTCAGGGCACTACACAAGGCCTTGCAGACCTGAACAGAGAGGGTAGGGTGCCCGTCATCTATGGACTGCTGACCTGCAACACCCTCGAACAGGCACAGGAACGCTGCGGGGGGATGCTCGGCAATAAAGGCGATGAATGTGCCGTCACCGCCATCAAGATGGTCAAGGGCTGGGAATAACGCTGGCGATGACAATATGCAGATAAAAAATAAAGGGGCACTTCACTTATGAGGCGCTCCTTTATTATAGAAAGTAGAATCATACGATTATTTATAAATAGGTAAAGAGAAACTCAAGATATGTTGAGAATAGCAGTTCAGTCGAAAGGACGTCTCTTCGAAGACACAATGGCCCTGCTTGCAGAAGCAGGCATCAAGGTGAGCAGCAGCAACAAGGTGAGCAGCAGCAAACGTACTTTGCTCGTTCAGAGCAGCAACTTCCCCATCGAGGTACTCTATCTTCGCGACGACGACATCCCGCAGAGCGTGGCAAGTGGCGTCGCCGACCTCGGCATAGTGGGACAAAACGAATACGAAGAGCGTGCAGAGGATGCTGAGGTGGTTCGTCCCCTCGGCTTCAGCAAGTGCCGGCTCTCACTGGCTGTCCCCAAAGGGTGCGGCTATTACGGCTTGAAGTGGTTCGAGGGCAAGAAGATTGCCACCTCGTATCCGTCCATCCTCCGCCGGTTCATGCAAGAGAACCACATTGCTGCCGACATCCACGTCATAACAGGCAGCGTAGAGATAAGCCCGGGCATCGGATTGGCAGATGCCATCTTCGACATCGTCAGCAGCGGCTCAACGCTTGTCAGCAACAACCTCGTCGAGGTCGAAACCGTCATGCAGAGCGAAGCAATCCTCATAGCAAACAAAGACCTCGAGGACGAGAAACGTGCTGTGCTCGACGAATTGCTCTTCCGCATAGAAGCAGTCAAGGCGGCTGAAGACAAGAAGTATGTCCTGATGAACGTCCCCACCAATCGCTTGAAGGATGTCGTTGCCGTCCTGCCAGGCGTGAAGAGCCCAACCGTCATGCCTCTCGCAACAGAGGGATGGAGCAGCGTGCATACCGTCATCGAGGAGAAACGCTTCTGGGAAATCATTCGTGAGCTGAAGCAGCTTGGCGCAGAAGGCATCCTCGTCGTGCCCATTGAGAAGATGATACCATAAGGGACAAACTAAGATAAGTTAATAAAAACCACAGATTAAACGGATTAAACAGATTAAATATTTTTGAAATTCTATTCGGATTAAGCGGATTGCCACGCAGCAAACGGCAAGTAAGACACTTGCGTAACAGGGGCGTAGCCAATCTGTTGAATCTGAAACAAATTGAATGAAATCCGTTAAATCTGTTAAATCCGTGGTTAAAATATAAAATAATCTTCTGTGTTCTATGAATGTATATAAGTATCCAACCCTTGATGAACTCGAAGTGTTACTGAAGCGCCCTGTTCGCGATGCATCGGAGCTGAATGCCACCGTCTCTGCTGTCCTCCAGGACGTGAGGCAACGTGGCGATGCTGCCGTGCGCGAGTATGAAGAACGCTTCGACAAGGTTCGTCTCGCAGATTTGGCCGTTTCGGAAGAAGAGATGACCGCAGCAGAAGCATTGGTCAGCGAAGAACTCAAAGACGCCATCCGCCTGGCACACCGCAACATCGAGCGCTTCCATGCCGCTCAGCGCTTCGAGGGAGAACACATGCTGGTGACAGATGGAGTGGAGTGCTGGCAGAAGTCCGTTGCCATCGAGCGTGTCGGACTCTACATACCAGGCGGCACGGCACCTCTGTTCAGCACGGTGCTCATGTTGGCCACGCCAGCCAAGATAGCAGGATGCAGCGACATCGTGCTTTGCACACCACCTGCCAGCGACGGAAGTGTCAATCCTGCCATCCTCATTGCAGCCCGCACAGCAGGTGTCAGCCGTATATATAAGATAGGTGGCGTCCAGGCAATAGGTGCAATGGCCTATGGGACGGAAAGCGTGCCGAAGGTCTATAAGATATTCGGCCCAGGCAATCAGTTCGTCATGTGCGCCAAGCAGCAGGTCAGCCTGCATGATGTGGCCATCGACATGCCTGCAGGACCAAGCGAAGTGGAAGTGCTTGCCGACGAAACAAGCAACGTCAGCTTCGTCGCTGCCGACCTCCTCAGTCAGGCAGAACATGGCACGGACAGTCAGGTCCTGCTCGTATGCAAGAGCGTCGAGACGGCCAAGCAGGTGGAAGCGGAAGTAGAGCGTCAGCTCGCACGCTTGCCCAGAAAGGACATTGCTGCACAGGCTCTCATGCACAGCAAGGCAATCGTGGTCAGAGACGACAAGGAAATGATGGAAGTGACGAACCGCTATGCACCGGAACATCTCATCATCGAGACGGCCAACTACATGGAACTCTCGCAGAAAGTCGTCAATGCAGGCAGCGTCTTCCTCGGCTCTCTCACGCCAGAGAGTGCCGGCGACTATGCCAGCGGCACGAACCACACCCTGCCCACCAATGGCTACGCCGTAGCATATAGTGGTGTCAACCTCGACAGCTTCTGCCGCAAGATAACCTTCCAGCACATACAGCCCGAAGGCATCCGCGCCATCGGTCGTGCCGTAGAGCTTATGGCAGAGGCAGAAGGACTTGATGCACATAAGAATGCAATGAGTCTAAGAATAAAAGAGGCAGGCAACCCCTAACCTCTAACCCCTAACCCCTAACCTCTAACTTACACCATGAACTTTGAACTACAAAAGCTTGTTCGCCCTAACATTCGGGCGCTCGAACCATACAGTTGTGCCCGCGACGAGTTCAAGGGCATGGAGGCACACGTCTTTCTCGATGCCAACGAGAATCCCTTCAACGACCCCATAAACCGTTATCCTGACCCTTTGCAGGAGAAGCTCAAAGAACGCCTTGCGCCCTTCAAGCATGTGCGCCCTTCGCAGATATTCCTGGGCAATGGAAGCGACGAGGCCATCGACCTCGTTTATCGCATCTTCTGCAATCCTGGCAAGGATAATGTGGTAGCCATTTCGCCCACTTACGGCATGTACAAGGTATGTGCGGATGTCAATGATGTGGAGTACAGAAGTGTTCCATTGTCAGAAGATTGGCAAATTGACACTAAAGCGCTGCTCAAAGCTACAGATGCCCATACGAAGGTTATTTGGATATGCTCTCCCAACAATCCAACAGGCAATGATTTTCCTCGCGAAACAATCCATGAGGTGCTGACCAGCTTCGGCGGCATTGTGGTTGTTGATGAAGCTTATTCCGACTTCTCGACCAACCAACCTTTCCGTGATTTGCTTGACAGCTATCCGAACCTGATTGTGCTCAACACCTTCAGCAAAGCATGGGCTTCGGCTGCGATCCGCTTGGGTATGGCGTTTGCCAGCGAGGAGATTATAGGTCTCTTCAATAAGGTGAAGTACCCCTACAATGTCAACCTGCTTACACAGAAGAAGGCGTTGTCGATGCTTGATGATATAACAAATGTTGAGAACTGGATGGTGCAAATCCGTCGCGAACGCGAGCATGTTCTGCCAGCGCTCCAGGAAATACCTATCGTCCTGAAGGTGTTCCCGACAGATGCCAACTTCGTCCTTGTTCGTGTGACCGATGCCAACCGCATCTACCGCTATCTCATTGAGCAGGGCATAGTTGTGCGCAACCGTCATCGCGTTCAGCAATGTGGTAACTGCCTGCGCATCACCATCGGTACACGTCAAGAAAACAACGAACTGCTGGGAGCGCTACGCTTTTATAAATAGACCTCCTAACCCCCTTTAGGTGGAATAAACAGTAAATTGTCAAATCGTTTAATTGTCAAATTGTCAAATGAAACGGGTTCTTTTCATCGACCGTGACGGCACCATTCTTCGAGAGCCGGAAGACGAACAGATAGACAGTTTCGAGAAGTTCAGCTTCGTGCCGGGAGCTATCAGCGCCTTGCGTTTCCTGCGCCAGCACACGGACTTCCTCTTCGTAATGGTCAGCAATCAGGACGGACTCGGCACAGACAGCTATCCGGAGGACACCTTCTGGCCTACGCAGAACCTCATGCTCGACATCCTTCGGGGCGAGGGCGTCACCTTCGATGCCATACACATCGACCGTAGCTTCCCAGAAGACAAGCTGCCTACCCGCAAGCCTGGTACTGCAATGCTTACCAGCTACATGAACGGCGACTACGACTTGGCTGGCAGTTGTGTCATCGGCGACCGACAGACGGATGCCATGCTTGCAGCTAACCTCGGGTGTCATAGCCTTATCCTTGGTTCGGACATGGATTGGGAGAAGATAACGGAGCTGCTCTTTGCTGGGGAACGGACTGCTGAGGTGAAGCGGACCACGAAGGAGACGGACATCGAGGTGCGCGTCTGCTTGGACGGCAACGGCAAGAGTGACATTGAGACTGGACTTGGATTCTTCGACCACATGCTGGAGCAGATTGCCAAGCATGGTATGATAGACCTCTACATCCGCTGCAAGGGCGACCTGAATGTCGATGAGCACCATACAATCGAGGATGTTGCCCTGGCTCTCGGAGAGTGCCTGCGCATGGCGCTTGGCGACAAGCGGGGCATCGAGCGCTACGGCTACTGCCTGCCCATGGACGACTGCATGTGCCAGGTGGCACTCGACTTCGGAGGGCGTCCCTGGCTCGTATGGGATGCCGAGTTCCACCGCGAAAAGGTGGGCGAGATGCCTACCGAGATGTTCCTCCACTTCTTCAAGAGCCTTTCCGACAGCGCTGCCATGAACCTCAACATCAAGGCAGAGGGGCAGAACGAACACCATAAGATAGAAGGTATCTTCAAGGCCTTTGCCCGCAGCCTACGGATGGCAGTGCGCCGCGACATTCAGCATTTCCAATTGCCGTCGAGCAAGGGGAAGCTGTAATTGAAGGACTCGTCACTAAAATCCAATGTTCAATGCTCAATAACAAATACTCTTCTTCGCTTCTTGAGAAGGCAGTAACGGAAATCAACCGTCTGCCTGGCATCGGCAGCAAGACAGCTCTGAGGCTTGCCTTGCACCTGCTTCGTCAAGAGCCGGAGAGGGTGGAGTCGCTGGCAGAGAGTCTCGTCGCAATGCGTCGAGGCGTACGCTACTGCCAAGTCTGCCACAATATCTGCGACGATGAGCGATGCGAGATCTGCAGCAATCCGACGCGAGACACACACCTTGTCTGCGTGGTGGAAAACGTCCAGGACGTGATGGCTATCGAGAACACCATGCAATACCGTGGGCTCTACCATGTTTTGGGCGGTGTCATCAGCCCGATGGATGGCATCGGACCGAGCGACTTGCAGATAGAAAGCCTTGTGGAGCGCGTCCGGCAGGGTGGGGTGGACGAAGTCATCCTTGCACTCAGTCCCACGATGGAAGGTGACACCACCAACTTCTTCATCTATCGCAAACTGGAGGGGACGGACGTCAAGGTGACAGTTATAGCCAGAGGCATTGCTCAAAACGATGAGCTGCAATACACCGACGAAGTCACGCTGGGACGTGCCCTCGCCGGTCGAATACCTTTCGGGAGATAATCTCAAATTCTTATTCCTATCATCTATGGTAACTTACATCCTTACTTTGATTTGTGCAGCTTGCATCCTGCTGGCAGCGTTCTTTGCCATTCGCTACAGGAAGGTGAATGCCTACATCCGCTTGGCTGCACTCGCCGTCGCCGCTGCTTTTGTGATGTATCTCTACTTCAAGTTCGACGATACGTCGCAACTCTATGGCCTCGGCATTCTGGCCGTTGCCCTCGTGTTCCCCTTGATAGACATCAAGCGCCATGCTAAAGAGTGACAAGCTGAAACTGAGAGCGGTGGAACCCGAGGACCTCGACTTGATGTATCTCATCGAGAACGACTCGGAGCTATGGCCGTGTGGACAGGCTTCTGTGCCTTTCTCCCACTATGCCTTGAGACAATTTATTGCTGAGAGCACCAATGACTTCTTCCATGACCGCCAGCTCCGTCTTGTCATCGAGAAGGCCGATGGCGTCAGCGTGGGCTTCGTTGACTTGCAACGCTACGACCCTCTGCATCATCGGGCAGAGGTGGGAATTGTCGTTGTGCCTGAGCAGCAGCGACAGGGCCTTGCCTCCGAATCGCTTCGTCTGCTTGCGGGGTATGTCTCGTCGCATTTGGGCATTCACCAGCTCTATGCTCTTGTGCCAGAAGGCAATGTCGCTTCTGCTGCGCTCTTCAGGAAGTGTGGCTACACGAAGACTGCCACGCTCCGCGACTGGCTGAACTGTACCGACGGGTGGCAAGCTGTTGATGTTTTTCAACTGATAATAACAAAATAAAGGGGATGTGTCCGTCCATCTTGACACATCCCCTTCCGGCTGAAACATTCTTTTTACCTTACGCTTAATCTTGTTTGGGTTTTGGTTCTTCTCGTGGTTTCCCGTGCCCGAATCCTTCCAGCATCTTTCTGTGGAAACGGTCTTCGGCTTGCATGGCAGCATAGACTTTGCGGGGTGACACCACGTTGCACAGTTTCTTGTAGTAGTTGACTTCCAGTTGAGCCATCTCGACGCCGAGGTCCTTTATCTTCTGGATGGCTATGGAAAAGTCCTTTTCGTTTGCATTGTCTGCAGGAGCGTTGTTCTTTATTCTGTAGATGCTGCGTTGCAGTTGGCGTTGCTTGCCTTTCATCTCGAAGTAGATGGGGAAGAATGCCTGTGCTTCGCTTGTGGTGAGGCAAGCTTCCTGAGTGATATAGTTCTCGAGTTTAGCCTTGAACTCTTGCGGATTGAATTTGCCCCTCTGCTGATTCTGTGCCATCAGCAGGAA
>OMSJ01000113.1 GCA_900313705.1 uncultured Prevotellaceae bacterium
ACTTCCCTCCTCTACAAGAAGCATCCCGCTGAGCTCAAGCTCGTCATGGTCGATCCGAAGAAGGTGGAGTTCAACCTCTACAGCCCTATCGTCAACCACTTCCTGGCGCAGGTCGAGGGCAACGAGGACAAGGAAGAACCCATCATCACCGACGTCAACAAGGTCATCCAGACGCTCAAGAGCCTTTGCCTCGAGATGGACCAACGCTACGACCTCCTGAAGAAGGCACACGCAAAGAACGTCAAAGAGTATAACCAGAAGTTCCGCGACCGTCAGCTCAACCCCAACAACGGACACCGCTACATGCCATACATCGTGGTCGTCATCGACGAGTTCGGCGACCTCATCATGACGGCTGGCAAGGAGATAGAGCTCCCCATTGCACGCATCGCACAGTTGGCTCGTGCAGTCGGCATCCACATGATTATCGCCACACAGCGCCCCACGACAAACATCATCACCGGCACCATCAAGGCAAACTTCCCCGCACGCATGGCCTTCAAGGTAACAACTGGCGTCGATAGCAAGACCATCCTCGACCGCACCGGTGCCAACCAACTCGTCGGCAAAGGCGACATGCTGTTGATGAGCGGCACAGAACCAGTCCGCATCCAGTGTGCCTTCGTCGATACGCCAGAGGTAGAGGCTGTGGTGCATCATATTGCCTGCCAGCAGAGCTACCCCTCGCCCTACCTCTTGCCGGAAGTTCCTCTGGAAGGCGACGAAGACAGCGGCATGAACGACGTGGATATGACGCACCTCGACCCGATGTTCGAGGATGCTGCCCGCATGATTGTCAGCGAGCAGAATGGCAGCACAAGCATGATACAACGCAAGTTCAGCATTGGTTACAACCGTGCTGGCCGCCTGATGGACCAACTGGAGAAAGCGGGTGTCGTAGGTCCCGCAAAAGGCAGCAAGCCACGCGAAGTGCTTTGCGTCAGCGAAGAACAACTGATGATGATAATGGACAACCTTCGATAGAATGAAAAATTAACAATTAACAATTAAAAATGACATGAAACGCATAAGCACAATACTACTCATTTTTCATTTTTCATTTTTCATTTTTCATTTTGCTTACGCTCAGGACGCCATGAAGGTGCTCGACATTGCTGCCGAACGGATTCAGAAGGCAGGCAACGTGAAGATAGAATACAAGGCAAGCATCTTTGCCGGAGCAACAGAGAAGGCTTCCGCTTCAGGCACAATGTGGCTGCAGGGAAGCAAGATGAAGCTCGACGTAGATGGCATCATCACCTGGTACGACGGTAAGACACGATGGTGCTACGTGCCCAGCGCAAAAGAAGTGAACATCGACGAGCCCTCCAAGAAGGAAATGGCTGCGATGAACCCATACACCTTTATGAACATCTACAAGAAAGGCTTCAAGATGACCGTCAAGGAGACCGTCCTGCGTGGTGAGGCTGTCTATGAAGTCTATCTCAAAGCACGCTATGCCAAGATAGATGTCAAGGAAGTGTATGTCGATATTCGCAAGAGCGACTACCAGCCGCTTTGCATCCGCGTAAGGGAAGACAACGACTGGCAACGCGTCAGCGTCCTCAACTTCCAAGGCAACGTCAAGCTCGACGACAGCTTCTTCACCTTCCCTGAAAAAGACTACTCCAATGTATTAGTTAATGACATGAGATAAATTGGAGTTAAAGAAGTTAGAGGAAGTTAAAGAAGTTAAAGGACAACACTTTGGGATGCTGTATTTCGAGATGCAAAACTATTGTCCTTTAACTTCCCACGAGCGATAGCGAGTGATAACTTCTTTAACATCTTTAACTCCCACATAAAAAAAAGACAATGAACCATACAAGATTGTTAATCATTGGCAGCGGTCCAGCCGGATACACAGCCGGCATCTATGCAGGCCGTGCCAACCTCTCTCCCACCCTGCTCGAAGGCTTTCAGCCCGGCGGACAACTCACCATTACCACAGAAGTAGAGAACTTCCCCGGATGGCCGGATGGCGTTGATGCCAACGAGCTGATGGACAACATGCGCCGACAGGCTGAACGTTTCGGCACAAAGATGTTGCCGAATGCTGCCACACAGGTTGATCTCGGCATTCGTCCCTTCCATGTTACTCTCGACGATGGCAGCGAATGGACGGCAGACAGCATCATCATAGCCACGGGTGCCAGTGCAAAGTATCTTGGACTGAGCGATGAACAGAAGTTCATGGGCAGAGGCGTGAGTGCCTGTGCCACATGCGACGGCTTCTTCTACCGCAAGAAAGTGGTGGCCGTCGTAGGCGGTGGCGACACAGCCTGCGAGGAAGCAAGCTACCTGGCCGGACTTGCTTCGAAGGTCTATCTCATCGTCCGCAAGCCCTTCCTCCGTGCCAGCAAAATCATGCAGGAGCGCGTCATGGGCAACGAGAAGATTGAGGTGCTCTTCGAGACGAACACCCTTGGCCTTTACGGTGAGAACGGTGTGGAGGGAGCACATCTTGTATATAGGAAAGGCGAGAGCGACGAAAGGAAGTACGACCTTCCCATCGACGGCTTCTTCCTTGCCATTGGCCATCATCCCAACAGCGAGCTCTTCGCGCCTTGGCTACAGAGGGACGAGAACGGCTATATCGTTACCGAAGGCGACACGCCTTGCACAGCCGTTCCCGGTGTGTATGCCGCAGGCGATGTGGCCGACCCGAAGTACCGCCAAGCCGTCATTGCTGCCGGCAGCGGTGCAAAGGCTGCCATGGAAGCGGAGAAGTTCTTAAGCGAAAAGTAAAGAGGACACGTCGTAACCTGTCAAAGCTGAACAATGAACTCATACAAGCTTTATAAGCTGATTTGCAAGAATGCTGACCTCCAGGAGAAGCGGCATCCGCTGATTGACAAGAACCGCTTTATGAAGTTCTTCCTGGTCTTCTACTGGCTCTACTTTGCAGCCATCCTCCTCTTCATGGGTGTGGTGATGGCAATGGGTATGAAGCACAGCTACAATGGTGTGGCGGCCTTCCATGTCTTCGATGGCGGATTGCTCTATCTGCTCATGGTTGACTTCTGGCTTCGCTTCGGCCTTCAGGAGACGCCTGCCCAGCGTGCGCAGCAATACGCCCTGCTGCCCATCCGCCGTTCGTTCCTGATGCGCACCTACCTCATTCGCTCGGGCTTGGCCTGGGGCAATCTCTTCTGGTGGTTCTTGCTTGTGCCGTTCGGACTGATTACCATTGCCGTTCCTTTGGGATGGCTGGCTTTCCTGGGCTGGCTGCTGGGCTGGTGGCTGCTCTGCATCGCCAACGGCTTATTCTACCTCTTCTGCCGAGCTCTCATCCTGAAGCACTTGGCCTGGACGTTGCTGCCGATGGCCATTCATGGTGCCCTGCTTGCCATCATGCTTGTGCCCGACAAGAATCCGCTGGACATGCCCTGCACGCTGCTGATGTACAGCTTCCTGAAGTGGGAGTTCCTTCCTTTCCTCGCTGTCGGTATCCTCATCCTGCTTCTCTACAAGGCTAACTTCCGCCTGCAAATGGGTATGGTTCATGCTGAAATCGGGAAAAAGGAGGACAAGGAAATCAAGCATGCCACCCAGTTCAACTTCCTGAACCGTTACGGAAAGCTCGGCGAATACCTGAAGCTTGAAGTAAAGCAAAGGTTACGCAACAAGACGGTGAGGATGAGCTTCCTCGTGGGACTGGGATTTATGATTCTGCTGAGCGGACTGATGTACTTCACCGATATTTATGACAACTTAGACTTCATGCGCTCATTCATCTGCCTCTACAACTACATCGTGCTGGGCATGATGACACTTATCACCATCATGTGCTACGAGGGCAACTACATCGACGGCTTGATGAGCCGCCGCGAGAGCATCCTGCAACTGCTCACGGCCAAGTACTACTTCAACGTGCTGCTGCTCTTCATCCCGCCCATCATCCTGCTGCCCTTGATGATTATCGGCAAGATGTCTGTCTGGATGAACGTCGGTTACTTCTTCTTTACGGCAGGTGTAATCTATCCGGCCTTCTTCCAGATGGCTGTCTATAACAACAATACGCTGCCCATGAACACGAAGATAACGAGCAAACAAGGCAATACCACCCAGCAAATCTTCAGCACAGTCATCTTCTTCATCCCACTCGCACTGGAGAGAGCAGCCACAGCCTTGCTTGGCGAACCCTGGGGCTACGTGTTCCTTGCCGCGCTGGGCATTGTGGGCATCGCTACACACCACTACTGGCTGCGCAACGTTTACAAGCGCTTCATGGCCCGACGATACAAGAACATGGAAGGCTTCAGGGCGTCACGCAATTCATAATCTAAAAATATGGAAGTTAAAGAAGTTATAGGAAGTTAAAGAAGTTAAAGGACAATAGTTCTTGCCCCCTGAGAACAGCATCCGGAAGGTATTGTCCTTTAACTTCCCATGTGAGCGAAGCGAGCTAACTTCTTTAACTTCTTTAACTCCCCCAAAAAGATAATTATATATGGATATAATAATCAAAGACCTCAAGAAGACCTTCGGCGAAAAGGTTGCAGTCGATATACCAGACCTTACCATCCACAGCGGCGAGCTGCTGGGGCTGGTGGGCAACAATGGTGCTGGCAAGAGTACACTCTTCCGGCTCATACTCGACCTCATCAAGGCCGACACGGGAACGGTACACATGCAGACCCCCTCTAACTCCCCCTTAAAGGGGGAGGAACCAGGCGAGTTTTCCGGGAAGGAAGCCTCCCCTTTAAGGGGAGGTATGGAGGGGTCCGTCAACGTGGCCGAGACGGAAGAATGGAAGGACTGGACGGGTGCTTTCGTGGACGAGAGCTTCCTCATCGACTACCTGACGCCCGACGAATACTTCCAGTTCATAGCCCGTCTGACCGACACCAGCGACGAGCAACTGCAGGAGTTCCTTGCCCAGTTCCAGCACTTCATGGCCGACGAGCTCTCTGGACAGAAGAAGCTCATACGCACCCTCAGCGCTGGCAACAAGCAAAAGGTAGGCATCATGGCCGCCATGCTACTAAAGCCCAAAGTGCTCATCCTCGACGAGCCCTTTAACTTCCTCGACCCCAGCAGCCAGAATGCCATCAAGCACTTGCTGAAGAAGTACAACGAGGAGACGGGAGCCACCATCCTCGTCAGCAGCCACAACCTGCAGCACACGGTCGATATTAGCAAACGCATCGTGCTCCTCGAACATGGTAAAGTCATCTACGACATCGACAACAGCGAGAAGCAGGCACAGAGCATCCTGGAGAACTACTTTGAGATAAACGAATAACCGTCTAATCCTAATACCATAGAACTGTGAAGCTACCACGCGGTATTCCATGCCTTATTGTCATCGTCGGGCTTTTCGGTTACCTGTCCTCCGTGATGGGTTTTACCAACATGCTCAACACCATCATGCGGACGGCTCACGACCTCCTGCTCAACACCGTCTTCTACCTCATGGCCATGTGTGTGCTGACGGGGGCCTTGAGCCGCATCTTCAGCGTCTTCGGCGTAGTCGATTTGCTGCAGAGGATGCTGAAGCCTGTGCTCCGGCCTCTCTATGGCTTGCCGGGAGTCTCGTCAGCCGGAGCCCTGATGACGTTCCTTAGCGACAAGCCCGCCATCATCTCCGTTGCCAAGAACCCGCAGTTCGCCCGCTACTTCAAGCGCTACCAGCACATCAGCCTTGTGAATTTCGCCGGCAGCTTCGCTATGGGACTGCTCGTCATCATCTTCATGATGGGTCACGGCTACTACACCGAACCGCTCTACGGCCTGGTGGGAGCCATCTGCGGCAGCATCATCGGCACACGGCTCATGCAGCGCCTCGTGCTCAAAGAGCAGCCAGATTACCTCACAGAGGACGTCATCGAGGATAACGAGAAACAAATGGTGGATGGCAAATGGGTAACGGGCAAATACGAGACACACCCCGACGAACCGCATCAGACGCTTTTTGTACGCGTGCTCGATGCCCTGCTCGACGGCGGCAAGACAGGCGTGGAGGTCGGACTCGCCATTATTCCCGGCGTACTCATCATCTCCACCTTCGTCATGATGTTCACCTTCGGCTGCGACCCGGAAACGGGAACCTACACTGGCGAAGCTTATCAGGGGACGGAACTGCTGCCGCTGCTGGCAGGCAAGGCTGGTTTCGTCTTCCGCTGGCTCTTTGGCTTCAACGCGAGCGAGCTGGTCGCCTTCCCTATCACAGCCCTTGGCACGGTCGGTGCTGCCCTTGGCCTCATCCCCGAGATGATGAGCAAAGGCATCATCGACAGCAACGCCATCGCCGTCTTCACCGCGATGGGCATGTGCTGGAGCGGCTTTCTCAGCGCCGATGCAGCCACGCTCGACTCGCTCGGCTACCGCAACTTCATCTCCCGCTCCTTCACCTGCACCTTCATTGCAGGCCTGTCCGCCGGCATCATAACCCATTGGCTCTATTTCATTGTCACCTATCTACTTAGCTACATCGGCTAAGTTACTTCCCCTTCGCCATCTTACACAAAAGTCATTTTGGCGTGCTGTGTCTTTTTGTAAATATGGTTGATACTCAAAATGTCATTAACGATGAAACAATCAACCAATCAGTCCAGTTTAGGACAGTCAATTATGGATGTCCAGACGTTGTATTATCTTGAGCATCTTTCGATTTCGGAGATAAGTAAGAAAAAAGGCCTTTCCATAAGTACAATTTATAGAAAAATTCATAACTTTGAGGCGTCAAACCCCCAAATAGCCGGTCAGATGCAAAAGAAAGGAAAAGAAATCACCCCAGAGGATTATCGTAAGCTTCAGGCAGAGGTGTCACGTCTCCAAGGTGAGTTGAAACGCGAGAAACTCCGCGCCGACTTCTACGAGGAAATGGTTGCCTTCGGCAAGGAAGTTTATGGTATAGACTTAAAAAAAGCTGGCACCAAGTAGTCGGTAGGCTTCACACCCGCGACGTGAAGGAATATCCCGTCACGTCGCAGTGTGAGCTGCTTGGTGTAAGTACCCAGGCCTACTATAAGCACGGGGACAGCCTTCTTCGCAAATTGGCGGAAGAGGCCTTCGTCGTGGAGTATATCAAACGCATCCGCCAGAAAGACCGCGGTATCGGGGGCGACAAGCTCTGGCGCATGTACAGGGAGAACTTCGGAGAAGAGCACAGCGTAGGCTACAACCGATTCTACGACATCATTGAGAGACATAACCTTAAGGTGCGTAAGAAGAAACGCCGTGCCAAGACGACAGACTCCAATCATGATCTACCTCTGTACCCAAACCTGACAAGGGAACTCATTCCGCTGCGCCCCAACCAGCTATGGGTAAGCGACATCACCTACATGGTCATTTGTCTCAACGCAGAGAGCGGCGAGTACGACTTCTGTTACCTGTCCGTAGTGACAGACTACTACACAAAGGAAATCGTCGGCTGGTGTGTGGGCGAGACACTTGAGGCGAAATTCGCCATCGAGGCCCTCAGAATGTCCTTGAAACGGCTTGACGGCCAACCGGCACGTAAACTTATCCATCACTCTGACCGTGGCGTACAGTATGCAAGTTTCGCTTATACCGACATTCTCAGAGACAACAATATAAGTATCAGCATGACCGAGTGTGGGGATCCCAAAGAGAATGCCGTTGCCGAGCGTATTAACGGCATCATCAAAAACGAGCTTCTGATGGGCATGACCTTTTGCTCTGTAGAGGAGGTGAGGAATGCTGTGAAGGTAGCCGTCGACTTTTACAATAACGAGAGACCCCATATGAGTTTGGACTGGAAGACCCCTGCTGAGGCAGCGCTCTGTACGGGCGAATTCAGGAAAAAATGGAAGAGCTACAGGGAAATTGCCATTAAATCTTTGGTCGCTTAAAAAATAAAACATATCTTTGCAGCGGACAATACGTACTGTCAACTTTGAGTGTGAATAACAAAAACAAGAATCAACAAGAAATATAAATAAAGTTTAACCGCATCAACCTACACTGCAAATAAGACTCAAAGTAATCAACGAGTAATACAAATAAGCCTCTAAGCTGTCAACCAAAATCGTTAAACTACA
>OMSJ01000112.1 GCA_900313705.1 uncultured Prevotellaceae bacterium
CTGGCTGGCTACCTCACCACAGCAAGCAACCACGTACTTGCCTTTGCCATCATCAATCAAGGCGTAGGGTCATCCTCCATCGGACGTGCCTTTCAGGACAAAGTATGTCAAGAACTATGCAAATAAGACAAAAAGAAGTAAATAACACATACAACTATGAACAATTCTCCTTATTTCAACCCTGAACGCGAGACAATGACGCGTCAACAGTTGGAGGCTTTCCAACTGGAACGTCTCAAACAGACCGTGCG
Organism: uncultured Prevotellaceae bacterium; assembly: GCA_900313705.1. Classification (GTDB taxonomy): domain Bacteria; phylum Bacteroidota; class Bacteroidia; order Bacteroidales; family Bacteroidaceae; genus Physcousia. Next base: position 252 of record OMSJ01000112.1, read on the forward strand.
CCATTGCCTGACCAACAAATTCTATCAGAAGAAGTTCAAAGAGGCAGGTATCACTGCCGACGACATCCAGACGCTGGACGACGTGCGCCGACTGCCTTTCACCACGAAGCAGGACCTGCGCGAGACCTATCCCTTCGGCATGGCCTGCGTACCTCTGCGCGACTGTGTCCGCCTGCATTCATCGAGCGGCACAACAGGCAACCCCACCGTCATCCTGCACACACAGAAGGACCTCGACGAATGGGCAAACCAGGTAGCACGCAACCTCTGGATGGTAGGTCTTCGCCCAGATGACGTGTTCCAGAACTCCTCGGGCTATGGCATGTTCACCGGCGGACTTGGATTCCAATATGGTGCCGAGAAGATGGGAATGCTTACGGTCCCCGCTGCTGCTGGTAACTCTCTGCGACAAATCAAGTTCATCAAGGACTTCGGCACTACGGCCATCCATGCCATACCGAGCTACGTGACACGCCTCTACGAAGTGATGCAGCAGGAAGGCGTAGATCCACGTCGCGATACGAAACTGAAGGTGCTTGCCATCGGTGCAGAACCTCACTCGGAAGAACAACGCAAGCGCATCGAGGAGATGATGGGAGTCAAGGCCTACAACTCGTTTGGCATGAGCGAGATGTGCGGACCTGGTGTGGGCTTTGAATGTCCCGAACAGAATGGTCTGCATTTCTGGGAAGACTATTACATCGTGGAGATTGTCAATCCCGACACGTTGGAACCGGTGCCCGACGGTGAGATAGGCGAGCTGGTACTCACCACGCTTTGCCGCGAAGCAATGCCGCTGCTGCGCTACCGCACTCGCGACCTCACTCGCGTCCTGGGACGCACCTGTCCTTGCGGACGCAATCATGTCCGCCTCGACCGTATGCGTGGACGTTCCGACGACATGATTGTGCTGCGCGGTGTCAACATCTTCCCCATACAGATAGAGAAGATCCTCATGCAGTTCCCCGAAGTAGGCACCAACTACCTTATCACCCTTGTCACAGAAGACAATAACGACCAGATGATAGTGGAAGTGGAACTCAACGAGCCTACTGACGACTACGGCAAGCTGCAAAAGCTGTCGCAGGAGATATGCCGTCGCCTGAGCGATGAGATTCTGCTGAAGCCAAAGCTGCGCCTGCTGAGCAAAGGCACGTTGCCCGTCAGCGAAGGCAAAGCTGTTCGCGTCGTGGATAAGAGAAAAGTTTATCAATAAGAAATAAGAATAACAAAGCTATGACAATCCATCAGTTATCCATCTTCATAGAGAACCATTCAGGCACACTCATCAAGGTATTGGAAGCCCTGAAAGAAGCAAATATCCAAATCATTGCCTCTACTGTTGCCGACACAGCAGAGTACGGTATCTACCGCATCATCTGCAGCGAACCCATTCGGGCATACGAGGAACTGAAGAAGGCCGGCATCACCATCACGCTGAGCGAAGTGCTTGCTCTGGAGCTTGACAACAAGCCCGGACGTGCTGCCGACGCCATCTCTGTCTTCAGCAAGGCAGGCATCAGCATCACTTACATGTACAGCTTCATGCTTGGCGGCAAAGGCATCCTTGTGTTCCGTACCGACAACTTTGAGTTGGCACGCGACACTATCCTGCAGAACTACATGAAATACATCACAGAGAAAGACCTGGTGAAGCTGGTTTAACCAAAGCCAGCTACACCTTCTCTGTAAGGTGCCAAAGGACGATGCCTGCCGTCACGCTGACGTTAAGGCTGTGCTTGGTACCGTATTGAGGTATCTCGAGGCAACCGTCGCACATATCCACTACGTGCTGCTGTATGCCTTTCACCTCGTTGCCCAGAACGATGGCATACTTTCTGCCCTTCTCCTTATGGAAATGGTGTAAGAGTGTACTGCCTTCGCATTGCTCCACAGCAAGCACGGTATAGCCTTCCTCCTTGAGCCAACGGACAGCCTCCTCCGTCTGCTTGAAATAGCGCCACGGCACACTCTCCTCTGCACCGAGGGCAGTCTTGTGTATTTCGGGATGTGGAGGTTGAGCAGTAATACCGCACAGACATACACCGCTCAGACGGAAAGCATCACTGCTACGGAACACACTGCCTACGTTGTAAAGGCTACGCACATGGTCGAGCACCACCACCAGAGGCTGCTTCTCCGATGCCTTATACTCTGCCACACTCATCCTGCCCATCTCTGTCACTTTCAACTTCCTCATACGCTTTTCCTATTTTATATTCACCTGCAAAGTTAACAATTTATGTTGATAACTCAGTTAATAGTTCAAAACTTATTCACATAAGAAGGAGGAAAAAGATGTCTCAACACTCTTTATTAACAACACGAAAAAGTTATTAAAGCTGTTTCAACGTAAAAAAATGAACTTATCAAAGCAGCATATTAAAGAAATATATTAACTTTGCACATTATTATCCAATGTTGAAAACTCTAACCTACACAGCATATAAGACCAACTATATAAGTCAGATAGAAAGTTATCCTAAGGTTAATAACCTAAGCAATACTGGTGATAGAGGGTTGATAACGTAAAGACCTGCAAAAAGGTCAGTAAGTTATAAACTTATCAACCATACATCATCATCATCATTACTATTCTTTCTTTAATATAAAACAATAATAAATTATAATATGATTACGGTTGACAACAAGTGGAAGGCTGCCGGCTACGTGACGGAGCCTGTGCCGGAAGGCGTGGACATGAAGGCTGAGATACGCCGCATGTGCAAGGAGAAGAATGCGGTCATCATGGCGCATTACTATACAGAGGGTGAGATACAGGACATCGCCGACTTCGTGGGCGACAGTCTGGCTCTGGCTCAGCAGGCTGCGCGGACGGATGCGGACATCATCGTCATGTGCGGCGTTCACTTCATGGGCGAGACGAACAAGATACTCTGCCCAGGGAAGAAGGTACTGGTGCCTGACCTGAATGCCACATGCTCGTTGGCAGAGAGCTGTCCGGCAAAGGAGTTCGGCGAGTTTGTGAAAGCTCATCCCAGTCATACGGTCATTAGCTATGTGAATACCACAGCAGCCATCAAGGCGCTGACGGACATCGTGGTGACCAGCGGCAATGCCATGCAGATTGTCAATTCCTTGCCGAAGGACGAGAAGATAGTATTCGGTCCGGACCGCAACCTTGGCAATTACATCAACTCGGTCACTGGCAGGCAGATGGTTCTCTGGAACGGAGCTTGCCATGTCCACGAGAAGTTCAGCCTGGAGCGCATACTTGAGTTGAAGGCAGCTCATCCCGACGCCAAGATACTTGTGCATCCGGAGTGCAAGGGACCTGTGGTTAAGGTGGCAGACAAGGTGGGCAGTACAGCAGCCCTCTTGAAGTTCAGCCAGGAAGACAGCGCCAAGGAATTCATTGTGGCAACAGAAAGCGGCATCCTGCACAAGATGCAGCAGGCTTGTCCGGAAAAGACCTTCATTCCTGCTCCTCCAGACGACAGTACCTGTGCCTGCAACGAGTGCAACTACATGAAGCTCATCACGATGCAGAAGCTCTACAACTGCCTTAAGTACGAATGGCCGGAGATAGAGGTAGAAAAAGAAGTAGCAGAGAAAGCCGTGAAGTGCATCAACAGGATGCTCGAGCTCAGCAAATAGAATTTGAAGGATGCATTTCTATAACCCCTAAAAGATACTAATAAGTTGTCCCCACTTATCACCGACCTTGCCTATATACTTGTTGTAGCAAGTATAGTGACCATCATTTTCAAGCGACTCAAGCAGCCGCTTGTTTTGGGCTATATCGTGGCAGGCTTCCTTGCAGGTCCGCACATGCCCTACACGCCGTCGGTGAGCAGCATAGAGGGCATCAAGGAGTGGGGTGACTTGGGTGTCATTTTCCTCATGTTCACGCTGGGCTTGGAGTTCTCCTTCAAGAAGATAGTGCGCATGGGTATGAAGCCTATCCTAACGGCCATGATGGTGATGTTCTGCATGATAGGCGTCGGGGGTATGGTGGCATCGCTGTTCGGCTGGAGCAGCATGGACAGCATCTTCCTGGGCGGTATGCTGAGCATGAGTTCCACCACTATCATCTACAAAGCCTACGACGACCTTGGCCTCAGGAACAAGCCTTTTGCTGCCGGCGTATTGTCCGTTCTCATCATCGAGGACATTCTTGGTATCCTGCTTATGGTAATGCTCAGTGCCTTGGCCGTGAGCAGAACATTCCAGGGGACAGAGTTGATAAAGAGTCTTTTGCAACTGGCCTTCTTCCTGATGCTATGGTTCATGGTCGGTATCTATTTAGTGCCACTTATTTTACGTAAAGCAAAGCAGTACATCAACAAGGAGACGCTGCTTGTGGTCTCTGTTGGTCTCTGCTTCTTTCTTGCAGTATCAGCCACTAAGGTGGGATACAGTTCTGCCTTCGGTGCCTTTATGATGGGCAGCATTTTGGCAGAGACGCTAGAGGCAGAGAACATCGAGAAGAGTGTCAGCTCCCTGCGCGACCTCTTCGGGGCCGTCTTCTTTGTGTCGGTCGGCATGATGGTAGAACCGTCTGTACTGATGCAGTACTGGCTTCCTATTCTTGTGCTGACGCTGGCCATCGTGCTGGGTCAGATGTTCTTCGGCAGCCTGAGCTACTTCGTGACGAGCGGCGATGTGAAGATAGCTGTCAGCAGCGGCTTTTCGATGGTGCAGATAGGTGAGTTCGCCTTCATCATAGCCGGACTTGGTCAGGAACTGGGCGTCACCAGTCAGTTTCTCTATCCTGTGGTCGTAGCGGTGAGCATCATCACCACCTTCTGCACGCCCTACATCATCCGCCTTGCACCAAAGGTAAGCGTCCGGGTGGAAAAAGTGTTTAATCCCAAGATAGAGGAAAGAAAGAAGAAAAGCGAGGAGTTTGCTTCTGTCCTGAGGTCGTCGTTGCAAAAGTACCAGCTACCTACTGTTCGTCCTTGGCGTCACTTCATCATAGACATTCTCTATCAGACGGCAGCCTTCCTGACCATCACCATCGCCTTGGCAATGTTCAGCTACGCAACGCTCTACCCCGTGTGTCAGCACTTCCTGGGCCATAAGTACGGGACTGCCCTTTTCTGCGCGATAGCTCTGCTGCTCATGTCGCCCAGCATCCGCGCTATCGTTGTCCGAAAGAACAGGAACCAAAACGTCCGATACCTCCGCTCGTTGGGCGGGATAAACAAGCTGATGATAGAGCTTGCCATATTCTTCAAGGTATTCTTAGGCTTTGCTATTATATATAATGTAGTGGAGTTTCTCTCTCCCCTTTGGTGGGTATGGAACGTGTTGCTGAGCCTTGCAGCCCTTGCATTGATGGTCGTCAGCCGAGGCGTCAAGTACGTCAGCATCCGCATGGAGCGTACCTTCAAGCAGAACCTTCGCCAGCGGGAACAGCAGAGCTCGTACAGTTACGGCAGAAAGCTGCGAGGCAAGGACCTGCAGATAGCTCGCGTGAAGATACCCGCCCATTCCAGTTGGGGCGGACATTCGTTGGCTCAACTCCATTTCGGCAAGACCGACAGGGTTCACATCGCAGCCATCATCCGCTCAGGGCATCGCATCAACATCCCCGGCGGCAGCCATCGCATCTATCCTGGCGATGAGTTGGAAGTGGTAGCAGGCAAAGAAGCCGTAGCAGCGCTGAGGGTAAGGAGTGAACAGGAACTGGAGGAACCGAATGAGCGCAACAAGGACGAGCATAGCTTGTCCATTGTCTCAGTCAGCCTGAGCGAAAGCAGTCCACTCATAGGTAAGACCCTGCAGGAAGCTGACTTCCGCACTAAATACCATTGCATGGTGGTCGGCGTGGAAGACAAGAACGGTCACCTCGGCACCATCCAAGCCAAGCGTCAGTTTCAGCAAAGCGACATTGTCTGGGTCGTCGGCGAGGAAGCTGACCTCAGTATGCTCGAGATGGTGATATAGATAAATTTGTAGCACGAAAGAAAGAATACAGTTGTATGAACGAGTTAGAATCCATACAAAACAAGATATACGAGATACGAGGTCAGCGCGTGATGCTCGACCGCGACCTGGCAGCTATGTACGGAGTAGAGACCAGAATTCTTAATCAGGCCGTCCGTCGAAATGCAACACGTTTCGACGGTGATGACTTTATGTTCCAATTGACTAAGGACGAAGTTATGCAAGTTGCTTCAAGATCACAATTTGTGACCTCAAACATCCCCGATAATAAAGGGATTTTGGAAGATTCTAATAGTTAAAGATCACAATTTGTGACCTTGAACAAGGGACGTGGGTCAAACATCAAATCGCCCCATCGGCTTCAAATAACTATACTTTGACTTTACCCGAACTGAGGTATAATATATAGAAACACATAACCTAACATAAAGCAATAATGAATAAAAGGAAACTATTTATGTTGCTGGCAGGAATGCTGCTTTGGAACGCCAGTACCTTTGCACAAAGCAAATGGGTCATTCGCTTCAATGATGACAGTGAGAAGGAATTCGATATTGAAAACATCAAGGAGATGTTTCCGCGTGAAGGGACACCAATCAATCCTACTGAATCCAATAAGATTGTCTTTACTGTACATGATGACACGCCTCAAACTCGTAGCGCTGGTGCTGGGATGCAAGGCAAACTGAACAATCACTTCGTTGTGGAAGGCGTGAAGTATGCAGACAGCAAGCAGTCAGTTATTTTCGATGACTACTATGTGAAGTATTTTGATGGTATGCCAGGCATTTGGGATTATGTGGGACTGACCAACATATACGATTGGAGTCAGCCC
>OMSJ01000169.1 GCA_900313705.1 uncultured Prevotellaceae bacterium
GGCAAGGACGACTCGATGAACCTGCTCGGCACGAACCGCACGCTCGACCAGGCTTGGGGCGACAACAAACGAGGCAACCTGGAGAAGGGCCTCCTCTCGAGAGCAGGATGGAGCATCATCGACGAGAGTCCTGCCACTACACGCGGTGACGGCAGTACGACATACGCCTTCGAACCGAAAGAAGATGGCATCACCTGGTGGGCCAATCCCGTGGACAAGACGGCCATTGACTGGTACTTCCTCGGTTATGGACATGAGTATAAGGCATGTCTGGGCGACTACATTAAGGTGGGAGGTCGCGTGCCGATGCCACCCAAGTACATCCTCGGCTACTGGTACAGCCGTTATTGGGCATACACGCAGGCCGAGTTCCAGCAGATTGTCCGCGACGTGGAGAGCTATGACATCCCGATGGACGTGCTCATCATGGATATGGACTGGCACAAGAGCGGATGGACCGGCTGGAGCTGGAACACGAACCGCATCCCCAACCCCAAGGGACTCATCAACTATATGCATCAGCATGGGTTGAAGACAGCTCTCAACCTGCACCCCTCAGATGGTGTCTCGACCAAAGAGGACTACTACAAGGCGATGGCTGCCGACCTGGGCGACACGTCGGGACAGACGCTGCTCTGGAAGGTGGAAGACTACGACTACATGAAGGCGCTCTTCCAGAATGTTATCCGTCCCCACGAGCAGGAGGGCGTCGATTTCTGGTGGCTTGACTGGCAACAGGCACTCACCGTCGGCAAGCACGGGCAGGAGAAGAGCTACACGCCTGCAGAAGGCTCAGAGACCTTGGGCGAGACCTTCTGGTGCAACCATACCTTCTTCCAGGACATGCAGAAGAACCGTCCCGAGCTACGTCCCGTCATCTATCACCGTTGGGGCGGTCTTGGCTCGCACCGCTATCCCATCTGCTTCTCCGGCGACGCCTGGGCTGCATGGTCAACGCTTGGTTACGAGATATTCTTCACCAGCAATGCCAGCAACGTGCTCTACGACTATTGGGGGCATGACCTTGGCGGTCATCAGGGCGGCAACAACGACCCGGAGCTCCTGCTGCGCTGGCTGCAGTTCGGAGCCTATACGCCCATCTTCCGCACTCATGCCACCAACGACGGCAAACTGGAGCGACGCATCTGGAAGTATGCCAACTTCATACAGCTTCGCGAAGCAGTCCGCGAGCGCTACCGCCTCTTTCCTTATTTATATACGGCTGCACGCGAGACCTACGATACGGGCGTCGGCATGAACCGACCGCTCTATTATGACTACCCGGAAGAAGGGAATGCATATACCTACGAGGATGAGTATATGTTTGGCAATGACATGCTCATCGCCCCCATCTACACTCCGCAGCAGAACGGTTATAGCGGTCGCAAGGTATGGCTTCCTGGCGAGGGAGAGAAATGGTGGGACGTGACGCACCATCGCTTGATGTCAGGCAATCAGACCTTCTACGGCAGCTACACGCTCGACGAGTTCCCCGTCTTCTATCGTGCAGGCAGCATCATTCCCTTCTACCCCGTGCAACGCACCGTCGTCACGAATCCTGCTGAGATCATCCTCAAGGTCGTCCCCGGCGCCAACGGCTCCGGAAAGTTCTACGAGGACAAGGGCGACAACCAGGACTATAGGGGTGACAGTTGGACGATGACAACCTTCGTGCAGAACCGCAGCGACAGCAACGTGTCGCTCACCATCAGCCGTCGCCAAGGCAGCTTCGAAGGTATGCCGACCGAGCGGAAGTGGACCTTACAGTTCCTCGGCACTCCCGCTTCCTTCATCGCAGAAGGCATTACCGTCAATGGCAATCCCGCCAGCGAAGAAGATATCGCATACGACGCAGCGACAGGCACACTCACCGTCACCGTCAGCACGGACAACCTTTCCGCCCCCATCACTATCAATGTCCCGCTGGGCGAAATGGCATGAGGAAAGGTGAAAAGGTTAAAAGGTTAATAGGTTAAAAGGTTAAAGAGCAACAGTTATGAAACGGATATTTCTTTTCTTCATTTTTCATTTTTCACTTTTCTCTTTTCACTTAGCATTGGCTCAGACCCGCCTTTGGGTGCGAGGCTCTGCTGTCCCTGGGGGCATACAGGAACTGACACGCTTCGCGACCAACACAAGCGGTCGCTATACCTTCAAGTTCCACGGCAAGCTGCTCCCTGGCGACCTCTATGTCACCACGACCGACTCGCCGAGGTCTGCCTCGCGCTACTATGCGCCAAAGCTCGTCGATACCAATATCGTGACCGACAAGATGGCCTATACAGCGAAGGCCGATAGCATCGGGGCAGAATGGGCTGTCCTCTTTGAGGCAGACAACTACCGCTTCACCGTCGATACTTACAACAAGCAGCTCACCGGCGAACTCTTCACTCGCTGGTACGAAGCATGGATATGTGGCGGCTGCGTCGAGGACGAGCAGGGCAAAGGCATCTCCGGTCAGGAAGGCCATTGGCAAATAACAGCCGGCAAGCAGATGGAGCAGAGTTGGGACGACCCCAACGTCTTCGAGTGGACTGGCCTGCTGAAAGCTTACAGCTACAATCAGGAGCCCAAGCGCTTCAAGATAAACGGACAGTACGGTTGGAGCCCGAAGGTGCTGCATCC
>OMSJ01000111.1 GCA_900313705.1 uncultured Prevotellaceae bacterium
CATCAAGGCCGTCAACGTCCGCTGGGTTCCCGGCAAGCTCTTCAAGGACCTCCGCAGCGAAGCAGAGTTCCAGCTCGTACCCACCCGCCTGGCACAGGCAGAGGCAGAGAAGGTCATCAAGAACCAGGAAACAATTCAAGGAATCGAGTAGAAAGAGTTGCCCTCAATGGGCACTCTTTCTAAGTGAAAAGTGAAAAGTGAAAAATGCTTCGCAAGTGAAGAACGAAGAGTGAAAAGTGAAAAATCAAGGTTACCTAAATCTCTTCGTGAAATTCGTTTTAATTCGTTGTTGTTTTATGTCCCGCAGAAATAAAGGAAATGAAAGAAATATAATTCATACATGAATTATTAAAATCGGTGTAATCCGTTGTAAATTATAATCCGTTTAATCCGTTCAATCTGTGGTTATAGTCGCCTTTGGCGAAGTGAAAAGTGAAAAATCAAAGTTACCTTATTTCATTCGTGAAATTCGTTTTAATTCGTTGTTAAAGTCGCCTTCGGCGTAGCTTCCTTTTGAATTTTGAATTTATAAATTTTAAATTCTGACTTATTCTGCTTCGCAAGTGAAAAGTGAAAAGTGAAAAATCAAAGTAACCTCTCTATCTAATTCCCATCCGTTTAATCTGTGGTTATTATAATCCCTTCGTGAAATTCGTTTTAATTCGTTGTTGTTTTATGTCCCGAAGGCAGTATATTGACTTGGTGCGAAAACAAAAATCCCTCCCCGAAGTCTGTTCTGGACTTGGGGAGGGAATGGAAGGTATGTTCTTTGATGCTTATTCCTTCTGCTTCTTGAGGACGCAGGCTGTGCGTGTGGGGAGGTAAAGCTGGAGCCAGCCTTTGTTGTCGCGGGCCAGGCGCTGGTCGTACATGGTGTAGTGGATGAGCTTGTCATCGTTGAAGCCATTGCCTCCGAAGTCCGGGTTGTCGGTGTTGAGGATGTACTCGTAGGCTCCTTGTTCGACCATGAATCCATAGCCTGTGTAGCTGTTGCATGGGCTGAAGTTGAAGAAGAAGTAGAGGTCTCCGCGACGGAAGGCGAAGACCTGGTCGCCGTCGTTGTGCCAAATCTCCACGACATTCTGCTTCTCGAAGCTGCGGTGCTTCTTGAGCACCTTGAGCATGGCTGCGTCGAAGTCGCCGAGATAGTGGAAGCAGAGCTCTTTGTTATCGACGAGGTTCCATTGGCGGCGTGCATACTTGTAGCTCCATCCGTTGCCTTCGCGTGGGAAGTCTATCCATTCGGGATGTCCGAACTCATTGCCCATGAAGTTGAGGTAACCGCCGTTGATGGTGCCAAGTGTGACGAGGCGTATCATCTTGTGGAGGGCGATGCCTCGGTTGACGTTGGAGTTCTCGTCTCCTTTCTTGAAGTGCCAGTACATGTCGCTGTCGATGAGTCGGAAGATGATGGTCTTGTCTCCGACGAGTGCCTGGTCGTGGCTCTCGCAGTAGGAGATGGTCTTCTCGTCCTTGCGTCGGTTGGTGAGTTCCCAGAGGATGGAGCTGGGCTTCCAGTCTTCGTCGCGCTGTTCCTTGATAATCTTTATCCAGTAGTCGGGGATGTTCATGGCCAGTCGGTAGTTGAAGCCGTAGCCACCGTCCTTGAAGGGGAGTGCCAGTCCAGGCATTCCGCTCACTTCTTCGGCTATGGTGATGGCGTTCTTGTTGACTGAGTGTATCAGTTCGTTGGCCAGGGTGAGATAGGTGATGGCATCGCCGTCCTGGTGTCCGTTGTAGTAGTCGCCGTAGGACATGAAGCTTTCTCCCAGTCCGTGACTGTAGTAGAGCATGGAGGTGACGCCATCGAAGCGGAAGCCATCGAAGTGGAACTCTTCGAGCCAGTACTTGCAGTTGGAGAGGAGGAAGTGGAGCACTTCGTTCTTGCCGTAGTCGAAGCAGAGGCTGTCCCATGCCGGATGCTCTCTGCGCTCTCCACGGTTGAAGTACTGGTAGGGGTCACCTGCGAAGTTAGCCAGGCCTTCCACTTCGTTCTTGACGGCATGGCTGTGTACGATGTCCATGATGACAGCGATGCCCATGCTGTGTGCTTTATCGATGAGCGACTTGAGTTCGTCCGGTGTACCGAAGCGGCTGCTGGGAGCGAAGAAGCTGCTGACGTGGTAGCCAAAGCTGCCGTAGTAGGGATGCTCCTGTATGGCCATAATCTGTATGCAGTTGTAGCCGTCTGCTGCTATGCGTGGCAGGATGTTGTCGCGGAACTCTGCATAGGTGCCTACTCCTTCTTTGTCCTGAGCCATGCCGATGTGGCACTCATAGATGAGCAGCGGGTTGGTGGTGGGACGGAACTTCTCTACCTGCCACTGGAAAGCCTCTGCGGGGTCCCAGACCTGTGCCGAGAAGATGTGTGTCTGTTCGTCCTGCACGACGCGTGTTGCCCAGGCCGGTATGCGTTCTCCCTGACCTCCTTCCCAATGGACGATGAGCTTGAAGAGGGAGCCATGCTTGAAGGACTTGTTCTTAATCTTGATTTCCCAGTTGCCAACAGAGCCTCTGACACGCTTCATGGCATAGCGGGCACTCTCCTTCCAGCCATTGAAGTCGCCTACGACAAAGATGTCGATAGCATTGGGAGCCCACTCGCGCAGCACCCATCCGTCTTCTGCCTTGTGGAGGCCGAAGTAGAGGTAGCCGCTTGCAAACTCATTGAGGTTGTTTGTGCCACCTGTCAGCTCTGCCATTTTGCGTGCTGCCTCAGCATGACGACCGTTGATGGCTGCTTCGTAGCCTACGAGATAGGGGTCATTCTTGACGAGCTTGAGCACTTGAGGCACAGGAGCAGCAGCTTTCTTCTGTGCTGTTTTCTTCTCGACAGAAGACTTGCTGCTCTTCTTGGTGGTCTTTTTGGTTTCCTTGGAAACCTTTTCATTTGTACGAGCCATTATTGTTTATATTTTTGACGTTTATGATTTGCGTTATAGTGCTGGAACAAAGCTCATCTCATCATCCTCTCTCTCTCCCTCGACATCTTTACCATGTTCCTACGGGTACCCCGTTCTTGTATGTTACCTTGCGAATGAGGAGGCCGTTCTTGTCCTTCTCTATGAATTCGCCGTTCTTCTTGTCTGCGCTGAAGTTACCTTCATAGCGTATGCCGTCGGCATCTTCGAGGATGCCTTTTCCTTCCTTGAGTCCCTTGCGGAACGTCCCCTTGAACCTGACGCCGTCTGCCTGACGCAGGATGCCTTCTCCTTCAATGAGACCATCCACCCATCCTCCTTCATACTCATCTCCATTTGCCCAGCGGTACTTGCCTGCGCCATGCTGCTTGTTGTGACGCCAATGGCCTGTGTATGTTGCTCCTGTGTGCCAGGTGAATGTGCCCATCCCATCCTGTTCGCCAGAGGTGAAGTGTCCCACGTACTTGTCTCCATTGGCAAAGGTGTAGATGCCTTCACCTGTCCGCTGTCCATGGACGTACTGTCCTTCGTAGCGGTTGCCGTCAGCAAAGATGAAGATGCCCTTGCCATGCAGTTGGTCGTCTGCCCAGTCGCCTGTGTAGGAGTCGCCTGTTGAATAAGTGAAAGTGCCTTTGCCATGCTTCTGGTTCTCGCGCCAAGAGCCTTCGTAGCGATTGCCGTCCATCCAGTCGAACACACCTTGTCCGTCCTTCATGTCGTTCTTCCATTGCCCATCGTAGTAAGCTCCACCCTGAGCAAAGGTATAGCGGCCTGTTCCCTCACGTTTGTCCTGCATCCAGGAGCCCACGTAGGTGTCGCCGTTGTAGTAGTACATCGTGCCAAGTCCTTGCTGATAGTCGCGGAACCAGAGCCCTTCGTAGCGATTGTTGTTGGCAAAGTAATAAGTGCCTCTGCCGTGCTGCTGGTCCTGATACCACTCACCTTCATATTTCTCTCCGTCGGCAAACTGATAAATGCCTTTCCCCTGTCGCTTGCCTTTGACGTATTCCCCTTCGTGGTAATCGCCATTGGGATAGATGGTCTTGCCTGTTCCATAAGGCTTGCCCTTTATCATTTCCCCCTGATATTCACCCCCGCCAGAGAAGGTATAGTTGCCTATCTTTATCTGCTGAGCGTGAAGGGAAAAGGCCGTAAGACAGAAAAGTATATATATTGTAAGCGATAATTGCTTCATTATGGTCGTATATTTCGTGCGCAAAGATACAATTATTTACCGTAACATGCAAACATAATACCGACAAAAGACATCAAACGCTTTCCAAATGACTTCCTGTAGAGTCATTTCCTACCTCTTCGGGCAACCAGAATGATGTTGTTCAGGTGCTTTGTATTTGGTCTTCACATTAAAAAAAATATAATTGCTGTCCGGGGAAAAGCGCCGAAGGTGCGATAGACCACAGACGGGGGTGAAACCCCCGGAACAAGCGCATTAACAAAACTAAGCCCTGAAAGGGCGACAGAGAACATAACCTGTTTAATTTCAATTTGCTTATATCTCTGTCGTCCCTTCGGGACTTTTCATGTTGTTGCGCAATTACCGGGGGTTAGCACCCCCGTCTGTGATCTCTCGTCCCTTCGGGACTTTAGAGGTTTCCGCCTGCGCCTGAGCGAAGCGAAGAAGCCACCATGAGCTGCTTTTGTCAAGAAAGTCGAATTATAGGCGCATAAGTAAAGGTGCTCTTGATTTTCCATAGACAACAATAAAAAGTATAGCAAGATGAGTATGTAATTCGAGAATTTTGTCTATCTTTGCAGCGTCAAATTGACACGAAGGCTTCTCGCCTGCGGTAGTCACAGATGCGGACACCTCACAAAAGCCACAACATGAAACAGTTCGAACTCATATCAGACTATGTGCCTACAGGCGACCAGCCAGAGGCCATCCAGCAACTGACAGAAGGCATCCTACAGGGAGTGCGGGCTCAGACGCTGCTTGGAGTCACGGGTAGCGGCAAGACGTTCACCGTGGCCAATGTCATCAGGAATATAGGCCGCCCTACCCTCATCCTGTCGCACAACAAGACGCTGGCTGCACAGCTCTATGGCGAGATGAAGCAGTTCTTTCCTCACAATGCTGTGGAATACTACGTCAGCTACTACGACTACTACCAGCCGGAAGCCTACATGCCTGCCACCGACACCTACATCGAGAAGGACCTTGCCATCAACGATGAGATAGACAAGCTGCGCCTCTCTGCCACCAGCGCTCTGCTGTCGGGAAGGCAAGATGTCATCGTCGTCAGCAGCGTCTCGTGCATCTATGGAATGGGCAACCCATCTACCTTCTACGAGAGCTTGCTGGAACTGCATGTAGGGCAGGAACTGGACCGCAACGAACTCCTTCGCAGACTGAATGAGCTGCTTTATGTCCGCAACGACGTCTCGCTCACCCGAGGGGAATACCGCGTCAAAGGAGACACCGTGGACATTGCCCTTGCATACAGCGATTTCCTGCTCCGCATCACCTTCTGGGGCGATGAGATTGAGAGCATCGAAGAACTTGACGCTGAACTGCTTGTCCGCATTCAGCTCTATGATAGCTACAAGGTCTATCCTGCCAATCTCTTTATGACCTCGAAGGACGCACAGGAGCGTGCCATCGTACAGATTCAGGAGGACCTCCGTGAGCAAGTGGCCTTCTTTGAGAATCAAGGAAAAGAGCTCGAAGCAAAGCGCCTGCATGAGCGCGTCACCTATGACATAGAGATGATTCGCGAGCTGGGACATTGTGCCGGAATAGAGAACTACAGCCGCTACTTCGACGGACGCAAGCCAGGCACCCGACCCTACTGCCTGCTCGACTTCTTCCCAAAGGACTTCCTACTTGTCGTGGATGAAAGCCATGTGTCTGTGCCTCAGCTCCATGCCATGTACGGAGGCGACCAGGCACGCAAGACTACACTTGTGGAATATGGCTTCCGATTGCCTGCTGCCAAGGACAACCGCCCGCTGAAGTTCGAAGAGTTCCAGGAAATGGTGCACCAGGTCATCTATGTCAGTGCCACGCCTGCCGACTTTGAGATAGCAGAGAGCGAGGGTGTTGTCGTAGAACAAGTGATTCGTCCTACGGGACTGCTTGACCCTCCGATAGAAGTCCGTCCTACAGAGAATCAGGTGGATGACCTCATGGAAGAGATTCAGCAATGCATTGAGAGAAAGGAACGTGCACTTGTCGTCACCCTGACAAAACGCATGGCTGAAGAGTTGACAGAATACCTCCTGGGCACAGGCATCCAGGCTGCTTACATCCACAGCGACGTCGATACCTTGGACCGTGTGCGCATCCTCAATGAACTGAGGGCAGGAGTCTATGATGTCCTGGTAGGGATAAACCTCTTGCGCGAAGGGCTGGACCTCCCGGAAGTGTCGCTTGTTGCCATTCTCGATGCCGACAAGGAAGGCTTTCTGCGCAATGAGAGAACCCTGACACAAACCATCGGCAGGGCAGCAAGAAACGTCAACGGCAAAGCCATCATGTATGCTGACAGCATCACGGAAAGCATGGCTGCCACCATCAATGAGACCAATCGCAGGCGAGAGAAACAGCTACGCTACAATGCTGAACACAACATCACACCTCAGCAGATACGCAAGGCTGCCACGATGGGTGACCTCATGCAACATAGTCAGGCCTCCGATACGAGAGCCTACGTAGAGCCTCATTATGAAGTGCTTGCAGTAGCAGAGCCCGAGACATTGTCCGTAGAAGAGAAGAAGAAACGCATAGCAAGCCTCAAGCGCAAGATGGAGGAAGCTGCCAAGAAGATGGAGTTTGTGGATGCAGCTATCCTCCGTGACGAAATGCTCCGCCTACAGGCAGAGATAGAAGAGTAGCGAGGATAAGCACGCCGAACAGTTCTTTGCCAGTACTTCCATGGAAAAACTGCAGTACCACCGTGGGAGTACTGGAGTTTTCCCACGGTGGTACTGGCGACGCTACACAGACCTTCTTACAAGATTGCGTTCCGTTGGTGCCAAGCTATCGCATCAGGCGCAGTCGGAACAGAGAGTTGAGTTAGATGTCTCAAGTTTCGGGAGTAATGAGAACCCCAAGTAGAAACGGCCTGAAAGGCCAGCAAGCACTTAGCCCAGGGCATCGCCCTGGGTACAAGGATATGGGTAAACTCGCCCTGAAAG
>OMSJ01000108.1 GCA_900313705.1 uncultured Prevotellaceae bacterium
CTATTTCGACCCCAAAAGTGTTAAATATCAATAAATATAAACGCTACAATATATACGCTTTTTGGTCTCGCCTATAGAGATGATTTTGAACACCCTACCGAGAGGGCCGCCTCGTTCGCGACGGCAAAGGCGCTCAAACGCAGTATCGCCTCCCGTAGGCAAAGATTTTTTAGTGCTGTTAGGGAACATTTTTTCTCATCTTCCTTTTAAGCCCTTGTGTATCGGCTTTTGGGGAGAAAAGCAGTTCGTGGGGACATATTAAAGTCTCGAAGAGACGAAAGACCACAGACGGGGGTGAAACCCCCGGCAATCGCGCAACGACAAAGGAAGTCCCGAAGGGACGACAGAGATAGATGCAAGATGAAATTAAACAAGTTATATTTTCTGTCGCCCTTTCAGGGCTTAGTTGTGTTGATGCACTTGTACCGGGGGTTGACACCCCCGTCTGTGGTCTCTCGCACCTTTGGTGCTTATTTAGCGGACGATAAAAGTATTTTTCCCCTCTTTTTAGCGACATATTTCTGCTATTCTTGTGTATATAAGGGTGGCAAGAATAACTATGGCAGACCAGGAAAAGCAGATGATACTCGCTGCCCAGCGCTGCCCAGCGCGGGCAGGCCGACGGATTTAAGTACCTGATGGACAGGTACGGACGTCAGGTACAGCTGCTTGTGGCACAGATGGTCGGCGATGTTCGCGACGTGGAGGAGCTGACGCAGGACGCTTTCGTGCGTGCCTTCAAGCATCTCTCCGACTTCGACCCCGAGCGAGCCTCGTTCCCGACATGGCTCAGCCGCATCGCCTACAACACGGCCCTGAACCATCTTCGCAGCCGAGGACTCGCATCCATGCCGCTCGACGAGGAGCGCTACAGGCCGCCAGATGGGGCACTTTGGGCGCAGGATGAGGAGGAGACGGCAGCCAGAAACGAGCGGCTCATGCGCCTCGACAAAGCCATCGAAAGCCTGCGCCCAGAGGAGCGAACACTCCTGCATCTGCATTACTACGAGGAGCGTTC
This sequence comes from uncultured Prevotellaceae bacterium, assembly GCA_900313705.1. Taxonomy (GTDB): domain Bacteria; phylum Bacteroidota; class Bacteroidia; order Bacteroidales; family Bacteroidaceae; genus Physcousia. Next base: position 1,019 of record OMSJ01000108.1, read on the forward strand.
GCTCGCAGAAATAGCCGAAGTGATGGACGTGGCAGCAGGTCCGCTCGCCAACAGGCTGCAAAGAATCAGGCAGAAGCTAAAGAAGCTGTTGAAAATTGAAGATTGAAGATTGAAAATTGAAATGATTATGAATGAAAAGGAACTGGAAAAACTGCTAAAGGCAGCACTTGAGCGAAGGGCAGCCCGCGTGCCGCCGCTTCCGTCGGACTTCGCCGAAAAGGTCCTTCAGCGCCACCGTGCGTCGGCCGTCAGGTCGACGAGCCTCCGCCTTCTCTGGGCTGGCGGCATCGCGGCAGCGCTTGTTGTGGGCTTCTTCCTCTGGCCTCGCGAGCAAACGCAGCAGCCTGAGACAGCCGCTCCAACAGTCGTCGCCGAGCTCCCGAAGCAGGAAGCCGACACGCCCATCGAGCCAAAAGAGCCCGCCCCTCAGAATACTCCGAATCCTCCGATTACTCAGAATCCTCTGAAACATCAGAAAACTCCGAATACACTTGGCAATCAGCCAAAGCCCAGCAAGCCAATCGTCCCCGAAGAGCCACAGGTCGAGCCTTTGCTTGCAGAAGCAGAGCCGACACTCCCCTCCTCCTCGGTGGAGGAACAGGACGAGCTGCCTGTCATCTCCCCCGAAAAGCAGGCGCTCGTCGATATCTTACTTGCCGAAGAAGCCCTGCAAGTAGCCTACAAGCTGCAGGAACCGCTGGAAGAGTTGCGGGCATTCTATGCCAACTTCGACGAAGAAGCACCCGACACCACCATCCACATCATAGCAATCTAACTATCTAAACACATATCATTATGAAAACAATCATCAAATGTCTATTCTTCCTCCTCGCCACAAGCGCTTCCGCACAGAACTGGACGTTGGAGGAACTGCCGTCGATGTTGCAGAAAGAGTACGGTCTGACGCTCAAGAAGTCCATCAACATTGAGCGAGACATCCTGAAGGAAGGCCGTCCGCTCAAGTCCAGAGCAGACATCTACACCTTCGTGCTGACCGCGAAACAACGGGAGAAAATCCTCCCGGGCCTGCAAGAAGCCTTCGAGGAAGCAGGCAAACAAGACCCGAACTGCTACGGCATCAACACCATGAACGACTTGACGGGCAAGGAAAGTCTGCGCAATCTGATGATAGGCGACAACCCGGAGCAATACATCGTCATCGGTAAGGACTACAACAACTACGTCAACGTGAACTTCCTCGACGCGGAAGATTCAACCAAGACACACCGCTATGCCTACGCCCTCGAATGGCGCGAGATGCAGGGAACATCAGAGAAAGGCAGCCTCGAAGTGCGCTACATCGTGACGTACGCCAAGATACCCACGTCGCAGCCAAGTGTTAAATATAATGCCTCGATGAAGGTCTCCAGCCCCCTCGGCGGGTTCTTCACCGACGAAGACCTGTTGCGCAACGACAAGATTCTGCTTCTTTTCGACGGGCTCAAGCAGCAGTATGGGTCGGGGCAGAACAAGCTGTTAAACGCCACAGCCATCTATCACTTTTGCAAAATGACACGCGAAAGCGGATTCTTCAACGTCAAAGGCACCCAGGAAGAGCTCGAACAGCTCAAGGACGAAGTGATAACTTTGTACAACAAGGAAACAGACCCGGCTTGCGACCACTACCTCAAACTCGCCATCGAAGAGCTCGGGAAGATACAGCCGAAGTAGAAGTCAGCCATCAAAGCCTTACAAAATGTTTTCTCATTAAGATTAACGTGAATTCGACGAAAATGGAAACTTACAGCCAATCATGTGTTAAACAAACACAAAGACACAAAGACACTAAGCAACTCCCCATGGTGTAAAGACACAAAGGTTCTGGCCGGGGAATCTTTGTGTCTTCAGTACTCACGTTAAAATTAAAGGTAATTTTTCTTTTCATGTCCTCGACCAGCTGCGAAGCCCGTCGGGGCTTTTTCTTCTCGTCCTATTACTACGAATAACTGTTCAATTACTACGAATAAACGTTAAAAGACAGTCAATATCTAAAGTTTTCGTTATCTAAACATTGCGAGATTGAGAAAAACTCCCTTACTTTGCTCTCGGAAACAAACATACGGAATGATATGAAACGCAACGACAACACATTGACCAAGGTAGAGTTCGAAGTGATGAACATCCTTTGGGACATCGACGGAGCGGCTTGCGCGTGGGATGTTCTGGAGCACTACAAAGAGCCTAAGCCTGCGTATACGACCATCGCGACCTACCTGAAGGTGCTCTACGAGAAAGGTTATCTCGACTTCCACAAAGTAGATGGACAGGGCAAGACGCACCGCTACGTGCCGCTCGTCACGCGGGCCGAATACACGCGCCGCACCATGCAGGAGGTGAAGCAGAACTTCTTCGGCGGCAGCGTCAAGTCCATGCTCAACTACTTCGTCACCGAAGAGAACCTCTCGCCCGAAGAGGTGAAAGAACTCCTTGCACTCGTCGAACAGTAACGACAAACACAATGAAACAACAGATTGTAGTTTTAAGACAACGAATTGCACGAATTACACTCTAACTTTGCGGAGGAAATATTATAACCACAGATTGAACGGATTAAACTGATTTATAATTTACAACAGATTACACAGATTATAATAATTCATGCATGAATTATATTTCTGCTATTTCCTTCATTTCTGCGGGACTTTAAACAACAACGAATTAAAACGAATTTAACGAATTCTTCTCAAGGGCGTAGCCAATTCGAAATTCGTGGTAAGAAAAAGCTCTCCATGTCTTTGGACGTTAAATAGTAAACTGAAGTTTCGGATGATTATAATCAACCACAGATTAAGCAGATTAAGCAGATGTAAGCCTCTGAAGGATAATTTATAAAACGATTTAACGGATTGAGCGATGCCCCTAATCTGATAAATCTGAATATAATTTGAACATGAACCGTATATAATCCGTTAAATCAGCTAAATCTGTGGTTTAAGATATTCCCGAAACATGAATAGTAAATTGTAAATCGTCAAATTGTAAATGATATGATGTCCGCAGTCCTTTTATATTCCATCAAGTCGGCTATGGTGCTGACGATGCTCTACTTGCCTTACATGTTGATGCTTAGGCGCGAGAGTTTCTTCCGCTTCAACCGCATGGTGCTCTTGGGCATCCTGCTCTTGTCGCTTGTTCTGCCCTTGTGCAACGTGCCTTGGATGTCGCTCGACCGCCAGCCCGTCGTGCAAGCGGCACAGTTGCAGATGCTCGAACTTGGCATTCCCGTCCATGTCTTGCCCGAGGTGCAGGTCATCGCCTCCCCTTTAAGGGGAGGTAGGGAGGGGTCTTTTTCCCTCTTTCACCTTTTCACCTTTATATATATAATAGGTATGGTGGTGCTGCTCTCGATGAGGCTTTGGCAGATTGCCCGCCTGCAGTTCGGCTTGAAGCGGGGCGTGCTCTGGCACAACGACGAGCAGGGCGTCCGCATCTACTGCCATTCGGGAGACGTGGCACCATTCAGTTGGATGAAGAACATCGTGATTAATGAGAAGGATTACAACGAAGCAGGTCGCGAGATTATACTGCACGAGATGGGACACATCCAGGGCCGCCACTCGTGGGACGTCGTGCTGCTCACCCTCGTGCAGATGCTTCAGTGGTGGAATCCACTCTGTTACGTGCTGGGCATCAGCCTGCGTGATGTGCACGAATACGAGGCTGACAACTTCGTCCTCCGGCAGGGCGTCTCGGCACAAGGCTATCAGTTATTGCTTATAAGAAAAGCCGTTGGCTCCGGTTCCTACGCTTTCGCCAACAGCTTTAACCATAGTTTAACAAAAAAACGTATCACTATGATGAAGAAAATGAAGTCAAATCCGTGGATGCGGAGCAAGGCGCTCTATGTCATCCCAGTCGCTGCGTTGGCACTCTCGGCCTTCGCAACGCCTAAGTTCGTCGCTCCGATTGAGGAGACAGTCACTAAACTCGAGGGCAAAGTTACGGAGAATTCCGCTAACCTGCAAACTTCAGAGGAAAAAAGAAAGGTTGTTGAACTAAAGAATGTTTCAAAAGTTCTTGTCGATGGCAAAGAGATGACGCCTCAAGAGGCTATGGAGGCTGTGAAAGGCAAAGAGATTCAAAACAGTCTTACCACCCAGCCTGATGGCTCGGAAGCACTTTCGATAAAGACGAGAGGGTATAAGGATGCACTACAGCCCCTGATTGTCCTCAACGGCAAAATCTACGAAATCCCTAAGGATGCGGCGAAGGACTTCAACTCCGAGGAACAGTTAACTAAACTGCTTAATATCAATGCCGAGGACGTCGAGAGCATTGCCGTACTGCAGAAGGATGAAGCCACCAAAGTATGGGGCGACAAAGGTGCCAATGGCGCCATCGTAATTAATACCAAGAAGGAAACGAAGGAACCTGAGAGACAGAATGTCGTCTATAACAAGGAGACAGGAACTAGTGAGCCTGTTCTCAAGGATCTCGTCAAGAAGCTGCCCGGAGCAGAGATGGATGGCGACGGCAATATCACAGTCAATGGCAAGAGCGTCGCCAAGATAATGCTCAATGATAAGGATGTCTTCAACAATAACGACACCATCTATAATGTACCTGCTGTGAGGGCTCAGTACCCTGGAGGGGACTCGGAAGTCTTCAAGTTCCTTTCCGAGAACATCCGTTATCCCAAGCTTTGCCAGTATTTTGGCGTGCAGGGTCGTGTTATAGTCCGGTTTGTTATTGAGAAGGACGGCAGCATCACACATATTGAGAAGGTTCGTGGAGCGGGAAAGACACTCTCGGAGGTGGAAGTAACGTCCTACAAACAGGAACATCCCGACAGCCCGGAGCAACTTAAAGCAGGGCAAGACCTCGGCGACCTGCTATTCGGAGAAGCCAAGCGCGTGATGGAGCTGATGCCAAAGTGGGAGCCAGGAAAGGACAAAGACGGCAACGCTGTCCGTAGCTTCTTCAACCTGCCCTTCATGTTCCGCCTGCGCTAATGTTTGGTTTTTGAAGTTAATATATCGACGCGTCATATCGCTCCTTCGTTGTGAAACGAGGGAGCTTTTTCACCTTTTTACCTTTTCACCTTTTCACTTTTTTACCTTTTCACCTTTTCACCTTTTCACTTTTTTACATAGTTGGTTGAGGCCGCAGGTGTCGCACTTGGGCCGCAGGGCAGTGCAGGTGTAGCGACCATGGAGGATGAGCCAGTGATGGGCGTCGGGAATCTCTTCCTCGGTAAAGTATTTAGTGAGCATCTGCTCCACGCTGAGCGGCGTCGTGCAGGACTTCGGCACAAGTCCCAGCCTGTGGCTGACGCGAAAGACGTGGGTATCGACTGCCATCCTTGCCTCGCCCCAGACGACACTCAGCACCACGTTGGCCGTCTTGCGCCCCACGCCCGGCAGAGCCGTCAGCTCCTTCATGTCCTGCGGCACTTCGCCTCCATGCTTCTCCCATAGCATCCGCGCCATCTCCACCAGATGTTTCGCCTTGCTGTTAGGGTAGGAGACACTTTTTATGTAGTCGTAGATGACCTCCGGCGTAGCCAGAGCCATTGCCTCGGCAGTAGGGTAGTCTTCGAAGAGCCGTGGCGTGACCTGGTTGATGCGCTTGTCGGTGCATTGAGCGCTGAGGATGACGGCCACGAGCAACTGGAAGGGATTGTCGTAGTGCAACTCCGTCTTCGCCTCCGGCATTGCCTGCTTGAAGTAAGCCGCCACCTCGCGATAAAGGGATGTACGATTGGACATGAACGGAAGGGCTTCCTCTCCCTGAAGGAAAAGTCAGGGGAATCTTTATTCCTTAATCTTCTTGATTTTGTTTTTCCCTACGCCTTCGAAGGTCATCTTCACGGGCTGGATGGTGCCGTCGGGGTTGAAGATGAGGCGGTCGATGCAGGTGACGCGGTGGTTGCCGTCGCGTTCCTCAAGCGGACGACGGTGGTAGATGATGTAGTACTCGTCCTTGCCGGGCATCTTGATGACGCTGTGATGGCCGGCGCCGCGGGCGATGCTCTCATCGCGCTGAAGGATTTTGCCTTTGAGTTGGAAGGGACCAAAGGGACTGTCGCTGATGGCATAGGCCACGCAATAGTCTGGGCCAGTCCAGCCGCCTTGGCTCCACATGAAGTAGTACTTGCCGCCGCGCTTCAGCATGAAGGGGCCTTCAACGTACTCCTTGCTGGGCGTTATCTCGTGGAACTTCTGTCCGTCTTCCCAAGGGACGATGGAAAGGAGGTCGGGGCTCAGCTTGCAGACGTTGCAATGGCGCCAGCCGCCATAGAACATATAGTACTGTCCGTCGTCGTCGCGGAAGACGAATTGGTCGATGGGCTGTGCGCCGTTGACTATCTCGTTGATGAGCGGTTTGCCGAGAGCATCTTTGTATGGGCCTTCGGGACGGTCGCTTACGGCCACGCCGATGCCTCCAACTTCGCCTTCATGCACATCGTTCCCACCAAAGAAAAGGTAGAACTTGTTGTTAGCCTCGATGATTGCGGGAGCCCAAAGCGCGCGACGGAGCCAAGGGATGTCAGCCTTCGTGATGACGTTCTCGTGCTTCGTCCAGTTCACGAGGTCTTTGCTCGAGAAAGCGTCGAAGTGCAGCTGCTCGTCGTAGGGAGCGCTAAACGTCGGGAAGACCCAGTACTTTCCGTCGAGGACAGCACCTTCGGGGTCGGCATACCAACCGGGGAAGATAGGGTTGCCGCTGGTCTTTTTCTTCTTGGCATCAGCTGTTGTTGCGATGCAGCATAGGGATAGGATAATGATGAGGTGTTTCATAGGGCTGAAGGGTTTGATGGATTTTATTCGATGATGCCTGCTTTCTCGAGGATGGGGATGACGCGGCTGGCTTGCATGCGTTTGTCCTTGTCCTTCTCGGCGTAGTATTTGTCGTGCAGTTTGGTGAGGTTACGGCTCAGGAGAAGCTTGTCCATAAGATGGTCGTCGAGGGGCACTATGGTTGTTTGCTTCTCGTCTTCGGATGAAGGAGCAACAATGTGGCAAACGGGATGCTTCATGGACTTAGTGGCTTGCATGCCTCCCATCGTGCCACCGACAATGCCTCCTGCTAAGCCTGCCACGGCTCCGCCTATTGCTCCTCCTTGTACAGCTATTGCTCCTATTGTAGCTGCCATACCTCCTGCCATCTGGGAGGAGTTGTAATCGGCTGGCATGATGTTGCTTGTGAAGACGATGTTGTAGCGGTTGATGCGGGCTGCCTTGCAGAAGCCTTTACCCATACTCTGCTTGCCGCACTTTAGCCTGTGACCATTTACGAAGAGATTATCTCCTTGCATCGCAGCAAAGGATTTCTTCACCGTCGCGTCGGTGGCCTTGTCTCCCGTAGTCAGCTTATATCCGCCTACTCCCCACAGGAACACATAACCTTTCCCGTGCTTTTTGCTGTAGAGGGTGTCCAGCGGCTGCCACTTGTCGTTGACGAAGTCTTCGTACGAGTTGCAGTATTTGCATTGGCTCAGGGCATCGGCAGCCGTGAGCAAAAGCAAGCAGAGCGATAGAAGTCGGGAGTTCATGGCTGTTTAGTCTTCGATGATACCTTTGCGCTTCTTAGTCAGGACTTGATCCTCGATCTCCATTGAGGAGAGAGCGTCCATGAAGCCGTTGAAGATGGCCTCTACACGGTCCACAGTCTTGCGGCGGAACTTGCCGCTGCGGGGATAGAGGCGGGTGCCTTTCTTGTTGACGGCAAGCTTGTCGGTTATCCATTCCTCGGCTTTGTAGAGTATGCCGTTCTGACCTTCCATGTCCTCGTTGTAGTAATAGGAGATTTGGGTGAGGACGAGACTGACCTTCTGCCCCTTGACGGTAGCGCTGAGCAGATAGCGGAAACGGGTGCGGTCGAGGTTGAGGAAGACATGGCTGAAGGTCATGTACTCCTCGATGCGTGCCACGATGGTGCCGCTCTCCTTCTCTTCGGAGATGACGCGTGTGTATTCCGACTTAGGGAACTGGATGGCTCCGGCCACGAGCGAGTTCTTGACGTATGCAGCCAAGATGTCGTAGATTTGCTGCTCGCTCTTGTCTGTGACGGTAAAGCTCTTCTGGAAGGTGACGATGCCATCCACTTCGGGTACTGCACCAAGCAGGTATTTAGGGTCTTTCATGTAATCTCTCTTGCCTGCAAAGAGGAAAAGGGGCAAGCAGAAGAGAAAGATAAAGACCCCTCCAAACCTCCCCTTTAAGGGGAGACTTAATGATGAGTTAGTTTTCATAGTTGACATATTATTTACATTTACCATTTAATCATTTACCATTTACTGTCTGTCTCCCTCCCTTTAAGGGAGGGTCGGGGTGGGTCTTCTTTATTCGTAACGTATCGCTTCAATCGGGTCCATGCGTGCTGCTTTTCGAGCGGGGACGTAGCCAAAGAAGATGCCGATGAAGGCGCAGATGCAGAAGCTGAGACCCACGCTCCAGAAGGGCACGCTGCTGGGAATCATCAGGACATCCCGTGCCAACCAACTTCCTCCGTAGCCGAGGGCCACGCCAAGCAAGGCGCCCGTCAGCGAAATCATGACGCTCTCGATGAGGAACTGGCTCATAATGTCGATGCCTCGGGCACCGACGCTCATGCGCAGACCTATCTCCTTGGTGCGCTCCGTGACGCTCACCAGCATGATGTTCATGATGCCGATGCCTGCCACGAGCAACGAGAAGGCGGCTGCCACGACGAGTATGAGCGTGATGGTGTCCATAGTGGATGACATCGTCTCCATCCATTCTGCTTGCGAGCGGATGGTGAAGTCGTCGTCGGCATCTTCCTTCAGCTTGTGGTTGCGTCGCAGTATCTGTGTTACTTCCTCTATGGCGTCGTCGCTCAGTTCTTCGGCAAGGGCGCTCATCACGATGCTGCTGTAGAAGGTCTGGGCTGCTATGCGTTTCATTACTGTCGTGTAGGGCGCAATCATCACATTATCCTGATCCATGCCCCAGTTGTTGTAGCCTTTCGACTTCAGCACGCCGACGATGCGGAAGGGGATGCTCTTGAAGCGGATGACCTTGCCCACGCAGTCGGCATCTTCGCTACCGAAGAGTTCCTTCACAATCGTGGTGCCGACGACGCAGACCTTGGCGCTCTTCA
>OMSJ01000107.1 GCA_900313705.1 uncultured Prevotellaceae bacterium
GATACGCGGCGGCACAGGAGGCGACGAGGCAGCACTCTTCGCAGGCGACCTCTTCCGCATGTACTCGAAGTTCTTCGAGATGAAAGGCTGGAAGATGGCCGTCAGCAGCTACAGCGAAGGTGCCGTCGGCGGCTATAAGGAGATTGTCTGCTCCGTGACAGGCGAAGGCGTTTATGGCATCATGAAGTACGAGAGCGGCGTGCATCGCGTCCAGCGCGTCCCAGCAACTGAGACACAAGGCCGCGTCCATACTTCCGCTGCAACGGTGGCAGTCCTGCCCGAGGCCGAGGAGTTCGATGTGGAGATTAACGAAGGTGCCATCAAGTGGGACACCTTCCGCTCGAGCGGTGCCGGCGGTCAGAACGTCAACAAGGTGGAGTCAGGTGTCCGTGCCCGCTACATCTGGCGCAACCCCTTCACCAACCAGGACGAAGAGATTCTCGTGGAATGCACCGAGACGCGCGACCAGCCTAAGAACAAGGAACGCGCCCTGGCCCGCCTCCGCACCTTCATCTACGACAAGGAGCATCAGAAGTACCTCGACGACATCGCTTCCCGACGCAAGACGATGGTCTCGACGGGCGACCGCTCCGCAAAGATTCGCACCTACAACTATCCGCAAGGTCGCATCACCGACCATCGCATCGGCTACACCATCTACAACCTGCCCTCCTTCATGGACGGCAACATCCAGGACTGCATCGACCACCTCATCGTGGCAGAGAACGCTGAGCGACTCAAGGAATCAGAACTATAAAAAAGGAATGAGTTACCAATCTATAGATACATTACAAAACGTTCTTGGCGAAACAGTATTTACACATACAAAAGACGCTAAGAAGGCAGCTGGGCGTTGCCTGGGTACTCTGATTGAGATTATCACGTACCACCTCCTCAAAGAGTGGGGAATGCAAGATGCCGTATCTATAGAGCGAGCTTTGCCAGAATATGGAAATCCTGACATAACACATAATGTTGAGTTCACGTTGCATCCTGTCGTTCAGACGGAAACGAGACCGCACCCCAACAGTATCAAGTTCTCTGCCAAGAACATTGCGAAGGACTTTGGATTGTCAGACAAATGCAACATCAAAGGCCACGACCTTTTAGACAAAGATGGCACGATAAGGAATGCCTGCACAATTGCAGAAAGCGAGCGATACATATATCATGCTGAACTTTACACTTTAGGTAACGAATACTCTACCATACAGATGAATGTCCAACTTCAACATCCTTATGCGATGTTTGAATGTAAGCGCGTCGGAGTAGAGGAAGGAATGAAGAAGGGACCTCAAACCATAGAAAAGGCAAAGCAAGGCGCATATGTGGCCAAGACAACTTCGGCTCTCCAAAAGCTCCGAAACGGACAAGGCGAGCAGGTAGGAATTATATACAGTGATGGAGAACCCCTCATCGCTCCCTATGAACAATTGCTTCAACAGATAATAAATGGAAATGATACAGACATCCTCAAAGACTTTACCCTGTCAGTCGGCATAGTCAGCAATCACGGAAACTGGTTCACGTCGCAAGACCAAAACAAAGAGCTAAAGGTTCTTGCTCAAAGCTATGACTGGCTGCTGTTCCTTACGGATGAAGGTCTGTCTATGTTCATCACAGACTTGCTGTTACAGCCTTCAAAGCAGAATCTCCCAGTCAGGAATGCTTTCTTGAACAGTTATAAAGAAGGGAAGAAGAGTAATGTCTTTACGAAAGTCAAAATGGAATATACTGCTCACCTCGCCCTTTGCAGATATTTTCATACCAATATAAGAAGGATAGAGAGTTGGTTTAATGTCATAACCCCTGAGACTTCCGACATACATCAATTGAAAGTTACATTAAACACTCTGCAAGACAAACCTTGGAGATATTAGCTATGACCGCAGGAAGAAGAGTAAATACACAAAGCCAAAACTGGGGTACTCCAGCAAAGTACGTCAATGCCGTTAAGGCATTCTGGGATGGAAAGATTGATTTGGATCCTTGTTCAAATGAGTATTCCATTGTTCATGCCGCAACAGAATACCGTTTGCCAGAACAAGATGGGTTGAAAGAGTCTTGGAACTACCCTACTATCTACGTCAATCCGCCTTACGGAGCCGACAGACAGAGGGGAACTACCATTAAAGACTGGCTTGCAAGATGTGCTAGAGCGCACATAGATTACAAGTCAGAAGTGATAGCCCTTGTGCCGGTCGCAACAAACACGTCGCATTGGAAGTCTTATGTCTTTGGACAGGCAGAAGCTATCTGCTTCTTGTACGACACACGCTTACGCTTCCTCGAAGATGGCATTGACAGAGGCAAAGGAGCTCCCATGGCTTGTTGCCTTGTTTACTGGGGGAACAACTATAGGCGTTTTGCAGAACAATTTATGATTTATGGTGCCGTAGCAAATATAAGTAATCTTAAACAAGTGCGAATAGGAAAGGACAGATACTACAGTAGTGACATCTTCGCACAAGCTATATAAAATATATAAAATATGTAATAATAAGACAAGAACCAACAAAGAAGACATCATGGGACTACTCAAAGACATCAAGCAAGAATGGACTTGGGCCGGCATCAAAGCCGACTTCAGGGAGCATTGGGCAGACTTAGTTGCCATAGTTGTAGCGGGAGTGTTTACTCCCACCGTACAGCAATGGCTCGGGTGGGGAGAAAACGGATGGGCTTTCTTCGTAGTCTGGATAATTCTTGCCGTGGCAACAGCTGTAGTGATAGGCTTAATAAGACGCATCGTAAAGAAACTAAATAAATGACAAGACAAGAACTGATAGCAAACATACGAAGGAAGAAGAGCTTCCTTTGCGTCGGACTTGATACCGACCTCCAGAAGGTTCCCGAGCATCTGCTCAAGGAAGACGACCCTATATTCGCCTTCAACAAGGCCATCATCGATGCGACTGCACCATATTGCGTCGCCTACAAGCCCAACCTTGCCTTTTACGAGGCGTTCGGCGTGAAGGGTTTGATGGCATTCGAGAAGACGGTGAAGTACTTGAAGCAGAACTATCCCGACCAGTTCATCATTGCCGATGCCAAGCGAGGCGACATTGGCAACACCAGCCTGATGTATGCCCGCACCTTCTTTGGCGAGTACGACGTCGATGCGCTGACTGTCGCTCCCTACATGGGTGAGGATAGCGTGACGCCATTCATACAAGGCTACGAAGGGAAGTGGGTCATCCTGCTTGCCCTGACGAGCAATAAGGGATCGTTCGACTTCCAACTCACCGAGGACAAGAACGGCGAGCGCCTCTTTGAGAAAGTCATCCGCAAGAGCCAGGAGTGGGGCAACGATGAGAACATGATGTACGTCGTCGGTGCTACGAGAGGCGAGATGTTCCGCGACATCAGGAAAGTGGCGCCGAATGCTTTCCTGCTTGTACCAGGCATCGGTGCTCAGGGTGGCAGCCTCGAGGAGGTTTGCAAGTACGGAATGACGGAGGACTGCGGTCTGCTGGTCAACAGCAGTCGTGCCATCATCTATGCCGACAAGACAGAACGTTTTGCACAAGTTGCCGCCGAGAAGGCAAAGGAAGTTACCCTTCAGATGGCTGAACTATTAAATCAGAAACCGTAAATCGTCAAATAGTAAATATAATCGTGGAATTTACAGCACAAATGATAGCAGGGCTGATAGGTGGCACCGTCGTAGGCGACCCCGAAGCCAAGGTAAACAACTTCGCCAAGATAGAGGAAGGCAAGCCTGGCTGCATCAGTTTCCTGGCCAACGATAAGTATGAGCAGTACATCTACCAGACGGAGAGTAGCGTGGTGCTCGTCAACGAGAACTTCGAGCCGAAGCAGGAGATAAAGGCGACGCTCATCAAGGTGCCTAATGCTCGTGAGGCTGTGGCAAAGCTCTTGCAGATATATGAAAGCATGAAACCCAAGCGTGAAGGCATCAGCGACCTCGCTTTCATCGACCCGTCGGCAAAGATAGGCGAGAAGTGCTACATCGGGCCGTTCGTCGCCATTGCTGAAGGCGTGGAGATAGGCGAAGGCTGCGTTCTTCATCCGCACGTCACGATAGGCAGGAATGCCAAGGTCGGTGCCGATACAGAGATATACAGTAATGCAGTCATCTACCACGACTGTCAGGTGGGCAATCGTTGTGTGCTTCATGCAGGTTGTGTCATCGGTGCAGACGGCTTCGGTTTCGAGCCTACAGAGGAAGGATACAAGAAGATTCCACAGATAGGCATTGCCATCATCGAGGACGATGTGGAGATAGGCGCCAACACCTGCGTCGATAGAGCCGTCATGGGTGCTACCGTCGTACATAGTGGTGTGAAGATAGATAATCTGGTGCAGATTGCTCATAACGACGAGATAGGTAGCCACACAGTCATGTCAGCACAGGTAGGCATCGCTGGCAGCACGAAGGTGGGAGAGTGGTGCATGTTCGGTGGACAGGTAGGCATAGCCGGCCATGCTACGATTGCCAATCGCGTCATGGCAGGTGCACAGGCAGGCATCCCGAACAGCATCCGCAAGGAAGGTGCAGCCGTGCAGGGTACACCAGCCATCGATGCCCGCAACTTCTGGAAAAGCAGCGCCATCGTCAAGAACCTGCCTGACGTGTGGGCAGATATAAACCAGATGAAGAAGGAAATCAAGATGCTCAAGGAACAACTGGATAAAGTTGAAAATTGAAAATTGAAAGTTGAAACATGTTAAAGCAAAATACACTTAAAGACAGTTTTTCTCTCAGCGGTAAAGGTCTCCATACAGGCCTAAAGCTGACGGTGACCTTCTTGCCTGCACCGACGGGGCATGGATACAAGATTCAACGTGTGGATATGCCAGGGCAGCCTATCATGGATGCTGTTGCAGAGAATGTGGTTGATACGCAGCGCGGCACAGTCCTTGGCAAGGGTGACATGCGGTGTAGTACGGTAGAGCACGCCCTTGCTGCTCTCTATGCTTTGGGTATCGACAATGTGCTCATTCAGGTTGATGGGCCTGAGTTCCCCATCCTGGACGGCAGTGCAGAACCGTTTGTCCGCGAGATACTGCGTGTCGGTCTGGAGGAGCAGGAGGCTCCTAAAGACTACTACTACATTACGAAGAAGATGGAGTTCCGCGACGACAAGAAAGGAGCTTGCATCACGCTGCTTCCTGATGATGACTTTTCCATCACGAGCATGATTTCATTTGATGGGAAAGTGCTTAGCAGCCAGTTTGCCACCCTCGATAGTATGGACAAGTTTGTGACCGAAGTGGCAGCTGCCCGTACCTTCGTCTTTGTTCGAGAGATAGAGCAACTGCTTCTGGCCGGTCTCATCAAGGGAGGTGACTTGGACAATGCCATCGTTATCTATGAGCGGCAGACCACACAGGAGAACCTCGACAAGCTGTGCAAGTTGACGGGTGCCGAGCATCACGATGCCAACGATCTCGGCTACATCCAGCATAAGCCTCTCGTGTGGGACAATGAGCCAGCTCGTCATAAGTTGCTCGACATCATTGGCGACATGGCTCTCATCGGCAAGCCCATCAAGGGGCGCATCATTGCCACCAGACCAGGACATACTATTAATAATATGTTCGCGCGCATGATGCGCAAGGAGATTCGCAAGCATGAGGTTCAGGCTCCTAAGTATGACCCTAACAAGACACCTCTGATGGATGTCGCTGGGATAAGGAATCTCTTGCCACATCGCTATCCTATGCAGTTGGTGGACAAGGTCATCGCCATAAAGGAGAACAGCATTGTTGCAGTCAAGAATGTGACGAGCAATGAACCATTCTTCCAGGGACATTTCCCGGGAGAACCCGTTATGCCAGGTGTCCTCATCGTGGAGGCGATGGCTCAGACTGGAGGCTTGCTTGTGCTGTACGACAAGGAGTTTCCGGAGACCTACAGCACTTACTTCCTGCATATAGACAATGTCAAGTTCCGCCAGAAAGTGGTTCCTGGCGATACGCTGATATTCAAGGTTGAACTGGTATCTCCCTTGCGTCACAATATCGGCACCATGCAGGGCTATGCCTTCATCGGCGAGAACTGTGTTGCGGAGGCAACCTTCACGGCACAGGTCATTAGCAATAAATAGGTTCCACTATCTTCACCCCCCAATGGTAAATCGTTAAACTGTAAATGAACATGATAAGTCCTCTGGCATATATACACCCTGAAGCCGTCATCGGCGAGAACTGCGAGATAGGTCCCTTCTGCTATATAGACAAGGGAGTAGTCATCGGCGACAATAACACTTTGATGAACAGTGTGACAGTCCTTTACGGTGCCCGCATCGGCAATGGAAACATCTTCTTTCCCGGTGCGGTCATTAGTGCTATTCCGCAAGACCTCAAGTTCCGTGGCGAAGACAGCACAGCTGAAATAGGCAACAACAACAAGATACGCGAGAACGTGACCATCAACCGAGGCACAGCAGCCAAGGGGCGTACCGTGGTAGGCAATGACAACCTGCTGATGGAAGGAGCGCATGTGGCTCATGATGCTATTGTCGGAAATGGTTGCATCATCGGTAACAGTACGAAGCTGGCAGGCGAGATAGTCATCGACGACAATGCTATCCTCAGTGCCGGTGTGCTGATGCACCAGTTCTGTCGCGTAGGCAGCTATACGATGGTAGGCGGTGGTACTCGTTTCTCTCAGAATGTGCTGCCCTTCAGTCTCGTGGCCCGCGACCCTGCAGCCTTCTGTGGACTGAACACCATCGGACTGCGCCGTCGAGGCTTCGACCGCGACCTCATCAACAACATCCACATGGCTTATCAGATTATCCTGCAGGGCACAGGCAAGCTGAATGACCTGCTTGCCCGCGTAGAGGAAGAGATTCCCATGAGCCCAGAGATTGAATACATTCTTGATTTCATACGAAACAGCGAGCGCGGATTCATTAGATAGAGAATGAGGTTTCAGGTTTTCAGGTCGCTTCGCTTTTAGGTTATAAGGTGGAGCAACCCCACAACCTCATAACCTCACAACCTCATAACCTCACAACCTTATAACCTCACAACCTTATAACCTCACAATATGACCCTTAAACTAACCCTTTTCAGCCAAGAGAAAGAAGACTTCGTATTGGAGATACTTGTTGACAGCGATGCCAAGTTCTCCGAGTTGCATCAACTCATTCTGGACGATTGCATCTACGAGGAACACCCAAAGCAGTGTTTCCTCATCTGTGACGAGGAATGGCGTGTCAAGCATCGCATCTGCCTCCAAGACACAGAGGAGATGCGTTACGACGAGGACCTTAACCTGATGTCTCGTACACGCATTGGTGACTTCCTGGAGGACGAGGGTCAGCGTTTGGCTTATATCTTTGACCCCGACAACAAGCGCTTCTTC
>OMSJ01000148.1 GCA_900313705.1 uncultured Prevotellaceae bacterium
TTATTTAGACTTTCGCGAAATAGACGTTGCGTGTCTTTCTTTCTTATAGGGAAATAATAACTCTATATAATTATGAAGGTTAGATGCGCATGGGGTTGTGGTCAGAGGATGCCGCGCAAATGGTCAAGCCTCAATGATTCAGCGCATTACACATTTGCAAGAGCAAAGTCGAGGAAAAGAATAAACGCTTTGTGGCTATGGTTGAAAAACAGAATGTTAGGCAAGAAAGCAGTTTTTGGGCCAAGGGAAAAAGTTTGGTGAATTGAAGAATTTGATGTACCTTTGCAGTCGAATTCGCCTTAAAAAGGAGGCCCCTTCAGAAGCCCCTTCAAAGCGATGCGCTATTATACATTATTTATATAGTATAAGTGAACGAGAAGGAACAGATATTATGGCAGCGTTGCATGGAAATGTTCCGCAGCAACGTAAGCGAACAGCAATACCAGACATGGTTCTCGCCGATGAGAATCAAGTCGTACGATGCTGTGCAGAAGGAGCTGGCGGTATATATCCCGTCCCAGTTCTTCTTCGAGTATCTGGAGGAGCACTTCCGTCGTCTCATTCACATTACCATCAGCCGTTTCTTCGGTGCCGACGTGACGCTCTCCTACGAGGTAGAGGTTGCCGACAATGTGACCGTCAATCAGGAGAGCGACAGTAACATGGTGCCCGAGGCGGCTCCCAGCCCCCTGGCAGCAAACCAGTCGCCACAGTTGGCACAGGCCGTAGGCATGGCTGCCGACCTGGACTCGCAGCTGAATGTGCACCAGAGCTTCAGCAACTTCATCGAAGGCACGAGCAACAAGCTTCCCCGAAGCGTAGGTCAG
Organism: uncultured Prevotellaceae bacterium; assembly: GCA_900313705.1. Classification (GTDB taxonomy): domain Bacteria; phylum Bacteroidota; class Bacteroidia; order Bacteroidales; family Bacteroidaceae; genus Physcousia. The sequence goes on from OMSJ01000148.1 coordinate 828, forward strand.
GCTATTGCCGAACACCCCGAGCAGCAGACGTTCAATCCCCTCTTTGTCTATGGCCCCAGCGGTGTGGGCAAGACGCATCTGGTGAATGCCATCGGTATGCGCACCAAGGAGCTCCATCCAGAGAAGCGCGTCCTCTACCTGAGCGCACACCTCTTCATGGTGCAGTTCACCGATGCACGCCGCCGCAACATCTTCAATGACTTCATGCATTTCTATCAGAGTATAGACATGCTCATCGTTGACGACGTGCAGGAGCTGGCCGGCATGACAGCCACCCAGAACGCCTTCTTCCACATCTTCAATCACCTGCGTCAGAACGGGAAGCAAATCATCATGACCTGCGACCGCCCGCCCGTATCCCTGCAAGGCATGGAGGAGCGGCTCATCACCCGCTTCAAGAGCGGACTGATGGCAGAGATGGAAAAGCCGGAGGAACCCTTGCGACGCAGCATCCTGCACAGCATCGTGAAGCACGACGGCCTGAGCATCCCCGATGACGTGGTGAACTACATCTCACACAACGTCACGGGCAGCGTCCGCGAACTCGAAGGCATCGTCCATAGCCTCTTGGCATACTCCGTTGTCTATAGCAAGGACATCGACCTTGAGTTTGCCCAGCGCATCCTCGCAGGTCGCATCAAGATAGAGAAGAAGGACATCACCATCGACCAGATTATCAGCTGTACCTGCGAGCACTACAATGTCAAGGAAGAGGAAATCTTCGGCAAGAGCCGCAAGGCAAACGTCGTGACGGTACGCCAGATGAGCATGTACCTGGCGCATAAGCATACAAAACTGACGGCCAGCAAAATCGGAATCTACGTCGGCAACCGCGACCACGCTACCGTCCTGCATGGCATCAAAACCATCGACGGACGGCTGAAGATAGAGCAAAAGCTGCGGCAGGACCTCGAAGAGCTGGAAGGCAAACTAATCGGTAAGGCACTATGAACATCAAGGAAAGAAGAACCATCCGCAAATACACTCAGCAGCCCGTCAGCGACGAGCTGCTGAATCGGTTAATAGAAGAAGCATCACGCACGCAGACCATGGGCAACCTGCAGCTTTACAGCGTCGTCGTGACTCGCTCGGCTGCCATGAAGGAGATGCTGGCTCCAGCCCACTTCTGCCAGCCGATGGTGACGCAGGCGCCTGTCCTGCTGACCGTTTGTGCCGACTTCAGGCGCACGACGGACTGGTGCTTGCAGCGTCAGGCCACTCCCGGCTATGACAATTTCCTAAGCTTCATCAATGCTGCTACCGATGCCTTGCTCTTCACACAGACGTTCTGCTGCCTGGCAGAGGAGGAAGGCCTCGGCGTTTGTTTCCTTGGCACGACTGTCTATCAGCCGCAGGCCATCATCTCAGCCCTCGAACTTCCCGAACTGGTGTTCCCCGTCGCCACGCTGACCATTGGCTGGCCTGCTGAAAAGCCGGCGCTGACCGACCGCCTGCCGCTTCAAGCCATCGTGCACCAAGAGACTTACGGTGCCTTCTCGCCAGAGCGCATCGATGCCTGCTATGCCGCACGCGAAGCATTGCCCGAGAGCAAGCACTTCGTGGAGATAAATGGCAAAGAGACCTTGGCACAGGTGTTTACTGACCTTCGCTATACCCGTAAGGATAACGAGGCCATGTCCGAGGGACTCCTCGCAACCCTTGTCCAGCAGAAGTTCCTCAAGGCAGAGAACCTGCCCGGCCTTGTCCCCGCTGTTGTGGAGCGTCGACCGGAAGTGCTGGAGTGTGACGTAGTGCGCTTTCAGAACAAGAAGGAGAAGTGGGTGGCATTCGTCGGACTGCTTGACGGCTTCCCCTATGAGATATTCACGGGCTTGCAGGACGACGAAGAGGGCATCGCCATCCCCAAGAGCGTCTCGAAAGGCTTTATCATTAAGCATTACGACCGAGAAGGGCAGAAGCGCTACGACTTCCAGTTCGTCAACAAGCGTGGATACAAGACCACCATCGAAGGCCTAAGCGAGCGCTTCAACCCCAAGTACTGGGACTATGCAAAGCTCATCAGCGGTGTGCTTCGCTACCGTATGCCTATTGACCACGTCATTAGCCTCATTACATCCCTCCAACTGGAGAACGACACCATCAACTCGTGGACGGCAGGTGTGGCACGCGTCTTGAAGAAGTACCTGCCCGATGCTCAGCAGACGCTGGACGAGGAGGAAGAGAAAGTTGAAAGTTGAAAAAGAGGTTAGTGGTTAGAGGTTAGAGGTAAGAGGTAAGAGGTAAGAGGTAAGAGGTTAGAGGTAAGAGGTAAGAGGTAAGAGGATACCTTTGCCCCCTCAGCATCCCAAACTATCCTCTAACCACTAACCACTAACCTCTAACCTCTAACCACAAGAAAATGGTAAATGGCTAAATGGTAAATTGTAAATGTGAGATAGCGGTCAACCGCATCAAGGTCTATGCCCGTCATGGTGTATCACCGCAGGAGCGTACCGTCGGGGCGGACTTCTTTGTGACAGTCTCGGCCCTTGTCGATGTGGATGCTTCTGCATGGCGCGATGACCAGCTTGACGGCACAGCCGACTATTCTCGCTTCGTCAGCATTGTTCGCAAGGAGATGGCCGTTCCCTCGAACCTCTTGGAACACGTTGCCGCCCGAATTGCTTCCTCTGTCCTCGCCGAATGTCCCTCCGTCCAGAAAGTCAGCATCACCATCGAGAAGGAGAACCCGCCCCTTGGCGTCCTCTGCGATGGCGTCAGCGTCAAGCTGGAGCAAACAAGGGAGTAGTCCTGTTCTCTTGATTACTTGTTCTTTTGATTATATTGGTGTCCGGTAAATAAGCGCCGAAGGCGCGATAGACCACAGACGGGGGTGCTAACCCCCGGTACAGGAACATCAACAAAACTAAGCCCTGAAAG
>OMSJ01000106.1 GCA_900313705.1 uncultured Prevotellaceae bacterium
AATTGCATCTCCACTGCTCCACCTTCGGCAATGTTGAGCGTTTTGCCCATGACGGAAGTGCCGTTGACGCGCAGGACAACGTTGCCGTTGTAAGCGCCCGACGTGCCGCTGAAGCTGGCTGTGACGGTCTGCTCTGTGCCCTTGGTCAGATTGCCTGTGACTGCGAGGGTGGCAGAGGGGTACACATCTTCTGGGATGGGTACGTTGATGGTCAACTTATCGCCACTGATGACGGCTGTCAGGCGATAGGCATCTCCGTCGAAGCTCTCCTGCCAGCTTCCCTCGCCATGAGGCCGGCTCATTACCTTTATATAATAGGTGCCGTTGGCGACACTCGATGGGATGGTCAGGTCGGTTGTGTCCTGAACCACATCGTTCCAGTCCATTGTACTATTCTCAGCAACGACTGATGTCAACACCGCGTTGCCGCTGCCGTCCACCAGTTGCAAGGCTGCGTCGTAGGCAGAGTTACCATAGTTATAGTTCCACAGGCTATAGAAGATGCTGATGTTGTTGAAGTTTCTAGTCTCGCCGTCGCGGTCGAATGTCTTGGAAGACTTTGTGGCATCGTCTCCACCGAGGTGCAGTCCTTCCAGCGAAAGGCAGTAGTCGGCATTGTCATCGACAGGGCGCTGTATGCCGATGACCGCATCCTGGCTGTAGCTGAACCCATCGAGCGTCGAAGAGCCGCCGATGCCTTGTTCCCATGGTTGCAGCACGGAGAGCACAAAATAGTCATCGCTGCTGCCGCCCCATCCCCAGTTGATGTGGAAGTAGTCGGTCTCGTTCTCATACTTGTAGCCGTCGCAGATGAAGGAGTGGCCACCGCCGCAGCTCTGACCGCCCAAGGCAACAGGACGATTTTCTGCCAGTTCGCTGTAGATGAGGTTCACCCATTCTTCGTAGCTGTAGTTCTTGCGATAACAGTGGCGGACGCCGCCGTCGTAGCCAAAGATGGTCTTCAGCGCGTAAGGTATTGTCTCGCCGTATGCCGATGACCCACCATTCTGGCTCAGACCGTAAATCATCTGTAAGGCATAGCCGCAGTACTGCATCAGCGTTGCCACAGCCTCTTTCTGGGCAAATGTGCCAGCAAGTACCCTCTTACCTGTTTCCGGATCGAGGGGCGTATAGTTGTCAATCATGTTTGCCCATTCGAAGGTGGTGGCAGGAAGGGCATCCAGAGTCAGGTTGATGTTGTTCTTGTCCTTGTCTTGGGTTGTGAAAGAGTAGCCCGGAACTGCCGAACATGCTGCCGTCGGATACTGGTGGTAGTTGATCAACTGTGCCATGGTCGTAGCCGCACATCCCGTCACCGTCTTCATTCCGTCAATCTTCGGGCACAGGTCGTAGTACGGCTTACTTTGGTTCCAGTGGGTTTGAATCAAAGGCTTGATGTTGTTATGAATCCCGCCGCTGAGATTTATCCTGGCATTCAGCGTCTGCTTGTCCTGCTGTTGCAGCCAGGCTATCTGGTCAGCGTAGCCCTGCAGCCAGGCCGCCATGTTGTCGGGCAGGTCGTTGGGGTCGATGCTGCCGCTCTCGCCGAAGCCCAGGATGGGTGTGGTGCTGTCATCGTTGCTCACGATGACGAAGCCGCCGTCGCCCGTCACGTTGAACACGTAGAGTCCGCTCACCTGTCCTGCTGCCTCTATGGTCTGAGCCTGCTGTCTGACTTTGCCTGGTGCCTTTGCGCCTCGGGCCGATTTGGCCTGTTGGCTTGACACGAACTGCTGAGCCAGTTCCATAGCTTGCTTTTCCGACAGCTTGTCAGCCCAAATGTTTGCGATGCCGCAGACTATCAAGACAAACGTCATTAGTAATTTTGTGTTCATGCTATCGTTGTTTTTATGTTCATTATCTTTGATGTGGCAGCTTTAGATGCTGCCAGCCATTTTGCCTTTTGCGGTGCAAAGATAGCAAATAATCTGCGAAAAAAGAGCAAAGCAGAGGAATTCAGTATCAAAAATGGGGGGTATGTATCCCAAAAGAACGTTATTCTGACAATTGACTGCCTCAGAAGAGGGTAGTATTGAGGATTTTTTTGTACTTTTGTGGCATGATAATACACATGACGGCATAACGATAATGAACAGACGAGAATTCCTGCAGCGCTCCACCGTTCTTGCTGGAGCAGCTTATCTGGGTACACCAGCTTTGGCTGAGACCATCGCGACATTGGGCGAGCCGAACCTCGTAATCGGCATCGTCAGCGACATCCATCTGCGCGGAGCCGACACAGCCGCGACATTCATCCACACCCTCGAGTACTTCCGCAGTCTGAAGGTGGATGGTGTCATCATAGCCGGCGACATGGCCGACCAGGGACTCCTGCCGCAACTGCAAGTCGTGGCAGACGCTTGGTTCCAAGTCTTTCCTGACAATAAAGGACTCGACGGCAAAGAAACGATTCAGCTCTTCATCTATGGCAACCACGACATGGAGGGCTACACCTGGGGCGGAACCATCAGCAGCGTGGGGGCTGAGACGGCACAGGCACAAGGCATCGGACGGCAAGCCGCGACCGCATGGAAGCGATGCTTCAAGGAAGACTATCAGCCCATCTGGATGAAGACCATCAAGGGCTACCACTTCATCGGTGCACATTGGGAGAACCAGAACCACATTTCCGGCCTCGCGGACTTCCTCGAAGAGCATAATGCCGAACTGACTGCCGACGGCAAGCCCTTCTTCTATATCCAACACCCGCATCCCAAGGACACCTGTAACTGCGCGTGGGCTTGGGGCCGCGATGACGGAACGGTGACGAGACTGCTGGGCAAGTACCCCAACGCCATCGCGTTCTCCGGCCATTCCCACTCGCCGCTCGACGACGACCGCGACCTCTGGCAAGGCAGCTTCACCAGCATCGGCACCTCGTCGCTCAAGTACCTCTACCCGATGCCCGCTCGCGAAAACACCTATCAGGACGATTGGTCGGCCAAGCCGCCTTCGCAGATGCCGAAGATGGACCCATCGGACGGACGTCAGGGCATGGTGATGCGCGTCTATGATGATGCTATCACGTTCGAGAAGCGCGAGTTTGTCTATGACGAACCCATCGGCGAACCCTGGTATCTTCCTTGGCCCATCTCCACAAGAGAGCCGCTCTCCTTCGAGAACCGCGCTAAGACTGCTGCCGTTCCTCAGTTCCCCGCAGGCACAAAGGCCACCGTCACGGCAGGCAATGGCAGCGACCGCTACGGCACACAGCAGAAGCAGGTGACGGTTCACTTCCCGACCGTCTTGAAGAAGAACGCTGGCGTACGCGCCTTCGACTACGAGGTGCAAGTGGAGTACGACTGGCTCGATGTTCGCCATGTCTGCTCGACGAAGCGCGTCTTCTCGCCTAAGTGTTATCTCGGTGAGAACAAAGAAGAGGGCGATGTGCGCTGTGTCTTCGGCGAGAGCGAGCTGCCCAAGGACTTTGCCTATCGCTTTGCCATCCGTCCCTGCAACTGCTTCGGAGCCAAAGGCAACCCCATCTATTCGGACTGGATAGACAGCTCTTTCGCCATGTTCACCTCCACCCTCTCGCTCGACAAGCAGTTCTACCGCACAGGTGAAGCCATCCGCGTAACCTTCTCGGACGTTCCCGTCGGCACGGAAGCCTGGGTAGGCATCTATGCCAAAGGCAAGACACCAGGTTCGAGCGACAAGGCTGCAACCTATAAATATACAGAAGTGGCAGCGGGCACATTGAGCCTCAGTCTCTCGGCAACAGGCGAGTACTTTGCCGTACTCTTCCAGGACGGCGGCTACACAGAGTGCTCGCCCCGCATTCCTCTCTTTGTCCTTTCGCGGGCTTACAACCCCGAGAACTTCTCCATGCAGACCGACAAACCCGTCTATAACGTGGGCGAAGCCATCGTAGTGACGCTTGCCAACGCTCCCATGCTTAGCAACGACTGGATAGGCATCTACAGGGCCGACATCGTGCCGAAGGACGCAATCTGCCCCACTTGGCTCTACAACAACAAGGTGAACGGCTCGCTCACCCTCAACGTCAGCGGCACGAAGAACTGGACGGCACCCTTGCCCGAAGGCGACTACTTTGTGGGCTACTTCATGGCCGACGGCTACGAGGAGCCTTTCCCACGCCAGTATTTCACCATCGGCAAAGGCGACGACGACAGCGTGTCCGCTCCCTCTGAAGAGAGAGAAGGCAACCACCTCATCTATCGCCTCGACGGCACACGCACCGCAAGCATGCAAGAGCCGGGCCTCTATATCAAGGACGGCAAGAAAGTGATTAAGAGTTAAAAAGCCTCACCCCTAATCCCTCTCCGCGTTAAGGGGTTAGAGGTTAGGGGTTAGAGGTTAGAGGTTAGAGGTTAGAGGACACCATCACCCACAGCTATCCTCTTACCACTAACCTCTTACCACCAACCACCTATAAGGGTCCAATAAATGGTAAATGATAAATGATTAAATGGTAAATATGATGATGAACAACGTTGAATCAATCTTTGCAGCCAAGCTGCTGGGCGTGAAAGCCATCAAGTTACAGCCAAGCAATCCCTTCACATGGGCAAGCGGCTGGAAAAGTCCCTTCTATTGCGACAACCGCAAGACGCTCTCCTTCCCCGACCTGCGAACTTTCGTCAAGGTGGAGCTCACACGTCTCGTCATGGAGCAGTTCTCCGAGGCAGAAGGCGTGGCAGGCGTTGCCACAGGAGCCATCGCACAAGGTGCTTTGGTGGCCGATGCTTTAAGTCTTCCCTTTGCATACGTCCGCAGCAAGCCTAAGGATCACGGAATGGAGAACCTCATCGAAGGTGAACTTAGGGCCGGCATGAAGGTAGTGGTCGTAGAAGACCTCATCAGCACAGGCGGCAGCAGCCTCAAAGCTGTTGAGGCGCTCAGGAAAGCAGGATGTGAAGTGGTAGGCATGGTAGCTTCCTACACTTATGGCTTCCCCGTTGCAGAAGAAGCCTTCAAGGAAGCTGGCGTCAAACTCCTCACACTCACCAACTACGAAGCAGTCGTTGCCGAAGCCCTCAAGACAGGTTATATCAAAGAGGCTGACATTGCGACTCTCCACGAGTGGCGCAAAGATCCGGCAAACTGGGGATAATTAGAAAATGTGAAATGTAGATAATAAGAAAAGGGTGCTGCCTTTCTTATTCTCTTAATTTCTTATTCTCTTAATTTCTTATTTTTTCGCAAGATGACAGAATACAAAAGCGAAGTAAAGAAGATATATGCTCCTATCGGACGCGTATATGAACGACTGGCGGACCTCAACAACCTAGCTGTCATTCAGCAGGGCCTCGACAATCCCGATGCAATGGAGCGCATCAAGCAGCAGGCTGGCGACAAGGTTTCTCCAGAACAGTTGGAGCAGGTAGTTCAGAAGCTCCGAGAGTTGCAGTTCGACAGGGACAGCGTTTCGGGCAACACCCCGATAGGAACAGCCACGCTCCGCATCATCGAGCGTGAGCCGGAGAAGACCATCAAGTTCGCTGCCGAAGGGATGCCCGTGGCAGCAAACATGTGGATTCAACTGCTTCCGCAAAACGACAACGAGTGCGCTATGCGCTTGACCGTCAAGGCCGACCTCAACTTCTTCATCCGCCAAATGGTGGGTAAGAAACTCGAACAAGGCGTCGATGGCCTGGCACAGATGCTGGCAAGCCTGCCGTACTAATAAAAGGTGAAAAGGTGAAAAGGTAAAAAATTAAAAAGCATTTTCACCTTTTATCCTTTTACTCTTTATCTTTTTCAATTTTTCAACTTTTCAATTTTTCAACTTTCAATGAAGTTGTGGGACAAAGGATATGAGCCGACGGCAGAGATAGAGCGCTTCACCGTCGGACGCGACCGCGAGATGGACATGTATCTGGCTGAGGCCGACGTGCTTGGTTCAATGGCGCACATCACCATGCTCGAGAGCATCGGACTTCTCGAGAAGGACGAACTGCAAGCCTTGCTGGCTGAGCTGCGGAACATCCTCGCGGAGATACGCGAGGGACGCTTCACGATTGAGGACGGCATAGAAGACGTACACTCGCAAGTCGAACTGATGCTGACCCGTCGGCTGGGCGACATGGGCAAGAAGATACACTCCGGCCGCAGTCGCAACGACCAGGTGCTGGTTGACCTCAAGTTGTTCATACGCAAGCAACTGCACCTCGTGGCAGAGGACGTCAAGAGTCTCTTCACCGAGCTGCAGCAGCAGAGCGAGCGATACAAAGGCGTCTTGATGCCCGGCTACACCCATCTGCAGGTGGCGATGCCCAGCAGCTTCGGCCTTTGGCTGGGTGCTTACGCCGAGAGCCTCGCCGATGACCTCGTCTTCCTCCAAGCCGCCTATCGCATCACGAACCGCAACCCGCTCGGCTCTGCTGCTGGCTATGGCTCGTCGTTTCCCTTGAACAGGACGATGACGACCGAGTTGCTGGGCTTCGACTCGCTCGACTACAACGTGGTCTATGCCCAGATGGGACGTGGCAAGACGGAGCGCAACGTGGCCTTCGCCCTCGCCGGAATAGCAGGAACCGTCAGCAAGCTGGCCTTCGACGCCTGCCTCTTCAACAGCCAGAACTTCGGTTTCATCAAGCTTCCGAAGGAATGCACCACCGGTTCCAGCATTATGCCGCACAAGAAGAACCCCGACGTCTTCGAGCTGACACGCGCCAAGTGCAACAAGCTCCAGGCTCTGCCCCAGCAGGTTACGCTCATTATGAACAACCTGCCCAGCGGCTACTTCCGCGATCTGCAAATCATCAAGGAAGTCTTCCTGCCCGCCTTCCAGGAGTTGCGCGACTGCCTGCAGATGGCCACCTACATCATCGCTCGCCTCGAAGTGAACGAGCACATCCTCGATGACCCGCGATACGACCTCATGTTCTCCGTCGAGGAAGTCAACCGCCTCGCCTCCGAAGGGATGCCCTTCCGCGATGCCTACAAGAAGGTCGGACTTGACATCGAAGCCGGCAAGTTCACCCCACACAAGGAGGTGCACCACACCCACGAAGGCAGCATCGGCAACCTCTGCACCAAGGAGATAGCTGCTCTCTTCGAACAAATCTGGGACGGCTTCCACTTTGAAAAGGCAGAGAAGGCCGAAGAGAAACTGGGAAATGAGATAATTAGATAACTGAAGTTTCTGAAGTAAAGTAAAACAGCAGATTTAACGGATTTAACAGATTAAAGCATCCTGAATCCTTTGGCAAGCTTAGGATAAATTACTTTCGGATTAAGCGGATTCTCGGCTGATGCCATCCGTTAAATCCGAAACAAATCCGCGAAAAACGCAGATGTTCTTAGCATTAAAATCCGATTAATCTGTTTAATCCGTGGTTATGAAAACACCTGAAACTATAATCAGATAACTGAAGTTTCTGAAGTTAAAGTGGAAGTAAAAATGGAAGTAAACTCGCTACGCTCGTGGAAGTTATAAAAGGACAATACCATATAGGCAGCCAGCAACTCCCTTTTTAACTTCATCTATAACTCCCGAAACTTAAATTAGATAATAAGAAATGAAGAACCGCGTCCTCATACTATCTATTGTATATTGTCTATTTGCCTGCTCGGGTGAAGAGGTGAACAACCGGTTCTGCAACCTGCCGGCACGCCTGAACGTCGAGAACGTTCAGCAGGCTCCTGTCCTTTTCACCGCCTGCGAGAGCATGGGTGAGTACTGCTACATCACCAGCGACGGACAGCGACTGCTGTTTACCGATGCCACGAACCATACATCGTCCATCAACCTGACCGCCATCGGCGGCTACAGCGGCTACTACCTCGGACTGAGCGGATTCATCGTAGGCCGCCTCACCTACGCCGAGATGGGCGAGAGCAATACCAGCGTCGTCTGCTACGACCGCGCCTGCTCCAACTGCTACCAGAGCTACAACATCACCAAGCCTCTCGTGCTGCTGACAGGTGGCTACGTCAAGTGCAACAGTTGTGGCCGCACCTACAACCTCAACGACATTGGCATCATCTCCGACGGGCCCGGCGGTCGTTCGCTCTACCGCTACCGCGTCAACTACATAGGCAACGCACTGGTCATCAACAACGGCGTCTAACACCTCGGAAAAATGCCGTGTGTCGCGTTGACCATCGTGACGCGTAGCGTAGGACAACGACCATATAATACAGTAAAATATGAACACACACAAATTCTTCCTGCTGGCACTGGCGCTGCTCTCTCTCCCGTGCTTGGCAGAAGCCTTGCCTCAGCAAGTCGAAGAAAAGGTCTGGTGCCTGATCACAGACGCCGGCGAGAGCGTGCCGATGAGCGAAGTGCTCTGTCTGGCCGCAGCCGACGACGACTCCACCTTTGCCGTCGTGCTCAAGGGTGGCGATGCCATTGCCGGCGTACGCCGTGCCCACTTCGACATGGAAATACCCACAGGCCTGACCAAGCCCGGCATCGTCGTTGCCCGTGACGTCCTGAACCTGACGAACATGCCTGCTGGCAGCATCGCTCGCATCTACACCATAGACGGCAAG
>OMSJ01000105.1 GCA_900313705.1 uncultured Prevotellaceae bacterium
GTCGGCCTTAGTCAGGCAGCTTACAACGAAGCCATTGCCTATGCTCGCGACCGCAAGCAGTTCGGCAAGGCCATCATCGAGTTCCCCGCCGTGCAGGAGATGATCAGCAACATCAAGGCTCGCCTCGATGCAGGTCGTGCCCTGCTCTATCAGACGGCACGCTACGTCGATATCTACAAGGCACTTGAGGACATCGCTCGCGAGCGCAAGCTTACTCCCGAGGAGCGCGACGAGATGAAGAAGTACAGCCGCCTGGCCGATGCCTTCACCCCACTGGCCAAGGGCATGAACAGCGAGTATGCCAACCAGAATGCCTACGACTGCATCCAGGTTCATGGCGGTTCGGGCTTCATGCTCGAATATGCTTGCCAGCGCATCTACCGCGACGCCCGCATCACCTCTATCTATGAGGGAACGACGCAGCTCCAGACGGTTGCTGCCATCCGCTACGTCACCAACGGCTTCTACAGCCAGGTCATCCAGGAGATGGAAAAAGACCTACCCCAACCCTCCCTTAAAGGGAGGGAGTCCTCCCGGGAGGGAGTCCTCCCTCTTTAAGGGGGAGTTAGAGAGGGTCTTTGCAATGGCCGAGAAGTTCAATGCCTGCGTAGCTGCCGTGAAGGAAGCAGAGAATCAGGAGCTTCTGGACCTCTGTGCCCGTCACCTCTACGAGATGGCAGCCGACATCATCATGTGCCACCTCCTCATGCAGAACGCTGCGAAGGCTCCCGAGCTCTTCGGCAAGAGCCTCCGGGTCTATGTAAACCTCGCCGAGGCCGAGGTGGAGAAACATGCCACTTTGCTTGGCAAGCTGAACGCTGAGCAACTCGACAACTACAGACAACAATAACATATCCATGAAACCATGAAACACTATCTTTTGTCATGCCTGATGATGTTCGTAGCCTTGCAGATGCAGGCCACGGACATCATCTTCGGCAACTGTCACTATCGTGAGATAGAGGGCCGCTATGCGGGCTACCGCAAGACGGAGAGCTACACGACCTTCGAAACAGACGACCGCATTACGCTCGTCTATTGCCTGCGCATCCCTCGCGACTCCGTTTCGGGCACAGCCTTGCTGCAGTCCAAGATTACAGGCGACGTCACATTGAACGTCCGCATCAAGAACTGCGAGACCGACGAGGTGCTCCTCGACGAGAGCGTCACGCAGGCTTGCACCAGGAACAAGGCTACGAGCTTCGCGATTCTGCCCAAGATGAAGTTCCCTGCCGACACGTGGTACCGCATCGAGATACAGGCTCCTGATGGCTACAACCGCATCAGCCGCCTCATCCGCCTCGAGTTCGAGCGCAACGGTGGTCAGCCCGTCATCGATGCCCACCTGCGCGGCTTCCCGACACCTGCCACACACCTTTGGTTCGGACACTCCACAGAACTGGATGCACCGAAGAACGAGTCGTACGAGTGGTGCTACCAAGAGGTCCTCATGCCCAAGCAGTGGGCCACCATCAACACCTACCTGATGACGCTCGGCATCACGGGCGGATACATGGGCATACAGATGTGTGGGCAGACTGTTCCCAACGAGAATGGCGTTAGGACCGACACCATTCCTTCGTCCTATCAGCATCGCGTCCTCTTCTCTATTTGGGACAATGGCGACACAGACATCACGCCTAACCTTGCCACCTACCTCCGGGCTGGGGCCTTGGCCAACGGCGACGACGTTGCCATCAATCGTTTCGGCAACGAGGGAACGGGCTGCCAGTCAATGGTATATAACGGGAAGTGGAATCCAGGGCAGTGGGTGCAGTTCCTCACCTGTGCCCGTCCGGAGGAGCGCTCCATCACCCTCCGGGGCAAGAACGGCAACGACAGCATCATACGCTATCCCTGTTCGCTCCTCTCCACGTGGTACAAAGCCATCGACGACCCTGAGTGGCATTACATGGCCACCATCCGTCACAGCGGCGAGTCGCACTACTACAACACCTGGTACTCCTTCATCGAGAACTGGGCAGACACGGGCGGCGAGCTCTTCCGACGTGCCTACTACCGCAACAACTACCAGCGCTCGGTGGGCAGCGGCAAGTGGTACTTCGTCAACAAGGTAGATCTCTTCAGCCAGACCGACTACCAGAACTTCATCAACGACGGCGAGATAACCGCCCGCCACCGTCGCATGGACTACGGCCACGGACTGGCCAGCGACGTGCCCAGAGCATTCTACATGCAGGCAGGAGGCTACGGACAGCCCAAGGACTCGGCCAGCATACTTCCGCTCGTAGATGACCATAGCTGCGTAGAGAGCATCAACCTCGACTCACTCATTGCCACGCTCCAGTACGCTTATCAGGAGGACTCGAAGGCATCGATGAAGACCCTCATCTCCACACACTCTTCGCAGACGCTCATCAAGGAGCTCGTCCAGGAGCTCATCGACAAGACCAACCGCTTCGAGGGCTACACCGACGAGGCCATGGCACCCATCCGCGAACTGGCAAAGACCGACTACACCTTTCAGCAGATGAAGCAGGCACTGCTCGACATGGCAGAGAACAACCAGTTCCTTCGCTACGGCAACACCGTCAAGCTCGAGCACATCTGCTCCTTCAGAGCCTACATGATAGGCAACGGTGAAGACATACTGGCTGTCCGCAATCACCAGATTGTCAGCATACCACAGGCAGAGGCTGACGTCACAGACCCCGAAAACAACTGGATCGTGCTGCGCCACGACGACACGAGCTACTACTGCCTCTACAACCTGGGGACTGGCTACTACCTCAGCATCGGCAGCAAGGTTACCGCAGCCGACGTCCCGCACAAGATAAACATCGCCCTCGCCAGTGGCAAGTTCACCCTTCGCGAAGGCGGGGCCAAGTACGTCGGCTTCAACTCCAACAAGGTGCCTGTCACCGTCTCCGGCACAAAGGCTGCGCGGTTCGAGCTGCTCGACAACTACTACCTCACGCCCAGCACCAGGCTCTGTGAAGCTCTGCTCGAACAGACAACCGTCGAAGGGATAGCCACAGGCATAGACGAGATGGCAGCTCCCTCTCCCTTTGTTGAGGGCTGGAGCGAGGCTGAAGGTTCCTCCCTCTCCAATGACATCGCCGCCGTCTATTACTACGACCTTCAAGGCCGCCGCATAGGCTACGCCCTGCCCGCAGGACAAACCGTCATCGCACACATCGTCCTCCGCAACGGCGCATCCATCGTCAGGAAGATAGTGGTAAAGTAAGCACAGACGTACGACTGATATTATCTCAGTCTTCGGTTCCGTCTGCGAGTAAGCGCTGACTTCGTCGAGCTAAAGATTCCTGCTTGCCGGAGTGCAATTCCATTCTAACCTTTGTGCAACACTCCGTGTGGTTTCGTCAGTACCACCGCAGGAAAACTCCAGTACCACCGTGGTAGTACTGGAGTTTTCCCACGGTGGTACTGGCAACAGACTGTTCGCTTTCTTGGTACGCGAGCAGGTTGACTGCGGACAGCGGCTGGCTGTTATCCGGCAGGCAGCCTGTCATGTTTCCTCTTATTTCTTGAACGGGTCGCCGTTAGGAGCGCGACTGACCACCCATCGGAAGGCGTTGACGAAGAGAAGGTTCTGGGCGGCATCAATAAAGCCTTCGTCGCCGTGGCCCATATTGAGATAAATCATGCGGTACTTCGTGTTCGTCCAGACAATCGGGAAGTCACCCCACCGGACCACGTCCTTCAGGCCGAAGGGATACATTTTGGGGGAAATGGAGAGCAGCACCTCCACGTCGGGGTTCTTCCTTGGGCTGGGCTGCCACTGGTAGAACTCGCTGGCGGGCGCCACAAAACTTTGCGGCAAGCTGCAGGTCACGGGGTGCTCCGCCACATCGCACTCCACCAGAGCAGGCTGCGGAGGCCAGTTGTTGCAGTAGAACATGCCGCAGCCCAGGAACTCGTTGAACCAGGGCCAATGGGTGTTCTTGTCGTTGTAGGCAGAGGCATGGAAGCCCATCCATCCGCCTCCGTTCTCCATGTACTTCTGGAATGCCTCGCGCTGCTCCTTGCCGCCAGGCATGGCGTTCAGGCTGATGATGATGTTGTAGTCCTTGAGCTTCTCGTAGGGATAGTCGGCAAGGGAAGTCGTGACATCCATGAGCCAGCCCTCGCCGTAGGTGAGCTTGTGGAAGAAGTCGATGGCCTGCTTGTCGAACTGTACATGAGCTTCCTCGGCTCCTGGTTCGTAGTGCACCAGGGCACGGAAGCGCGGTTCGCGGGCATAGTTGGCGGCATAGCCGTCTTGCTCCTGCACCTCGCTGTCGAGCGTCCAGCGGATGGCGTTCTCAAACATCTGGACGAAGGCCGGGTTCCGGAACAGCGACCGGCTGTGCCCGAACTGGAAATAGACGTTGCGTGCCTTCTTCCGGGGGTTTGTCCAGATGACGGGATGGTCGCCCATCTTGATGTCCGTCTTGATGGAATAGCTGTTCTCGTCCACCCTGGCAAGGACACGGACGTTGGGCCGCGGACTGGTCTCGTAGGTGTACCACTCGTCCTCGGCCACGACAAAAGAGCCAGGCACGTCCTTCATGACCGGATGCTGGTTGTCCTCCACCCTGACAAGGGCGTCGCACTTCTCGGCGATATAGCCCTGATAGCGTATCTTGCCCATGAAGTCGGAGAACCAGCCCCACATCCCGTAGCCGTCGAACTCGCCCAGCAGCGTGGCATGGTGGAAGCCTATGTAGCCTCCCCTACCCTCGTCGATGTACCGCTCCATGTCCTTCTGCGCAGCCTTGCTCCAGGCATACGGCGGGTAGTTCAGTTGCAGCACCAGTTGGTACTTCTGCAGTTCTCCTGCGGGAATCTCCTTTGCCGAGTTCAGGACGGTCAGCTCCATGTGCAGACGTTCCTTCTGCTCCTCCAGCCATTCGAGTCCTGCCGACGTGAATCCCTCGTGCAGACCGCCTCGCTCAGCCAAGACAAGTACCTTGCGAGGTGAAGCGTTCTTCTCAGCTTCCTTCGGGTTATTGGACAGGACAGGCAGGCACATCATGCCCGTCAGCATCAGATACATCAAGATACGACGCATAGTTTAAAGGAGTTAAGGGAGTTATTCGGGATACTGTATTCTGGTGTGATAGACCGTGCGGAGACGTGCACAGAGCACTTCCTTCGCCTCGGCTATCTCGCGGAAGGTAATGGCGCATTCGTCGAAGCTGCCTTCGCTGACCTGTGCACCCACTATCTTCTCGACCATCGCGCTGATGCTCTCCTCTGTATATTCGGTCAGGCTTCGCGAAGCAGCCTCCACCGCATCGGCCATCATCAGGATAGCTTGCTCGAGGGTCTGCGGCTTGGGCCCGGGATAGCGGAAGGGAGCCTCAAGTGAAGAGTTAAGAGTTAAGAGTGAAGAATCAGAGTTACCGCCAGAGTTGTTACTGTCATTCTTCACTCTTAACTCTTCACTCTTCACTCTTTGGACATAGAAGTACTTCGTGAGACTCTTGCCATGATGTGTGGCGATGAAGTCGCGCACGACGCTCGGCAGCCTGTACTTGTCGGCAAGGCGCAAGCCATTCTCCACGTGCTGGATGATGATGTGTGCGCTACGCTCATAGGAAAGCCCATTGTGGGGGTTCTGCCCGTTCTGGTTCTCCGTGAAGAACACGGCATTCTCGAGCTTACCGATGTCATGGTAGAGGGCTCCCGTACGTACGAGCTGCGCCCTCGCTCCCAACCTGTTGGCAACCTCAGCAGCCAGGTTTGCCACCTGCATACTGTGGTTGAACGTCCCGTTTGCCTCCTCCGAAAGGCGGCGCAGGAGAGGGTTGTT
Organism: uncultured Prevotellaceae bacterium; assembly: GCA_900313705.1. Taxonomy (GTDB): domain Bacteria; phylum Bacteroidota; class Bacteroidia; order Bacteroidales; family Bacteroidaceae; genus Physcousia. The sequence continues at coordinate 5,780 of OMSJ01000105.1, forward strand.
GACGTTCTGCAACTCGACGAGGGTGACAATAGAGGTGAAGCCGAAGATGCGCTCAATGGGAATGAGCAGCAGGTATGCAAGCATGGAGAGCACACCAGCCACAATCAGATTGAGGTATATCGTCAGGTTGAGTTCCTGGCTTCCGTCTGCCGTTCCACGCACGAACTCCATGCAAAGATAGGTGAGCAGGGTTGACACCGTGACGATGACTGCTGCGCGGAAGAGTTCGTAGCGCTGTGAGAGCTCGCGCAGGGAATAGATAGCCACCAAGCCTGCAACCGTCTGCGTGACAATGAAGATGAAGGGTTGCGTAAGCACGACAGAAGATGCCAGGATGCTGATGATGTGCGTAATGAAAGCCGTTCGCGAATCCAGGAAGATGCGCAGCATGATGGGCAGTACACAATAGGGCACGAGATAGACGTCCTCCCACGTGTGCGCCACAAGCGCATAGGTGACAATGGGAAAGAGGAGCGCAAGGGTCATAATGAGCAGGACAGTACGAAGGCTGTCCAGATAGTCGCTGCGGAACTGTTGGAAGTACATCAGCAGGAGAACGACGAGAATGGCTGCATAGACAGCCCGCCCTCCGAAGCGCGACACCTTCTCGCGGGTGCTGAGCGTATGCTCCTTCCTGTGTTGCTCCCACGAGAGGAGGATGTCCATCACTTCGTCGTCCACAATCTGTCCCTTATCCACTATCTTCTGTCCCTGCAGGACGACGCCCATCGTACGCACCAGGCGGCCATCCACCTCCAGCCTCTGCTGCTGGCTCTTCTCCGCATCATAGGTGAGGTTCGGACTGACGTACTTCGTCAGGTCAAGGCCACGAATGAGGTTGTGGTTGTAGTGGACGCTGTCCTCCTCGAAGACCAGATATTCGTAAGCCGTCTTTTCGCTGTACAGTTGGGTGAACGGACGTACGCTAGACTCGTTCCCGTAATAGACACGAACCATCCTGGGCTTGTTCTCTCCGAGACGTGCATTCTCTTCTCCGTCGAGGATGCCTATGGAATAGATGTGCCTGAGCTTCTCCTGCAAATGGGGCAGGAAATAATGGGGAGTGCCCATAGCTGTCGGCGAATTGATGTCCTGACGGAGAGCTGCCAACTGCTGCTCCATGACATCGACATCCATGCGGAAGTAAGGTTCGTAGAACTGCTTGAGGCTGTCCCTTTCGCGCTCCACCTGCTCTGCCGGCTTGAGGATGGGGAAGCTGTCCTGCGCAATGAAAGCTGCCTCGTCCCAGGGTTCACCCTTCTGGTAGTGGTGCGTCGAATCGTTACCGAATGGCATAAAGGCCACAAGGATAGCGGTGGCTACAAGGGAAAAGAGGACGCGATAGAAATACTCCCTGACGCTCAGACTGTGTTTATGGTTGTAACGGCTCATCTTTCATTTACCATTTAATCACCCTTCATTTACCATTTAATCATTTACCATTTACCATTTGTAATTCTGCGCAAAGATACGAAATAATTCTTAATTCTTCTTCCTCAATTCTTATTTTCTTTGTACTTTTGCACGGAAATGGCAAATGGTAAATGAATAAATGGTAAATGGTAAATGATAAAATAGTAAATGAAAGATGAACTCTGAACTGAAAAAGAGGGTGCGGGTACGCTTTGCACCCAGCCCCACAGGTCCGCTCCACATCGGCGGCGTCCGTACTGCATTATACAACTATCTCTTCGCCCGTCAGCACGGCGGCGACCTCATCTTCCGCATCGAGGACACCGACTCGGGCCGCTTCGTGCCAGGAGCTGAGGAGTACATCATCGAGTCCTTCAAATGGCTCGGCATCAAGTTCGACGAAGGTGTGAGCTTCGGAGGCAATCACGGCCCTTACCGCCAGAGCGAGCGACGCGATATATATAAGAAGTACGTGCGCGAGCTTTTGGACCGCGGCAAGGCCTACATCGCCTTCGATACGCCCGAGGAGCTCGATGCCAAGCGTGCTGAGATAGAGAACTTCCAGTACGATGCCAGCACCCGTATGCAGATGCGCAACTCGCTGACGTTGCCCAAGGAAGAGGTGGACAAGCTCATCGCCGAAGGCAAGCAGTACGTGGTGCGCTTCCTCATTGAGCCGGGAAGGGACGTCGTGGTCGATGACATCATTCGCGGAGGTACTCTACAAGAGTGCTGACCAACTGCCCACTTATCACCTCGCCAACATCGTGGACGACCACCTGATGGAAGTGACGCACGTCATCCGAGGTGAGGAATGGCTGCCCAGCGCGCCGCTCCACGTCCTCCTCTACGAAGCCTTCGGCTGGGCCGACACGATGCCTCGCTTCGCCCACCTGCCGCTGCTGCTCAAGCCTGTCGGCAACGGCAAGCTCAGCAAGCGCGACGGCGACAAGCTCGGCTTCCCTGTCTTCCCCCTGGAGTGGCACGACCCGAAGAGCGGCGAAGTGAGCAGCGGCTATCGCGAAAAGGGCTATCTGCCCGAAGCCGTCGTCAACTTCCTCGCCTTGCTTGGCTGGAACCCAGGCAACGACCAGGAGGTAATGTCCTTGGACGAGATGGTCCAGCTCTTCGACCTCAGCAAGTGCTCGAAGAACGGTGCGAAGTTCGACTACATCAAAGCGGCCTGGTTCAATCACCAGTACCTCCTCAAGCAGCCCGACGAAGCGTGGGTGCCCTCGTTCGACAAGGTGCTCCGCGAGCAAGGCATCGAGGCCACGCCCGAGCAGGAAGCAGCCGTCGTGGGCATGATGAAACTGAAGGTCATCGAGTACACCGACGGGCAGGGACAGAAGCACAAGCGCAACATCAGCTTCGCCAGCGACCTCTGGCCTCTGACGCGCTTCTTCTTCGTCGCCCCGTCTGAGTTCGACACCGAAGACAAGTTCATCCGTAAGAATTGGAAGGAAGGGACTGCGCAGGAAATGCAGCAGCTTGCCGACGTGCTGAGCGGCATCGAGGACTTCACGGTCGAAGGTCAGAAGGCTGTCGTCGATGCCTGGGCTGCCGAGACGGGCATCAAGCCCTGGAACGCCTGGCGCATCTGCCTCGTGGGCGAAGGTCAAGGCCCCGACATGTACGAGCTCTCCGCCTTCCTCGGCAAGGACGAAACCATCCGCCGCATGAAGTTCGCCATCGAGACACTCGGCTAAAGGCCTTTGCAAACGACAATTACCATGAAAGGCCTTTCTAAATCCCGTTACACGGCTTTCTGCCAATGCCCTAAGAACTTGTGGCTGAAGGTATATAAGCCCGAAGAGGCTACCATTGACGCTGGCGTAGAAGCCCGCTTCGAACAAGGAAACATGGTGGGCGATTTGGCTATGGGACTCTTTGGCGAATACAAAGAGGCTCATGCAGAAAAGCCAGACGGCAGTCTCGACCTCGCTGCGATGGTTGAGCAGACGCAGCAGTGGATGCAGGAAGGCGTTGAGAACATCTGCGAGGCTTCGTTTGCCCTCGAGGGCCATTACTGCGCAGTCGATATCCTGCGCAAGAACGGCGACGGCTGGGACATCTACGAAGTGAAGAGCAGCAGCTTCCCTGAAGAAGATGGGCAGGAAGCGAAACTTGAGAAGTATGCGCCAGATATTGCCTATCAGAAATGGGTGCTGACACAATGCGGAGTGAAAGTGAAGGGAACTTACCTCGTTTGTCTCAACAGCGACTATGTGCGACAAGGAGCACTCGACCTACAGAAACTCTTCGTCATTATAGACATGAAGGAACTGGTGGAGAACGAATACCTGAAAGTGCCTAATTCTGTCAAGCTGGCTTTGAAGGTCATCAATAATGAGACCGAACCTGAACTCGACCTCTCCGAACATTGTGCAAAGCCTTACAAATGTGCCTTCCTCGACTATTGCAAACGTCAGCACGGCATTCCGGAGGACAAACCGACCGTCTTCGACCTCTATCGCATGTCGTTCAAGAAGGCGCTCGACTATTATCATAATGGGCAAATCCTGTTCGACGACCTGGCTTCTGTGAAGTTGAACGATAAACAACAGATGCAGATAGAGGCAACGCAGACTGGTCGTGAGTACATCAATCCGAAAGGCATCAAAGAGTTTCTGGACAAACTCACCTATCCGCTCTATTTCCTCGACTTCGAGACCATGCAGGATGCTGTGCCGCAGTATGATGGTGCGAAGGTTTACGGACAAATCACTTTCCAGTATTCCCTGCATATCAAGGAGAGCGAGACAGCGAAGTATGAGCATCGTGAGTTTCTGGCTCCAAGCAACGGCAGTGACCCTCGTCGTCCTTTGGCGGAACAACTCTGCAAGGACATCCCTAAGAATGTCTGCACGTTGGCATATAATAAGATGTTCGAGTGCGGTCGCATCCGCGAGTTAGCTGCTTTGTATCCCGACCTTGCTCCGCATCTGTTGAATATCGCTGACCACATCGTTGACCTCATCGACCCGTTCCGTGCTGGTGATTATTATGTGCCTGCTATGGGAGGTTCGTTCTCCATCAAGAGTGTATTGCCGGCTCTCTTCCCCGATGAGCCAAGTCTCAACTACCACAACCTCGACTCTCGTTGCCAGAACGGAGGCGATGCTATGACCATCTTCCCTCGTATCAAGGATATGGAGCCAACAGAAGCTGCCGCCAGTCGTGAAGCCCTCCTCCGCTACTGCGAACTCGACACCTGGGCAATGGTAAAGGTTTGGGAGCGTTTGAAGCAGCGAGCACAGAGCTAAACTTGTTTATGCTTTGTCAAGTCGCGCCAAACGAAGACGAAGTCAAAGCTGAAAAAAAAGCAGGAGTGATTTGAATTTTTCTCACAAAGTGACTATATTATAAAGGTCTGTGAGCTGAAAATGGATGGATAAGTTATAAAATCAATGGCAAAAGCTTGTTTTGTTTCCAAAAATCTGTATATTTGCAGAGTTTTAGAAACAAAACATAGAGAAATGGACTTCCTGACATTCAGAGAACGGATGTACCCAATGGGGTGTTTCAACATCAATCAGGTGCTGATATGGGAGAAGGATTTCGACCGTAACAACTTAACTCGTTGGTGTCGCAAGGGACTGCTAACCAAACTGCGCAACCAGTACTATGCATTCCCCGAATACCGTCAGATGCCTGATTTCTCTCGTTATGTTGCCAATCGCATCTATACACCATCGTACATCAGTCTGCACAGCGCCTTGTCGTTCTACGGAATGATACCAGAAGAGGTTGTCCAATTGACCAGTGTGACTACGCTAAAGACGGCAAAGTTCCAGAACGATTTTGGAACTTTTCATTATCAGAACGTAAAGACACCACTCTTCTTTGGCTACGAAATCAAGACCATGCAGAACGGCCGTGGACTGCTGTTTGCCACGCCCGAAAAAGCTTTGCTGGACTTGCTTTACCTGAACCCGTTCTACAAGACTGAGCAGGATATGGAAGAGCTACGCCTGGACGAAGACTTCATGCAAAACGAGTTCAATACAGAACGCCTCTCAGATTACCTCTCGCGAATCGGCAGCAAGGCTTTAACTCAAAGAGTCAAGCGACTGCTAAAAACCTATGACCTTAAACTCTTAAACTCTTGAACTCTTAAACCCTTGAACCCTTATATGATAGACATAGAATACATACGTAGTTTCTTTCCTGCCACGATTGCAAGGGATAACCGATTCGACCGCTACATGCTGAAAGAGTATCTGCAACTGCTGATACTCGACCATCTTGCCTCGACTCCATATATCAATAAGGTTTCTTTTATTGGAGGAACTAACCTTCGGCTTATTCAGGGTATTGATCGTTTTTCGGAAGATCTCGACTTCGACTGTAAGGAATTAAGCGAGAAAGAATTCTTGGAGATGACGGACAGCGTGGTGCTTTATTTGCAACAGAACAACATCAAAGTGGAAACCTGCGACAAAGCTAATCCCAACCTGACAGCATTCCGCCGTAATCTTTATTTCCCAGAGATGCTATTCAATCTGGGGTTGACTGGGCACAAGGAAGAGAGGCTACTGTTAAAGGTTGAAGCACAGGATCAGGGCGTTGCCTATCAACCCGTTGTTGCAACAGTCAACAAAATGGGATTTTTCTTTGGCATTCAGGTTCCGCCATTGGATGTGCTCTGCGCCATGAAGTTCGCCGCCATCCTCTCACGTCAGAAAGGACGTGACTTCTATGATACCATCTTCTTGCTTTCAAAGGCCAAACCGAATTTGGAATTCCTGGCAGCAAGGTCAGGCATTTCATCTACGGAAGCGTTGAAGACAGCCGTTTCAGAACGTCTAAAGGAGGTTGACCTCAACCAAAAGAAGAGGGATTTCATGCATCTGCTTTTCAATGAGAAAAATGCCGAGCGCATTCTGCAATTCCCTAAAATAGTTAATGATTTGAACTGAGTGATTTTGAATTTCCCTCACAGACTTCCTATATTATAGATATGGAAGTCTTAGGCATCATCATACTTCTCATTATCGCTTTTATAGTCCTCGGTCTTATGGGCTGGGTGCTAAAACACTACACTATGACACAAGAGCAAATGCGGCAGAGGGCGAATGAAGCCCGTAGGGAAGCTAAGGAGTTTCAGCAGAAGTTACAAACTGTAACTGACCAGGAAGAGCGGAAGATGCTGGCAAGGCAAATGAATGACCTGTTTGCCCAAGCTGCCTCGTTAAAGGACGAAGCTAAACGCCGTCATTATCAGGCGGAAAGCATAGAACGGGACTTCCGCTGCATGGAAGCAGATTTGGAGGATTGATTGCCTTACTTCTCTATTAGCCAGTACTCCATGTGCTGCATCGTGCGCTTGCTCTTGAAGTTGAACTGGATGTCGTTCAGGGCTGTGCCTATCTTCTGGAAGGGTGTGTCTCGGTCGAAGTTGGGATAGCGACGAGCCAATGCCTGGCTGATGTCGCCAAGACTCCACCAACGGCCCAGCTCTTCTTCCTTGGGACGACGGAAGGTCTCCCCTATCATCTCCACCAAGTCGTTCAACTTCTGGAAAGGTTCATTCTCCTCTATCAGCATCTTTATCTCATTGTCGTTCAGCCAGAAGCGTTCGCCTTCATTAAACAAATGTAGGGCTTGAGCAAAGAGTTGCCTATGGTTGAGGTTGTCCTCGAAATTGATGTTTCCGGTGACGCCCACACAGACGAAACGACGCGAACCTGTTGGGTCAACGAGGGGCTTCATCTGGTTGGTTGTTCCGATGAACGAGGTATAGCGACGGAACTGCTTGATGGTCTTGCCGTAAGGTGGGCGGAACTTCACGTCGCTCGATGACAGAAGATACTTCAAGACAATCTGTTGCGAGCCGGAAGTCTTGTCGAACTCGTCGATATTGATGAGCGCAAACGAAGTAAGGGCGATGTTAAGGTCGAACTCGTTCTTGAAGTTGATCTTGTCGTTGTAGTAGTCGCGCAGTTCTGGTGGCAGCAGAATCTTGCAGAATCGTGTCTTGCCGCAACCCTGACGTCCTATCAGAAGCGGCGTCAAAGCATTGCCCGTCAGTTGCTTGTCACTTTCTCGCCATTGTGCCACCATTCCCACGAGCCACATCCGCAGGTACATCTCCCAATGCGGCTGGTCTGTAGGCACGCGCTTTGCGAGGTCGGCAATATGGTCGTGTCCGTTCCACTTCGGCAGTTTGTCGAGCCAAGTATTGACGGGGTCAAACTGTTCGATGCGAGTCGAGTCGATGAAGCGGTTCACATCTCTGTCCCACGACTTCATGCCCAATTCGGTGGCTCTCAGCGTCATATCGTTGCGGACCTCTTCTGTGAGCGGTTTGAAGCGCTGGTCGTCGGAGAACTTCTCGCGATACTCGGCAACGCCCGTCAGCAGGTTCTTTCGCAGCTCATAGTTCGAACCCAGGAAGATTTCCGTCTTCATGGCCTGGATGGTATCATCTGGCACACTCTTCAACGGACGGATCTTGTGCTTCTTGAGCCAATCCTCCTGCTCTGCCACACTATAGACATTTTGGAAAATCATTTCTACAAGCAACTTGTCGCGATTCAAGACAGGATGCAGCAAAGCCATTCCCAAAGCGACTGCCTTGGGGATGCCTTGGTCCAGACACATCGAGGCAATCCGCATCAAGAGCGTAGCCTCTTTGTCCTCGTTGGGTAGTTCAAAATAACGACCCAGGACGGTATCGACGATGAAAGTCCAATTCAAGTGATAGGTTCGCGTCAGGGTTCTGCCAGGCATCAGATGGTCCTCCTCTGTGCTTATTGCCACAGGTTGAGGCATATCGTGAGGCTCAGTATCAACATAGAACGGACGAGCCTTTTCGTTAAAACCGGCTTCCGGGTCGGCGCTCATATAGACCGTTCTGTCGAGTCGCGGCTCCAGGAACTCTATGTCGAAGCCAAACTGGTTCTGATAGGCTCTTCGAGCCGCATGATAGAGATTCTGGTGGAACTGGAGGATGAGATTCTCTGCCTTTGGCAGACCACCTTCGAACAGTTCACCCCTGCAAACAATCTTCACGCTCTTGCCCGAACCGCCAAGGAAACAGAGCATGGTTTCCGGCAGCTTCTTGGCCAGATTTCTGACCTCGACAGCTTTCTCGTATGTTGGCAAGTCGTTGACCTCCAAGACAACAAGTCCGTTGTAGCCCATCATCTTGGGCTGTCCGTTTCGATTGATATAGTCAGAAGCGAAACAAATCCTGGGCAATATGATACCCCCTACCCAATTGGTGGAAATCTGTCCGTCAGGCAACCTGTGTGGGTTCATCAGATGATAGATCTCTCTGGTACGTCTCACAGCGCCATCTATCCTTCCATCCTTAATTGCAGCTGCCAAATCAGACAACTCGAAACGATTGATTACCTCTTTCTTCAGACGGTTCTTTTTGAATACTGTGACCTTCATGGTTTGTTGTATTTTATTTAAGTTTCGGTTGTTATGCTTTCGAGGGAAGTTAAAGAAGTTAAGGGAGTTAGCTCGCTGTGCTCGCATTGGGGGAAGTTAAAGGACAATAGTTTTGCGGTCCGATTCAAGGCTGAAAAGTACACCACATCCCAGTGGCATCGTCCTTTAACTTCTTTAACTTCATTAACTCTGAAACTACAAAGTATTTATGAAGGAAAATCATAAAAGCCTACATGCCTACATAAAATAACATGATATATCTGAATATAAAGTGGTTTTCAAATAAAGTAGCCTACATAATACCTACATAAAGCCTACATAAAGCCTACATATAAGTAGCGGAGAAGTATTTTGAATTTTGAATTTATTTAAGTTTCGGATGTCAAGTAGATATATGAAGATAAAGGAAGATAGCTGCTTTCAGCGGCGGAAGATAGAGGACGATACCAAAAGCTGCCCGG
>OMSJ01000104.1 GCA_900313705.1 uncultured Prevotellaceae bacterium
TAGAGTGCTTGCAGAAGGAGTATTCTGGCGACGTGGAAGTACGGATGCTCCTGTATGAGTGTCTGCAGTTGGCTTATTGCTTCGTCGTCGATGATGTCTGGCCGCCGGATATAGTCAATGAGAGGTCGTTGCATAGTTTTGTGGAGGTCGGAACGTTTGGGTTGGCTTACCAGTTAGCTACTGTGGCGTTGAAGATCTGGTCGGTGATGTCCTTTACCATCTGCGTGACGAGTTCTTCCTGAACGGCATTGAGCTGTTGCGAAGCGTCGTACTCAGAGGTTGCGGAGAACTGTCGCTCGAAGTCATCTGTATGCTTCTTGTTGTTGACGAAGCGTACGTTGACAGTCATCTTGAGCTGTATCTGGCTGCTATAGCCATCGCTTGAGATGCCTTTGTTGAACTGGTCGAAGGCCACAATCTCGCCTGCGAGCTGCAGGTCGCCGTTCTTCTTTACCTGGCGCAGCTTTGTCTGGTTCGTATAGATTTCCGTGAGCCTATTCTGGAAGATGCTCTGCATGGGAGCCCAGACGTATGCGCTACGGATGGGGAAGTTGTCTATCTGTATGGTCTTCGTCTCTGTGTAGTCGATGCTGGCGCCGTTGAAGCGGTAGCTGACGGTACATGCCGTGAGCAGCAGCACGAGCAGGGACAAGAGGATATAGTGGTGTCTTCTATTCGTCGATTCCATAGGCTTTGATCTTACGGTAGAGTGTACGCTCGCTGATGCCGAGCTCGTCGGCTGCAAGTTTGCGTTTGTAGTGGTTGCGCTGAAGAGCGAGGAGGATGTTGCGCTTCTCCATGTCGCCGATGTTGAGCGTATCGTCATCGACAATCTCCTCTGCTGTGGGGATGTCGAGTTCCACGGGCGATGCGTGCTGGGCCTTCTTCTGCGAGGATATAGGGACGGGCAGCGACGAACCGGCAGACGTTTCGTGCCAGTGATGGCCTTGCAGCTTCTCCTTTAGTTCCTGAACTTCGGAGCGGAGTTCGAAGACGGCATGAGCGAGTATCTTGATTTCCTGTTCGTAGTCATGCTGCGTACCTGAGGAGCTTCCTCCGATGGTGGCGATGCCGGTATCTGCATCGGAGTTCGGCGTGATGCCGTACTTGGCAAGCACTTCGGGGGTGATGTCCCGGCTTTCGGAAAGGATGCTGAGTTGCTCGGTGATGTTGCGTAGCTGACGTATGTTACCTGGCCATTTATAGGAGTTGACGACTGCCTCTGCCTCTGGAGTGAGACGTATGGGCTCGGGGATATTGTAGCGTGCGGCTGTGTCGAGGGCAAACTTCTTGAACAGCAGGACGGCATCGCCTTGACGTTTGCGCAAAGGCGGAATCTTGATGTTGATGGTGCAGAGGCGGTAATAGAGGTCTTCGCGGAAGCGTCCCTGCTTGATGGCGTTGGGGATATCCACGTTTGTAGCGGCCACGATGCGCACATCTGTCTTGCGCGGCATACTGCTTCCCACTCGCATGTATTCGCCCGTCTCCAGGACTCGAAGCAGGCGGGCTTGCGTGCTCATGGGCAGTTCGCCAACCTCATCGAGGAAGAGTGTACCGCCGTTAGCTGCTCCGAAATAGCCTTCGTGCTCACCGATGGCGCTGGTGAAGGCGCCCTTCTCGTGTCCGAAGAGTTCGCTGTCGATGGTTCCTTCGGGAATGGAGCCGCAGTTGATGGCGATGTACGTCTTGCCTTTGCGTTTGCTGTGGTCGTGTATGATGCGGGGTATGACTTCCTTACCGACGCCGCTCTCTCCCTGAATGAGGACGGAGAGGTCGGTCGGAGCAACGAGGACGGCTGTGGCGAGCGCTTCACGTAGCGCTTCGTTGCGCCCCACGATGCCATAGCGGTTCATCAGCGTCTGCATATCGGGATTTGCACTCATGATGGCTGTCCTTTCTCGTCGTTGTCGCTGTTTGCCTGTGGAGCATCGTCCTTCTTGCGGTCGTCGCGTTTGTCGCGGAAGAGCTTTGGCAACGGATTTTGCCGTGCTTCGTCGTAGAAGGCGCGGTTGCGGACGATGTCGATAGCTGTGTAGATGGGCTTTGTCAGGTTAGACACGTCTGCCAGTCCCTCTTCTGTCTCTTCCTTCCGCAAAGTGCCAAGGGAGGCGGTAATGACTGTCTCCATGCCTGCGAAGAAACGGGCTGCGGCACCTCCGGACAGGCTTGACGGGAGCGAGCTGCCTTCCGGGATGACGACGCCGTCGAAGTGGCAGGCGTTGTCGTCGCCGAGAAACTGTTCGGAAGTATAGGGGCCGTAGGTGTTGATGCCCTGCTCCGCCGTGACTTGCGAAGCGAGGTCCGGGTTCTGCATCGGGTTCTCCTGAACGATAGCGATGCGGGGCAGTCTTCTGTCGAAATCGCGTTCCAGTATATCGCGGAACTTGACGATGTCCTCAGCCGTTGGCTCCTTCGGGAGCGGCATGAAGGAGGCCTTCTCCGTTACGACAATCTCGACGGACTGAGCAGGTCGCTTCGCCGGTCCTCTTGAAGAGTAGAGGGCCAGCGCATCGACTTTTCCTCCGTTGAGTTCGCGATAGGCTGCCTCCTCTTCGTAAAAGGCTGGCGAACAGAGTTCGAGCATGGCTGGGTCGTCGCAGACTTGGCGGACGAGGTCGCTGTATGTACCTTCTTCGCCAATCAGAGCGATGGCTATCTTGAGTTTTTCCATGTAAATGACTTGTTTTATAGTGGTCTGTTATGTAATTAGGGCAGTAGTGGAGTTTGATTGTTCATGTACTTGCAATTGCATGTTCACGTATGTGCAATTGCAAGTACATGAACAATCAAACTATTAGGCGTGCTTAGTTGCGCAACATGGCGTGTCTATTTCTTAGTCTTTCCCTTTTGTGTTGACTTATCTGGCGTTTGAGCTTTCTCTTCTTCCAGTCCCGTGTCGATGAGCGAATACTGCTCTTCGGGGAGCTGCAGCGTATAGAGTGAACCTTCGAGGCGGCGTATGAGTCCGCGCTTCATCTTCTCCGGAGCATAGACGAAGCCTTCCACGACGACGACGCGGTTGGTCTCCGTGTCGATGCGCGAGTGGCTGACGAAGGGACCGCCCATGCAGTCGTGCTCCATGTACCAGAGGCCGCGCATCTCCATGGCGTACCGCTTGTGGACGACAATTGGCTTTATCATCGTGCAGAGCGTGTCCGTCTTCATGTACATGCCGGGCTTTTCGCCTGGCAGGTTCACTTTCATCACCGAATCTCGCTTGGCTACCATATATTCCTTGGTGAAGGTCTCCGGGCCTTCATACGGATAGCTGTACATGCAGATGTTCTCCAGGCCGCTGGCCGTGTTGTTGCTGGTCCAGAAGAAGTACTCGCCCTTCTTGTAGCTGGTGAGTTCCTTGGGAGCGTAGAAGCTGCAGGCGAAAATCTGCCAAGCCAGGTCGTAGGTGACTTTGGAGTGCTTCTTCTCCAGTTCCTTGATGAGGCGGTTCATCTCGCTGCGCGTCAGGAAGTCGATGACCTCCTGCTTATGGTCGATGCAGAACTGGCGCAGGTCGTCTTGGTTGGGGCTGTTGATGGTGAGCACTATCTGGTCCATGGCGAACTTGTTGCGCATGAAGCGCATACCGGTTCGGGAGTACTGGGTCTTGTCGATATTGACCTGTATGATGTTACGGAAGATGCTGAAGTTGGCATTCAGGTCCTTCGGCTCTATCTGCGTGATGTGGAACGAGCGCTCGCTCTGCGGCAGGCAGGGCACGTCGGTATCGAGGATATCGAACAAGGCACGTCCAGCTGGTGCGTTCCATGTCGCTTTATCGAGAACGACAAGAACCTCATACGGACGTCCGCTGGCCTGCGGAAAGATTTGCTCCTTCGTGCAACTTGCCAGAACGAGCATGCTTATAAGCAAAAATGATAAGTTCTTCATAATACGTTAAGTATTGTTTAACCACGGATTGAACGGATTTATCGGATTGCTCTTGAATTTCTTTCAGATTAAGCAGATTGGCGTACCAATCCGTTTAATCCGTTCAATCCGTGGTTTTATTAAATAAATATCTTTCGTTTGTTTTCGTGTTTTTATATGTTCAAAGTCTTCGCGTGCAGCAGGCCGCAGGCGGCGTAGATGTCCTGTCCGCGACTGGCACGTATGGTAGTCGTCACGCCATGTTGGGTCAGGTAGTCGCGCAGCCAGACCATCCGTTCCTCCGAAGCTCCCTTGTAAGGCGAATCAGGTATCTGATGGAACCGAATGAGGTTGACGCGGCATTCCAGAGGCGAGAGCAGGCGCACCAGCTCGCGTGCATGGCGTTCCGAATCATTGAGTCCGCCGAAGACGATGTACTCGAAGCTGAGCCTCCGCTGATGGCTCCAGTCCTGCTTCTGCAGGAGTGTCAGCATCTCATGGATGCCGTACGTCTTCTCAGCAGGCATCATCGCAAGGCGCTCATCGGGGAACGGGTTGTGCAGGCTGATGGCCAGGTGGCAGTCGCTCTCCTTGAGGAAGCGCTCCACACCTTTCCGTATGCCGACGGTCGAGACCGTGATGCGCTTCGGGCTCCATGCCCAGCCATAGGAAGCCGTGAGCAGCTCCGTGGCTCGCAGTACGGCATCCAGGTTGTCCATCGGCTCGCCTTGTCCCATGAAGACGATGTTCGTGAGCCCTTCGCTACCCGGCACGGAATAGACCTGGTTCAGGATGTCCGTGGTGGTAAGATTGCCGCCGAAGCCCTGCCTGCCCGTCATGCAGAAGCGGCATCCCATGCGGCATCCTGCCTGACTGCTGACGCAGAGCGTCGCCCTCTCACCGTCGGGGATGAAGACGCACTCCACCTTCTGGCCGCTCTCCGTAGGGAAGAGGTACTTTGCCGTACCATCGACGCTCTTTTGAACGTCGCTCGGCGCAACGCATCCTATGGCGTAGCGCTCTTGCAAGGCCGCCCTGCTCTTGAGCGAGAGATTGGTCATCTCGTCGATGCTCCTGACGTGCTTCCCATAGAGCCATTCAGCCATCTGCTTTGCAGCAAAGGCTGGCATCCCAACCTCCGCACAGACGACCTTCAGTTCATCAAGCGTCATTCCAAGCAACTTTTTCTTCTCCATTTCGCGCCTTTTACTCTGCAAATGTACTATATATTATGTAATATGAAGGCACGAAAAGGGAAAAAGTTATCTTTTTTCACTTCTTTTGCATGAAAATTGCGGCACTTTAGGAAACTTTTACTATCTTTGCGCAGCAAATGCACTAAAACTAATAATAACAATGAACATCAAGCATCTCTCTGCCGTCCTTTTCGCGGCAACCGTTTTCTGTGCTACCTCTTTGGCACAAAGTCTCAGTCCCAGCACTAAGTATCACTGGGACAAAGGAACCCTTATCGTTGATACACCCACTCGTCCTGCAGGCCAGCAGCACGTCCTCGGACTGACTGCTCCGAAGATGGCAACAGTCCGCGTTGGCTTCGTAGGCCTTGGTATGCGTGGTCCTGGCGCTGTGGAACGCTTTACCCACATTCCCGGCACACAGATTGTAGCACTTTGCGACTATGTGGAAGCACGTGCTGAAGCATGTCAGAAGTACCTCCGCAATGCAGGACTTCCACCAGCAGCCATCTATAGTGGCGAGAAGGGTTACGAAGAACTCTGCAAGCGCCCGGACATCGACCTCGTCTATGTGGCTACCGACTGGGACCATCACTTCCCCGTTGCCAAGTGTGCCCTGCTCAACGGCAAGCACACCGCCATCGAGGTGCCTTCTGCCATGAACCTCGAACAATGCTGGGAGCTCATCGAACTCTCAGAGAAGACACGTCTCCACTGCATGATTCTCGAGAACTGCTGCTACGACTGGTATGAACTCAACACGCTCAACATGGCGCAGAACGGCGTCTTCGGTGAAGTGCTCCGTGGCGAAGGTGCTTACATCCACAACCTCGACGACTTCTGGGACTACTACTGGAAGAACCCCGACGGCAGCGACCCCGACAAGCTCGGCTGGCGCATGAAGTACAACATGGAGAACCGTGGTGACGTCTATGCTACCCACGGTCTCGGCCCCGTTGCCCTCGCCATGAACATCCACCGAGGCGACCGCTTCACAACTCTCGTGGCTATGGACACAAAGAGCGCACATGGCAAGGAATACGTCGAGAAGAAGACCGGCAAGCCTTGCAACAACTATCGCAACGGCGACCAGACGACCACCCTCATGCGTACTGCAGAAGGCAAGGTCGTAGAGATTCAGCATAACGTGATGAACCCGCAGCCCTACAACCGCCTCTACAAGCTGACCGGCACCAGAGGCTACGCTACGAAGTATCCCGAACAGCACTATGCGCTCGACAAGAGCCAGCTCACAGCCAGCGGCGTAGCACCGAAGGTCGATGACCTCAGCTCTCACGGCTTCCTGCCCGCAGCAGAGCAGCAGGCTCTCGTCAGCAAATACACCCACCCCATCATCAAGAAGTATGGCGAGATGGCACAGAAGGTAGGTGGTCACGGCGGCATGGACTTCTTCATGGACGCACGCCTCGTCTATTGCCTGCAGAACGGACTGCCCCTCGACATGGACGTCTATGACCTCGCCGAGTGGTGCTGCCTGGCAGAGCTTGGCACACTCTCAATGGACAACAACTGCTGCGCCGTAGCCTTCCCCGACTTCACTCGCGGCTACTGGAACGTGCAGAAGGGCTTCCAGTTCGCTTGGGCATCTCCTGCCGACGAAGCTGCCACTGAAGCTGCTGCCGTAGCATTCACAGAAGCTCAGAAAGCCGACTGCGCCAAGAAGAAGCTTTGGGAGAAGTACGACAAGGCAAAGGAAAAGGCTGCAAAGAAAGCTAAGAAGTGAACGACCCCACCCGACCTCCCCTATGGGAGAGGAAAAGCCTTCTGCGCAAATACATCCGAGCGCAGAAAAGACAATATGATGTCGCTCAGTTAGAGACGATGTCAACTGAGATAACGAACAGAGTGCTTGCTCTTGCCTCATGGCAGGAAGCAGGCACTCTGCTTTTGTATTATCCCCTTGCCGACGAAGTGGATGTACGTCCGCTGATAAAGGATGCCTACAAGAACGGGAAGAAGGTACTCCTGCCAGTCGTGAAGGGCGACGAGCTGGAGCTGCATCTCTACGAAGGAGAGTCCTCTTTGAGAGAGGGCGCCTTCGGCATCATGGAGCCGACAGGACCATTGTTCGCTCCCGAGAACTATGACGAGATACAGCTTGCCATCATTCCCGGTATGGCTTTCGACAGAGCTGGGCACCGACTGGGAAGGGGCAAAGGCTACTACGACCGCCTCCTGCCTCAACTGAAGACCGCAAGGTTGACAGGCATCTGCTTCCCCTTCCAGCTCCTTGACGAAGTGCCTGCAGAAGTCCACGACATTCCTGTACACGAGGTGGTTGCCTGAGAAAGAGGTGAAACGAAAACAGACAAAGCTATGAGACATACCAACATCCTTCGAATACTTGTTGCGACATTGAGTGCCGGACTGAATGCCACGGCTCAGGTGTACTA
>OMSJ01000103.1 GCA_900313705.1 uncultured Prevotellaceae bacterium
ATGGCCGAGCTCTACGAGCAGTACCGCCAAGTGCTGGCCGGCGAGAAGCCCACCGTCGAGAAGTTTGCCTATCAACTGGCCTTCAACGTCATCCCGCAGATTGACGTCTTCTGCGACAACGGCTACACGAAGGAGGAGATGAAGATGTACAACGAGACGAAGAAAATCATGCACACCGACTGCGAGGTGAGTGCCATGTGCGTCCGCGTCCCCAGCCTCCGTTGCCACAGCGAAAGCGTCTGGGCCGAGACCGAGCGCCCCGTCAGCGTCGAAGAGTTCCAAGAGGCTGTCCGCAACGGCAAGGGACTGCAGCTGGAAGACAATCCATTTGGAGTGAAGAGTGAAGAGTTAAGAGTGAAGAATAACCAATCAGGTGGCGAAGGCAACTCTGATTCTTCACTCTTCAATCTTCACTCTTCGCGGCCCTACCCCATGCCCCTCTTCCACGAGAACTGCGACGACGTCTTCGTAGGCCGCGTCCGCAAGGACCTCGCCAACCCCAACGGCATCACCTTCTGGCTCGTCAGCGACCAGATAAAGAAAGGCGCTGCCCTCAACGCCGTGCAGATCAACGCCGTGCAGATTGCCGAGTACCTCATCAGCGTAGGCAACATCAAGTAACAGAGCCTCGCGCATATATAAGAAGCGCCCCGTGCTTATCCAGGAAGCACGGGGCGCTTTGTCATCTGCTCTACTCCGCAGAGGGGCATCAGCCAAAGGCTACTGGCAGGCGCTCTGCCTAAGGCGTAAGGATGATGTCGTCCGACTCGCCATAGAGACCTTTGTTATTCTTAATATAGGTCCAGTAGTCTGTATTGTTATCGCAGAAGTATTCGATGGGGTAACTCTTGGTGGACTTTCTGTCAGCAGCCTGACATGTCATGACTTCATTATCTGACGCTATTTCCCAATAAGGTGTGACACGGAAGTAGAGACGCGCGACGTTGTCACCTTCTTCGTTTGCCATGCTCTGTGGTGCCCAATCTGAGTAGAAACTGAAAAGGAACGTGTAGAGCCCGGAGCGGAGTTTATTGACAGGGATAATCTTCTTCATGAGCCATTTCTTGTTGGGGCTGAGAACATAGACGGTGAGTCCCCACCCTTTCATATAGCTACCTCCCTGAACCTTGACGGTCGCGTAGAAGAAGTACTGACGGACAGCAGCCTGACTGCCTTGTGACGCATTCTGGACACCGCCCTTGTCCTTGCTGATATAGGTGCCGTGAGAGATGGTACCATCCATGTCCCTGCTCTCCAAATGCTTAGCGCTCACAGTCTCAATCAGAGGCTTTGCCACATCAATCATAACAGCACTTTCCTTAATTTCAATAACTTCATCTATGGCATCCTTGACAAGTTGATCGTCAAAATTGCAGTCGGTATGCAGGATGTCATCGGAGCTGAAAGAGACGAAGGTCGGAACGAGATAAATATAGCCAGCTTTCTTACCCGCAAGATTATCCAACTTTTGCCAATAAGTATATTCGCGGAAATAGTAGGTCTCGTGATTTTCAATCAAACGCCACTGGCTGGAAGGCAGGAAAGTTTCAATTTTCTCGTTATGTGCTCGCTTCATCCACATCCATTTATCATCCTTTATGTCTCCCACATAGAGTTTCATGGCCGGATAGAACTTGGAACTGCCCATGAGTGCAAAAAATGGGGATAAACTGTTATATGGTACATACCATCCATAAATTGTCCCAATACTTTCATATTCGCTACCTTCATATTCCTTTCCCAACTCAGCTCCGAAGGATGAGTCACCTCCTTTGAACCTGATGCCTGTTGTAGATTCTGGAATCTTGTTAATAAGCCGTTTCGTCAAGAACTTGACAACCTGTTTTTCCCAAACAGGAATACCTAACGGTGCAACAAAGACCGTGACATCACCATAAACATCAACATAGAACTTGAAGGGCGTTCCAGAGAAATCATGCCAGGTAACATATTGCTTGGGCTCTCCGTTCATGTTCGATGTTCCCTCCTTCACTGCTATCTTAAAGGAGGCATTGCCCTCAAAGTAGCCTTCAATGTTGGCACCTATAGTCACTCCTGCAGTGCCTCCAACTTCGAAACCTGCAGCTATTCGCCCCTTTAGACCCACTTTATAAGAACCATTGATCAAGACCGAAGGGGCAGTAAAACTTCCTTCTTTTACCACCTTATCCTCAAATTTCTCAGGAGCTTGTCCCTTGACAACACGACTACCTGTACGCACCACGTCTGAAGTATATTTTGAAGAGACGCTGATGCAGCCATTTAACTCGAAAGTGGGAGTGATATTACCCTCAACGATGATAGCAAATGCCACCGGAACGGCACTGATGGGTATGCGCACTTTAACGTAGCTGAATCGTTTCTTCTGCATCGCTACAGGATTCATAGGCTTGCTTGCAGCGTTTCTTGCCGAGATACTTTTCACCATATCAGAGAAGCCAAACATCGGGACTCCAAGCCTATCGTCAACCGCTGGATCCATCTTGCCGCCTTCCCTCTTGTAATCGTAGCCTGTTTCCACAGCAAAGTCCCATTCAGACCATGTATCGGTCCATTCCTCCTCAACACCTGCATCTGTATCCTTAAGGGCATGGAACTTGCTAAAATGTGTTGACTTCATCCTGAAAGCAGCATAGACTTCGCCATTTTTGCTATTTTTGGATGCTTTGGTAACTTCAGCAACCAATTTTTCGACGAAAACTTTTTTTATAGCAGACATGTAGCCATTGGTTTCCTTGTACTTGCCAATGTCACTTGCACGTGTATCAAGTGATAACTCGATTAAAGTATTTGATTTTATGTTGTCCTTTCCAATCTTTTCCTCAGGAATATCGTCGGCACGGGTGTGGCGGAGCGAACGTCGGCGGGCATAGGCAGGGCGGATTCCCTTACTTATGTCATAGTCATTCCAGTCGGTGATGGTGGTGTCGCCCGTCTCGGGGTCAATTTGCATCTGGAAGCCATAGTCTTCGAGGTCGATACTATCAATCTGGTCAGGATCGATGTCGGGAGCTGAGGCATAGCCATCGAAACTGTACTTGAGGTGTTTATAGACAGTCTCGAGGTTAACACGTGTGGTCACGGCCTTGATGAAGCCTCCGTAGTTCACGACAGAGATGACACGGCTGTTGAGTCCATAAGGAAGCAAATGGGAGATGCCGGCAGCCATCTTCTGGCCCACATAGGGGCGCCACTCTTCGGGCATCTGGTCGCTGAAGTAGAGGATGCTGTCTGCCTCCACGCGGACAAGGTATTGCTCCTGGATGTTCTCTGTGACATAGAGCACACTGTCGGCAAACTCATAGGAGATGCGACCATACTCATTTTCTTCGGTATAGATTTCACCTTGTCCACGCTGTTCCTCGGGAATGGCCCACTCTTCCATGGAGAGGGTGCAGGATGCCAGCAGAGCTGCCGACAGGATGGACAATACAAGTTGGTAAAGGTATAATCTGCTTCGCATAGGGCTTATGGGGCTAATGGGACTTATAGGGCTAATGGGGCTTATAGGACTTATGGGGCTTATGGGAGTTGTTTACTCAAAGTCAATCTTATAGAGGTTGGAGAGTGTGCCGTGTGTCTCGCCGTCGAACTCTACGGTAATAGGACACTCATATAGGCGCAACTTCTTCTTGTCGTAGCATCGGAAGGAGATGGTTTCCTGATAGATCCAGGGGTTGGGGTCAACACCGTCATCGGGCACCAGAGGACCGCCGCCACCATCATCGTCATCGTCGTTGCCATCATCATCGTCACCTCCTTCATCGTCGTCATCGTCGCTTATGTCCGAATCGGGAATATCAGGGATAGAGGAGCTGTCATAGATATTCTCTGCTCCTACCCTCAACTGCATGAGGCTTATACCATGAAAACTCAGAGCCTCACCAATGGCACGGCACTCATCGCCCACAAAGGCAGCTACCACCATGTCCTCGGTTAGGGGCTCTCCGCGAAGAGTCACATCTGCGTAGAATACCGTCTCATAAGGGTACACAGAATGGGGAACGTCCCAAAGTTCCATGACGCAGACGGTGCAGGTATCCTTAATCTGGGCCGACACGGACTCTACGAAGAGTCGGGTCCATCCGGTTCCAACAGCAGTGATGCGCCCCGAGAGCAGGTTCACGTCCACCACTTCGGGATGCTCAGCACGAATATAGATGTCCGTAATGTTCAGCGAGTCGGGCTTGAACTGCGGCACCACATTCACCACGAAGCCTTTCCACACGTAGGCCGTATCGAAATTGAGCTTCATCTCAGCAGCAATCTGGGAGATGTCGCTGTTCACATCGATATCAATCAGACCGCAACTGGTGAATCCGCATATCGAAAGCACAAAACATAATATCTGAACTATGGACCGAGGCCTGCGCAGGCCGAAGGACTTATGCGCAGCACAGGGCCTCCGGAGTTCGGATGGCAGGTGGATGGTATATGGCATGTACTCTTTCATAACCTATTGACATTCAAATCTCATTCATTCTTGGGTACGCTGACAGTGACGGGTTCGGAGTCCTTGCTGCGTCGGCCGTCGCCGAACTGCAAACGGATGTAGTAGCTGGCCTCCTCACCGGGTTTGAGGGTGTGCTCTATGTAGGAACGGTCTTCCTTCGGAGCCGCCATGTAGTAGCTGTGGCTCTTCTGGCCGGGGCCACGGCGGAAGATGGCCCAATACCAGTCTCCATCGGGCAGCTTGCTCTCGTCCACGCCCCAGTCCAGGACGGTGCATTGCTCGCTGGCATCGTACTTGCCCATGAGGCTGATGTTGAGGTCGAACATGCGGGGACCGGTGTGGCGCCAACTGACAGCAAGGCTATTGGCGACGAAGGGCGAGGCATTGGTGCTGGACATCCAGTAATAGTAACGTTCGCGCGGAGAGAAAGGCGGATTGTCATCCACGACGATGAGGCCGTCGTGAGCCTTCACGCTGTCGGCATTCCACGTGCCGACAACCTCGGGCGTACCATTCTCGCCCAGACGACGGTAGAGGGTGTGCTCGCGCATGTCTGCATCCTTGCCTACAATCCACTCCATGTGCATACCCATCAGCTCATCGTGGCTCGACTCGCCCAGATGGGGCTGTGTGGGCGGGGTGATGTGCGGACGCTCCACCTGAATCCAGTCGCTCCACTGTCCGACGTTAGTGGACCAGTCTATCGCGCGTACCTTATAATATATATAGCGCTGGTTGGCGTTCAGTGCCACGGAGTCGGTGTAGGTGGTCTGTCGGATGCCGCCCTGATTGCGGATAAGGAAGTTGTGGGTGGTGTCGTTGGCCCAGGCGATGTCGAAATAGTCGATGTCATCGTCTTCGGCAGCGGGCTGCCAGTATAGGTCGATGAATGCCCACTTACTGGCCAGCACCGTGCTGTCGCGCTCCAAGTCTATCTTGCGCACGTCGGCCCGCAGGTTGCTGGGCACCTGAGGCGCCTTGAAGTCCGTCAGGCGGATTTGCTGCATGAAGGACTTCGACTCGTTGCCGGAGTCGTCGTAGGCTGAGATGTACATCATGCCGGTCCGCTTGCCGGTCATGTCGATGCTGAGCAAAGTATCGGTAGGTGCCAGCAGGTCGAAGTTCATGGCTTGCCACAGACCGCCTTCACCATCGTGCATGGGACGGTAAAAGACGCGGTAGCCGGCAAAGTCCGACTCCAACGTATCCTTCTCCCAAACGACGTGGGCAATGACCGAGGACATCGGGTCGTCGTCGTCAGGACGCTCGATGACGATGTACTTGATGTTAGCAGGCACAGGCGGCTGTACGTCGCGGACAAAAACGGAATGCTCCGTCGGAGGTGTAAGCTCGGCAAAGGGGTCGTGACCCATGAGACGGTAATTCCACATTCCGAGCTCGGGCACCGAGTCGTGGATGACACAGTAGCCTTCGCCCTCGGGCTGCTGAATCATGGGGACGTAGGGCTTGCGGGTGACCCGCATCCACTGCCCATCGACACGTCGTCCGTCGAGGGTCATGGTGTGGCGACGCTCTATCTCGAAGCTGGAGTGGTCCTTGTCCCACCAGCCGAGCATGAGGGTGCCGGGATTGGAGAGAGAGTCCACCATCTGCGGCACATAGGGTTCTGGCCGGTAGGGGACATTCTTCACTTCCTCGGCCACTCCGGGTTCGAAGATGAGGCGTCCGTTGTTCTCCCAAACAGTCGGCTGGACGATGTAGTCGTAGGTGGCACCGGGCTCCACATTGCGGTCGGTCAGGCGGACGGCCAGGTCGCGCGCCAAGTCAGCGCGCCAGTCTGCCACCAGCATGGCAAAGCCGTAGGCTATGTCCTGGTCGGAACTCTCGTTCTGTGTCTTGTCGGCAAAGCCTTGGTTGTTGGGGTGAAGGTTCTCCTTTTCTCCGTAGAGCAGACCCATGGCGATATAGGCATTGCTATCGTTGGGGGCATAGGAGCTGCGGAACTGCTCGAGGGTCTTAGGCCGTAGCTCATAGGCCAGGGTATCGACTTTCTCTCCGACAATGGGGGTACCGTCGGCCTTGACTCTGGGAATGCGCAGAACGTTGACTCCGAGGCGTGCCAGATAGTTGTAGGAGGTAAAGTCCTCGGCCACCCAGCGCAGGACGATACTGTCGCCATAGGAGCGTGTCATCAGATGGATTTTCGTGGTCACACGCGGCAGTACACGCTTCTGCCCGATGGTGGTAAAGGGAGTCAGCGCCGTGGTGCTGTCGGGTGCCTGTGCCGCTACTGGCAAGATAGCAGCCAGGAGCATCGTGTTCAGTATGATAGACCTAAGTTTCATATCCAAGTTACTTTGTTTTTAATATTCAATATCCACTCTTACACCATTGGTATAGCGGTATATAAACCTTGGCTTCTCGCCCGTATCCCAGCCTTTCCAACCCAGATTCTTTAAGGTTGTGATGGCATTATTCTTCGTTGTCGTATTCACGGAGCGATCACTGGTATAGAGTTCAAATTCACAACTGTTGAAGAAGTCTGACTTGCTCGGGTAGGTGATGTACTGCCTGGTCGTCACCTGGAAGTTGGGGTTCACATTAAGGTAGAATCCTCCATAATCGCGGGAGTCGTTCCAGGTTTCGTTGAACATGCCTTGCATATTGACGCCGGCCTTCATCTTCTTGGGGATTCGGAAGTCGATGACTAAGCCGCCCTTACATCCACAGAACATGTAGGACATATCGGTGATACGGCTCAAGTCGAAGGAACTCAGGTTTACATTCCCCAGAAGACTGCAATCCCTGAACATATTTCTCATGCTTGTCAACGCAAGTGTGTTGAAGGACGACAAATCAATGTTAGGAAGTTTCGTACACCCATAGAACATACCTTCCATCGTCGTGACTTTGCGCGTATCCCATCCGGTGAGTTTAATCTCCTTGAGAGCTGTACAATGTGCGAACATGGAAGACATGTCGGTTACCTTGCCCGTATTCCAATCGGGGAGTTTCATTCTGAAGATATTCGAACAGTAGGCAAACATGTAACTCATGTTCGTAACATTGCTCACGTTGTATTTATTAATAGGAGTAGAATAGGCATTAACTACCCAACTTTCGCAACCGTAGAACATATAGCTCATATTGGTCACACTGACCGTGTTGAACTTGGAGGGGTCGAAGGTAGTAAGGGATTCGCAGTTGTAGAACATGCAGGACATGTCGGTAGCATTGACAGTATTCCACTTGTCCAGACCCTTAATGGTGGTCAAGTTTCTGCTGTTTTGGAACATGCCCTTGAAGATTCTGACATTGCTGACATCGAAGTTAGTGAGGTCTATGCTATTCAATTTGCAGCCCGTGAAGAGATAGCCCATATTGGTCACCTTGGAAGTTTTCCACTTGCTGACATCGAGGGAAGTCAGCTTCGAGCAACCATAGAACATGCTGTAGAGACTGTTAGCATTGCTGACATCGAGGTTGCTGACATCGAGGTTGGAGAGGCTGCTGCAACCAGAGAACATATAGCTGAAGGTAGTACAATAGGGGGTCTTCAGGTTATTGATGTTGCGCACGGTA
>OMSJ01000102.1 GCA_900313705.1 uncultured Prevotellaceae bacterium
CCTTGACGACATCGGAGAACTTGATGCTGCCTGCCGTGCTCTTCTCTCCATTGATGAGCTTCTGGGGCTGCACATAGACATTCTTCTTCGTGTTGTTCTTAGTGGTGATGACGAGCTGGTCTCCCTTGTAGTAGTCCTTGCTGAGCTTGACGGTTACCTTGTCGAAGATGGGGCTGCCGATGCTGAAGGAAGGTTCGGGTGAGGTCAGGCCATCGACGGCAAAGAGTCCGATGGAGGACATCACGTACCATGCGCCCAACTGTCCCTGGTCCTCGTCCTGCCCGTAGCCGTAGCCATGGATGCCGTCGGTGCCGTAGAACTCGTCGCAGATGGCACGCACCCACTTCTGCGAGAGGTCGGGACGCCCGCTATGGTTGAAGAGCCACGAGATGTGGAGGCAAGGCTGGTTGCCCTGATTGTAGTAGGTGCGCAGACCGGCGAAGGCGTCTATCTCCTTGCCGCCGGAGAAGATCTGAGGCTGCGAGGCTGTGAAGATGTCGTTAAGGCGCTTGTTGAACTCGTCAGCACCAACCTTCTTGATGAGCTCTTCGGGCATGTGGGGAACGTAGAAGGTATATTGCACGGCATTGCCTTCCTGGAAGCCGCGCCATACCTGCATGGGGTCGAAGTTAGCGATGAACTCGCCGTTCTTGAGGCGCGGATGCATATAGCCGGTCTTCTCGTCGAAGATGCGCTCCCATCCGCGGGCCATCCACATCAGCTTGTCGTAGTACTCTGTCTCGTCGAGGCTCTTGGCAAGCATGGCTGTGGCGTAGGCAGAGAAGGAATACTCCAGTGTATGTGAGCCGGAGAAGTAGAAGTCCTCGCCGCGCTCGCCGAGATTCTTGTGGGGCGCATAGCCAAGCTCCACGAAGTCGGCCGTATCGTCCTTGCCTGCACCTTCAGGACGACGCTCGCCATCCAACTCGTTCTTCAGGCAAGCCTCATAAGCAAGCTTGAGGTCGAAGTCGCGGATGCCGCACTGGTAGGCGGCGTCAATCATCAGGGGCAACTGGTTGGTGCCCACACCGGAGACGTACTTCGAGTTGGCCAGTCCGTCGGCCAGCCAGCCGC
Organism: uncultured Prevotellaceae bacterium; assembly: GCA_900313705.1. GTDB lineage: Bacteria > Bacteroidota > Bacteroidia > Bacteroidales > Bacteroidaceae > Physcousia. The sequence goes on from OMSJ01000102.1 coordinate 1,075, forward strand.
AGTCCTTATATTCCTGAAGCGTAGAGGAGACAAATTCGGAGAGGTGGTCGGGATAAGCCAACGCCCAAAGTTGCGTCAGATTCCATTGGCCGCCCCACATAGCGTCGGTGTTGAACATGTGGAACTGAGGCTGACCGTTCTTCATGGGAACCTGCCCGATGGTGCCGTCGTGCTTGGGATAAGCGCCGTTCACATCGCTCATTATGCCTCTTCCGAGCAAGGCATGATAGAGACCTGTGTAGAACTTCTTGAGGTCGTCCTCATTCTTGCCTTCCACGCGTATGCGTCCGAGAGCTTCACCCCAAACCAACTGCGAGCTGGCACGTGCCTGATCGAAGCTGACGCCTGTTGCCTCTGCCTTGAGGTTGATGCGGGCATTCTGGACGGAAGTATAGGAGATGCCCACCTTGACGGTTATCTGATCGCCGTCTTTCGTATGGAAGTTCAAGTAGGCGCCTGCTCCCTTGCCGTGGGCGTAGGTGCGGTCTTCGTAGGCATCGTCACCATTGAATGTGCCGACGAAGACAGGCTTCTTATCCACCACGGCGGAGAAATATATGCGCTGGTCGGCACCGCGCTGGTACTTCTTTATGTACTCGGGCAGCGTGACGACCCATCCCTCGACGGTTCCATCCTCGCTGACCCAAACTTCGGCATCTTTCACTTTGCCGCTCTCGCCCTGCTGGTGGCCGATGTCGAAGATGAGGTGCGCCATCTGCGTCTCGGGATAGGTGAAGCGCATGAAGGCGACGCGCTGTGTGGCCGTCACCTCGGCGTTGATGTCGTAGTCGTTGAGCATCACCCGATAGTAGCCGGCTGTGGCTTCCTCATCGTCGTGGGTATAGCTGGAGCGATAGCCTCGCGGCCCTGTGCCGTCGGGATTGCCGGGCGTAGTGAGCAGGAGACCTGTGGAGGGAGCCACGGTGATGCCGCCCACTTGGAACTCGTGGGTGCAGACGAAGCCTTCGATGGACTTGTCGCGATAGTCGTAGCCTGTGGCCTGCCAGCCGTCGGCATTGCCCAGCGAGCCGTTGGTGGACGGCCCGGGCTTAGCCATACCGAAAGGCATGGAGCCGGGGGCGAAGTGGAACGAGCGGCAGTGAGCCGTGCCGATGCGGGGTTCTACATAGCGTGTCAGCAACTCCGTCTGAGCAAACGAAGCGCACGCGCAAGCCAACAAAGCCGTAAGGAAAAGGGACCTTTTCATAATCATATAGTTTGGTTTTTTGTGCAAAGTTAATACTTTTTTCCCAACAATCAACGTCTGAGCCTTACAAAAGCAGAAAAAAAATGCTAATCCGCAAAAGCACCCCTTGCTCCCCTCGCTGGGAAGGGGTCAGATAAGTACACGTACTTATGGGCATAAGTACACGTACTTCCGGCAATAAGTACACGTACTTATGGCGACAAGTACACGTACTTTTTTCATGCGCACGATTGGGTCGCCGTCCGGACAATTCCCGAACAGGGAAGAAACAGTTGCAGAACAGACCTCAGGACAAGGATATACAGGCCCCACGCAATCGAGGCATCAGGACCTCAACGCTTGAGCTTGCGGACAAGGCATTTAGCACAGTCCGAACGATGCAGAAGCTGGTAAAGGCTCAAGGCAAACGACACGAAAAAGGCAAGGCCGCCTGCCACGTACTTCTCCTCCATCGAAGGCGATACCAGATAGCAGTACTCTACGGCAAACACCAGGCAGGCAAGCTGTCCGAGGCAGAACAGCAAGGTGCTCCAGCGGAAGACGAAGCCGTAGCGGAAATGACAATAGAGGAAATAGATAATCACGTCGTACATGGCTCCGGCGGAAAGGGCAATGCCGGCTCCGACAAGTCCGAAGGCATTGTAGCACCACCAGATGAGCAGGCCGAACAGCACATCATAGACCACCTCCAGCACCAAATACGCGATGCTGTGCCCCTTGGCCAGGACACTATAGCCCATCGGCAACGCCAGGCAGCGCAGGAAAGGATAGAAGACGGACAGCGTAGCCATACCCGTGGCAATGGTGAACTCCTCCTCGAAAAGCAGTTGCAGCACGAAAGGCATGAACACGACAAGGAGGATGAGCAAAGGCGAAAGGATGAGCGTACAGACATCAATCTGCTGGTTGATGGTGTCGTTCATGCGCTGCTTGTCGTTGTTGACAGCAGAAAGACGCGGGAAATAGTCGGACTCCAAGGCCAGGAAGACAAGCCCCGAATAGCCTATCATCAGAGCCCATCCCGCTTTGTAATATCCCAGCTCGACCATCGTATGATGGGCAAGAATGATGGCAGGAATGACCATCTGCAGACCTGCATTGGCAACACCTGCAAGCACGTAGGGAATGCCCACCTTGATGAGCGGCAAACCCTCGAAGAAAGTCTTTAGGGAAAGCGGTTTCACCTTGTACGACACAATGCGGAGCGAGAACGAGAAATGCACGAGCGCAGACAAAAAGCCGCAGCCTATGAGCCCGATGATGACGCCGTGAATGCCCAGCAGGTAGTACAACGGAATGGTGCACAGCAAAGTACCGAATGCCAGTATCGTCTCTATGAGAGCCACCTTGCGCACCTGCCGCAAGCCTTTCAAGATGGCACATTCGCCCTCGGCAATGATGTTCGTCACCGCCACAAGCGAAGTCAGCATCACCGCAGGCCAGCGGTGCCAGTCGTGCTCGAAGAAGAAATAGCTGATAATGGGGGAAAAGAAAAGGCAGATGAGGACAGAAAAGAGAGCCGACCAGAGCACCCACGTACGGATAACCATCACCTGATGCGCAATCTCGTCCTCCGTGCCCACCTCGAACAGCTCACTCGTCTTGCGCGTCGCATTCAAGGGAATGCCCATGTTGCTGGCATTGCTCAGGAACTCGAAGACAGAACTGTAGGCAGTAATGAGCCCGATGCCCCAACCGCCAAGGATGTGGGCCGTGAGCTTCATGCGCACCGCACTGATAAGCATCTTCAGCCCCTGCACACCGCCAAAGATGCCAGTGTACTTCAACACATGGTCGTAGGAGGTGTCATTGGTCTCAGCGTTATGCAGATTCTTGAGCTTTTCCATCGGTTCCTTTCATTCGGGGCTGCAAAGGTAAGAAAAATAGTTCATAGTTCATAGCCCACTGTTCATTGTTTTTCTTTTTATTGTATTATTATGAACAAAGAAGCATGTATTTTGATTAAAAGTGCTACCTTTGCATACCTTTGAACTATGAACTATGGACTATGGACTATGAACTAATCTCCGTCATCGTCTGCACCTATAACCAGCAAGACACCATCGGCAGGACACTCGACAGCATCCTGGCACAAAGATGCCACCTGCCCATAGAAATCGTCATCGGCGAGGATGGCTCAACAGACAGCACCCTTGCCGTCTGCCAGCTCTACCAAAGGCAACACCCCGACACGATACGCATCCTCGCCAACAAGCACAACAAAGGCTTCGTCGCCAACTACTTCGACTGCCTCCGCGCCTGTCGGGGCAAGTACATTGCCGACTGCGCAGGCGACGACTTCTGGATAGACAAGCAGAAGCTCGAGAAGTCTTCCTTCATTCTGGACACCAATCCGGACGTCGGGATAGTCCACACCGACTGGTTAAGATACAATGAAGGAACAAAGGAGTTGGTCCCGTCCGGGGAACCAATGTTCCGCCAAGCATTTATCGACGGGAGAGAGATGCTCGCAAGCATCTTGGCACCAAGAGAAAGGCCTGCCATCCACCTCTGCACATCCATGTACCGCAACGAATGGATACTCCAGGCGATGCAGGACTTCCCCCGGTTCTTCGACCCCCACACCTACCGATGCGAGGATGTTCAGATAGCCTTCTTCCTCGCCCGCATGGGCCGAGTTGCCTATCTCGACACGCCTACCCTCGCCTACTCCTGTGGCGGCACTACCATCTCAAACCCCAGCAGCGAGGAAAAGCAATTCCGCTTCTGGGCCAACGTCACTAAGCTTTCCTTCGACCTTGCACACACCTTCAACATAACAGGCACGGAACTCGACACCTTCTTCCAGGCCCGCATCCACAAACTCCTGATGCACGCCTTCCGCAGCGGCAAGCCATCCCTGAAGAAAGAAGCCATTCGGATGCAGCACGACATGAACATCGCCAGCAACCGGCATATACGTCAGGCTAAAATACTACTCTTCCCTGGCCTATGGAAGGCAATGCGCCTCCTGAGAAACCGCATCAAGAACGCAAAATAATCACTTAAACCATAAAAAACTCCCCTCTGTGCTTGCAGATTAGGGAAAAAGTTGTACCTTTGCACGCCGATTATTATCAAAGGACCCCCAAAAGGGCCCTCTCGGAGCGTGTGAATAGTCCGCATCATTGGCCTGTACGGACGGTTCGGGAATCGCACCGACAAAATGAGAAATAACAAAAGGTAGAAACAAACAAAAAACGTTAGACAAAGAATGGATACTTTGAGCTACAAGACCATCTCGATGAACAAGGCTACCGTGAAGAAGGAATGGGTCGTAGTTGATGCTACTGACCAGGTTCTCGGTCGTCTCTGCTCTAAGGTGGCAAAATTGCTGAGAGGCAAGTACAAGGCTGAGTTCACTCCCAATGTGGACTGCGGTGACAATGTAATCATCGTGAACGCCGACAAGATTGTAATCACTGGTAAGAAGATGACAGACCGTACATATCTGTCATACACAGGCTACCCCGGTGGCCAGCGTGCAACAACGCCCGCCGAGATTCTGGCAAAGCCCAATGGCGCAGAGAAGCTGCTCCGCCGTACGGTGAAGGGCATGCTGCCCAAGAACAAGCTGGCCGACAAGTTGCTGGGCAACCTCTACATTTATGGCGGTGCTGAGCACAAGCAGCAGGCACAGAGCCCCAAGGCCATCGATATTAACCAGTATAAATAATCAGCAAACATGGATACGAAATACATAGCTAATGCGCTGGGCCGCCGCAAGTGCGCCGTTGCCCGCGTCTATGTCAAAGAAGGTAATGGCAAGATTACCATCAACAAGCGCGACCTTACCGAGTACTTCCCCAGCACCATCCTCCAGTTCGTGGTTAAGCAGCCACTGGCACTGCTCGACGTGTTAGAGAAATACGACATCAACGTGAACCTCTATGGCGGTGGCTACACTGGCCAGTCTCAGGCTCTGCGCCTCGCCATTGCACGCGCCCTGGTAAAGATTAACGCTGAGGACAAGAAGGCACTCCGCGCCGAAGGCTTCATGACACGCGACAGCCGCGAGGTCGAGAGAAAGAAGCCCGGACGTCCAAAGGCACGTCGTCGCTTCCAGTTCAGCAAGCGCTGATTCCATTTACAATTTACAGATTTACTATTTACTATTTATCTACAGCTTGACGATTTCTCATTTACAAAGATAAAAGCAAATCGCCTGATAATAAATAGTAAATCGTAAATAGTTAAATCGTAAATAAAATAGGTTTAGCATCTAAATCTGCCTGACTCCCTCTCCCTATATATTATATATAATGTATAGCGTAAGGGACTACCCGCAGGTTGGTTCTAAAGCAAAAGAATTAACAAGAAAGTAAACAACACACAAACACACAAAACAATGTCAAGAACAAACTTTGAGACACTATTGGAGGCCGGATGTCACTTCGGTCACCTCAAGAGAAAGTGGAACCCCGCTATGGCTCCTTACATCTTCATGGAGCGCAACGGCATTCATATCCTCGACCTGAACAAGACTGTTGCCAAGATTGACGAGGCAGCCGAGGCTCTGAAGCAGATTGCCAAGAGCGGTAAGAAGATCCTCTTTGTCGCTACCAAGAAACAGGCCAAGCAATGCGTTGCCGACCTCGCCACCTCAGTAGGTATGCCCTACGTCATCGAGCGCTGGCCCGGCGGTATGCTCACCAACTTCCCCACCATCCGCAAGGCTGTGAAGAAGATGAGCAACATCGATAAGCTGATTGCCGACGGCACATTCAGCAACCTCTCCAAGCGCGAGATTCTGCAGATTAGCCGCCAGCGTGCTAAACTGGAGAAGAACCTCGGCTCCATCGCCGACCTCAACCGTCTGCCCTCTGCACTCTTCGTCGTTGACGTACTGAAGGAGCAGATTGCCGTACGTGAAGCAAACCGTCTCGGCATCCCCGTATTCGCTATCGTCGATACGAACAGCAACCCCTCTAACATCGACTTCGTCATCCCCGCTAACGACGATGCAAGCAAGAGCATCGAGGTTATCCTCCAGGCTTGCTGCACTGCCATCAACGAGGGTCTCGAGGAGCGCAAGGCTGAGAAAGCTGACAGCGACGCTGCTGCCGAGCAGGAAGACCAGCCCGTGAAGAAGGGCCGTCGCAGCGGTAAGGCTCGCGAAGAAGAAGCTGAGGCTGAGGTTGAAGAAGCACCCGAAGCTGAATAAGTGAAAAATGAAAAGTGAAAAGTGAAAAATTATTAGTTCACACCTTCCAAGACAAAGACTTTTAATTTTTAACTTTTAATTTTTAACTTTTAATTATTATTTGTACTATGGAAGTTACAATGAATGATATCAAGAAGCTCCGCGAGATGACGGGCGCTGGTCTGGCAGACTGCAAGAAGGCTCTGGCAGAAAGCGACGACAT
>OMSJ01000101.1 GCA_900313705.1 uncultured Prevotellaceae bacterium
ACGGCATCGGGCACCATGCGTCGGCCTTCGTCGCTCGTGATGGTGCGTCCCTGCTCGTCGCGCATCGTCTCCTGCGTGTCGTACTGCAGGCCGCGCTCCAGTTCCATCTGCTCCAGTATCTGCGTCAGCTTGAGCTCGCCGAAGTTGCCCTGTATCTTGTTCTGCCCCGTGAGTGCTTGAGCCAGACGTTCCGTCTGCTCGCCCATCGCCCGCTCACGCTCCATGTTGACTTGTATGGCAGTCTTCAGTTCGCGCAGCGAGTCGTCGTGGTCCTTCTGCATCTTCTCAGTCTGCGTCCGCATCTGCTGGAGGTTCTGCTGGAGGGGATTGAGTATCTTCGAGAGCTGTTCGCTGTTGACGGCAGAGAGCTCTGCCGCCCGTTCCTTGAGGACGCGCTCGGAGGTGGTGCTCATCTGCTCGCGCAGAAGTGCCATCTGTTGCGCCATCTGCTCCTTTTGCTGCTGCATCTGTTGTAGCTGGGCTTCCTGCTGAGTGCGCATCTGCTGCTGAAGGGATTCGCGTTGCTCACGCACCTGTTGCTGCTGCGACTCCTGCATCGCCTGCATTTGCTGCCGGAATGTCTCCTGCTGGTCGCGCATCTGCTGGCGGAGCGCATCTCCCTCTTGTTGTTTCTGCTGTTCGGTCAGGGCGATACGTTCCTTGCCTGCCTGCACTTGCCCCCGCATGGCAAACCACACACCCAGCGCTCCCAATGCGATGCCGATGATGAGATAGAGAAGATAAATGAGTTCCATAGTTATTGTTTGATAATTGTTCAGTGCAAAGATACGAAAAAAACATGAATGTCCAATATTCAATTCTCAATAATTTCTTCAGCATATCTGTCAAAACGGCGGAACAAACATGATGACTTCTCTAATATAAATATATAATGTATATGTAATGATTGTTGCCCGCTATGCATTCTTTCGTCTTTTCTTGATGTTCGTGACGTAATGCAGAGGTGACTGCAGCAGCAACCAAGTCAACGTGAGAAGTTGTACAGGAGAAAACAACTTACTCCTTCAGCAGGACGTATTGTCTGGGAACTTTCCTGAGGCGTTCCTGCATCTGGTAGCGGCGGCTTTTGGAGGTTAAGATCTCGATGCTTCGGGGGGCGTAGATGTCTATGAGGTCGGGGAACTGAGCCCTTCGTGAGGTAGGCTGGAGGAGGAGCGAAGCTCGGCAGGTGGTTTTGTTGTCCATCCATTCGCGACGTTTCTTCTTCACATCGCTCCATGAGGCGAAATGTCTTTGCATCTTATATTGGAACTCCTTGGGCTGACCCTCCTCGGTATAGGCGGCACGCAGCAGGATGGTCCAGTCCTTTAGCTGGAGCTTTATAAACCTACCTAATGCCCAGAGGGCAAAGCCGTTGATGAACTCATGCCTCACACAGTCCAAACCGCTGTGGCGCTCTGCCTCCAAGACCATGCAGCGGGCTGTGTCGAGGTTCAGATAGCCACGGTCCAACTCGTACTTGGTTGACCAGAAGACAAGCTGTACGACGTTGGGATTGGGATGCTCGAACTCCCCGTTTACGGCAAAACGATGTTGCCTGAGGAAGTGCTTGTCCAGGGAGCGGATGAGGTTCTGGTAAAGCATCTCGTCGAGATTGCTCCAACGCACATAGGCGCTGTCGGGTTGGCTTACGCAGGCAGTATCGGTGCCGAAGACTGTGTTTTGTTCGGGTGCTACCTGAAAGACGCTGTCCTGCTTCATCTGAGCCAATGAAGGCGAGAACAGCAAGCCTTGACTTTGGAACTTATAGGCCGTCAGAGAGTCCGTAACGGTTCGTTGGGAGCCACGCAGGAGGTCGGAGCCTGTGTCTTGGAAGAAGAAGTCATACTCGCGAAAGCATGGTTCCTGCTGGTAGTTCTCTTCCCGTTTCTGAATGAAAAGTTTCAGCTTCTCTCTTATCCATGCAGGCTCTTCAGCCTTAATCAGAACCTCCTGCAACGTGCGTACACGTGCTATCTGAAAGGTGGTGTCGTCTTCTTCTTGCGCTACAACCCAAATAGGCCACAAAAGCAAGAGGCAAAGGGTTAATTGTCTCATTGTGTATGTCCTTTTTCACAAATCCGACAGCAAAGGTAGAAATAATTCCGCAACCTTCGCCTCCTGCATCGTTAAATAACCAAAAAGGAAAGTTAAGAAATTTTCATTAAGGTTAAAGTTAACGACTTTGTCTGAAAAAACAAAAATATAAATGATAACCCGCAAAAGCACCCCTTGCTTCCCTCTATGGGAGGGGGTAAAATAAGTACGCGCACTTATGTGGATAAGTACACGTACTTAGTCGAATAAGTACACGTACTTATGGCGACAAGTACACGTACTTCTTCCCATTGGGGTATTCCAGAGCACCCACGGAGCACAGGAAGTCAACGATGAAGCATGAGCTCGACGAATGTCAATTATGAATTATGAATTACTCTGAAGGTCTTTGTCAATGAAGGCGATAAGGCGTTCAACGGCTTCCTCCTCGGGGATGTTCTTTTCGATGCACTCCTTGTTCTTATATAAAGAGACCTTGCCGCGGGCTGCGCCCACATAGCCATAATCGGCATCTGCCATCTCGCCGGGGCCATTGACGATGCAGCCCATGATGCCTATCTTGAGGGTCTTGTAGCGCTGGTCTGTCTTGGCTTTCTCCTCGACAGCAGTCTTGATGCGACGAATCGTGTCCTGCAGGTCGTAGAGCGTGCGTCCACAACCCGGGCAGGAGATGTACTCCGTCTTGTGCATCTGCACGCGAGCTGCTTGCAGGATGCTTTGCGCCACAGGAATCTCACATTCCGGCTCCTCGCTGAGCGACACTCTGATGGTGTCGCCGATGCCGTCGATGAGCAAGGCACCGATGCCCACAGCACTCTTCAGCCTGCCGTCCTCGCCCTCGCCGGCTTCCGTCACGCCCAAGTGCAGGGGATAGTCCATGCCCTCCTTCTCCATCTGCTGACAGAGCAGGCGGACGCTCTGCACCATGATGACCGTGTTCGATGCCTTGATGCTCACCACCACATCGCGGAATTGCTCGCGCTCGGCAATACGTAGGAACTCCATGCACGACTCGACAATGCCTTCGGGTGTGTCGCCGTAACGCGACATGATGCGGTCGGAGAGCGAGCCGTGGTTCACGCCAATGCGAATGGCTGTGCCATGCTCGCGACATATATTAAGGAAGCGGCAGAAGCGTTCATCGAGCCTTTCTAACTCTTGCTTGTACTCCTCGTCGGTGTATTCCAGCGTCTTGAACTGACGGGCTGGGTCCACATAGTTGCCCGGATTGATGCGCACCTTCTCCACAATCGTGGCAGCCACATCGGCCACATTCGGGTTGAAGTGAACGTCGGCGCAGAGCGGCACGTCGCCATAGCCGCGTGCTGTCAGTCCGGCCTTGATGTTGCGCAAGTTCTCGGCCTCGCGCGTGCCTTGTGTGGTGAGGCGAACAAGCTGTCCGCCTGCCTCGATGATGCGGATGGCCTGCGCGATGCAACCCTCCGTGTCGAGGGTTGAACAAGTCGTCATACTCTGCACAGCCACGCGGTTCTCGCCGCCGATGCGCAGCTTGCCTATCTTCACTTCGTGCGTCTTTCTTCGCATAATAGTCCTATATTTAAGAACAACGGATTAAATGCTTTTCTTGATTATTCCAGTGCTCGGTTGGTATGCGAGCCGGAAGGCTCTTGATGCTGCTCTGCAAAGGTACGGCAAAAATCCGAGACCACAAACACAAATACAAAAAAACTCACATGCGAGCCATGAGTTAGTATGTCACCCACCGCCTTTGCCTGCTGAATCTGTCAATATGTCCTTCGGATGCGATTGAAGTTTCAGAAAAATTTTGTAACTTTGCAAGCAGATAAAAGCCTTGGGCTTGTGAGCAAGGCGCGAAACATTAAGTTCTAAACAAAAAAAGGAGAGCGAGAAAAAGGATGAAAAAGTATTTCTTGGCATTTGTCCTTCCCTGCCTGGGAATGTTGGGCGGTAATACGTCCGTCACTTGTGCGGCAAAGCAGCAGACGGAGGAGCTGTACTCAAGGTTTCAGACAGCCCGGTGCGACCAACGCGTGGCCGTTTACTGGTACTGGATGTCGGACAATATATCTGTAGAGGGAGTGGAGCGCGATCTGGAGGCAATGAAGAAGGCAGGCATCGACCGTGCTTTCATCGGAAACATCTGGGAAGGCAGCATCAAGCCCGGAGGCATCAAGGTTCTTACACCCGAATGGTGGGATGTACTGCATGCAGCCCTGAAGAAGGCAACACAGCTGGACATTCAGATAGGTCTCTTTAACTGTCCGGGGTGGAGCCAGAGTGGAGGTCCGTGGATAGAGCCTCGGCAGTCTATGCGTTATCTCGCGCAGCAGCATGTCGGCGTAGAAGGGAATGGCCAGCTTCAGCATATCGCCTTGCCGGTGGTAGGGGAGGATGCCCAAGATGTACGCGTTATGGCTGTCCCGGCCTTTGCCCATAAGTCGGTCACCTGCCAGATGGAGAAGGAGGCAGGGGTAAGTGTAACGAAGGAGATTCATCTGGAAGAACCGATGTGGCTGCGCAGCGTCCTCTTTGAGACACCAGCCTATCTGCTTGTGGATGTCGGGCTGGAGGCAAAGGTGGACGGGAAATACCGGATGTTGCGGACGGAACACCTTGACCGCACGAACCACAATCTGAATGTAGGCTTTCATCCGCTGGCTCCCATCAGTCTGAGCATTCCCGATGTCTGTGCCCAGGATTTCCGTCTGACGCTGCATGGCGGTGGGCAACCCACGAAGTTGACTGTCACGTTGAGCGAACAGCCATTGGTGGAACGATATGAAGAGAAAACCCTGGGCAAGATGTTCCAGAGTCCGCTGCCCATGTGGGATGAGTATATGTGGCCCACAAGGCCCGAACCTCTGCAGGCTGGGACAGTGGTACAGCCATCGCAGGTCATAGACCTGACAGGGCTGATGAATGAGGATGGAGTGCTCACTTGGAAGGTCCCTGACGGGAAGTGGACGATATACCGTACTGCTATGCTTACCACAGGTGTCACCAACGGACCGGCCTCGCCCGAGGCTACCGGGCTGGAGGTTGATAAGATGAGCCGCAAACATGTGGCCAGCCACTTTGATTCCTTTATGGGCGAGGTCCTCAGGCGTATCCCTGCCAAGGACAGGAGATGTCTGGTTGCAACCGTGGAGGACAGCTACGAGATGGGCGGCCAGAACTGGACGGACGATATGATACCCGTGTTCCGTCGCACCTATGGCTACGACCCCGTTCCCTGGCTGCCCGTCATGTTTGGACAAGTGGTTGGCTCGCAGGATCAGAGCGAACGTTTCCTGTGGGACTTGCGCCGTCTCGTTGCCGACCGTGTGGCTTACGACTATGTAGGCGGATTGCGTAAGGTCAGCAACCGGCATGGACTGACAACCTGGCTTGAGTGCTACGGTCATTGGGGATTCCCCGGTGAGTTCCTGATGTATGGCGGACAGAGCGACGAGGTGGCGGGCGAGTTCTGGAGTGAAGGCTCGTTGGGCGATATTGAAAACCGCGCCGCCAGCAGTTGTGCCCATATCTATGGCAAAAAGAAGGTCTGGGCCGAGAGCTGTACGGCAGGCGGACCGGCCTTCCATCGTTATCCCGCCTTGATGAAACAGCGTACAGACCGCTTCTTCTGCGAGGGTATCAATGCCACCCTGTTGCACGTCTATATCCAACAGCCGGACAGTATCACCTTCCCCGGCATCAGCGCTTGGTTCGGCAATGAGTTCAACCGTAAGAATATCTGGTTCCAGCAGATGGATATCTTTACGGACTATCTTCGCCGCTGCAACATGATGCTTCAGCAGGGCAGCTATGTAGCCGATGTGGCTTATTTCATCGGAGAAGATGCACCTAAAATGACGGGTGAATGCAAACCGGAGATACCCCGCGGCTATAGCTTTGACTATATCAATGCCGAGGTGCTGAAGCGGTGTACTGTGCGGGGTGGCTGCCTTTCTCTGCCCAGCGGTATGCAGTACCGCGTGCTTGTCCTTCCGCAGCAAAAGACCATGAGGCCGGAGGTGCTGACAGTTATAGAAAGACTGGTGCGGCAGGGGCTTAATGTCCTTGGTCCGCAGGCCGTTGCTTCCCCTAGCATGCAGGACTATCCGATGTGCGACCAGAAAGTGAGTCGTCTGGCAGACATGATGTGGAAATCCGAAAGCTATGGTAAAGGGCATGTGTGGGCTGACGGAACAGAGCTGCAGACCATACTCAATACGTTGGGCGTCAGACCTGACTGCTATGCTCAGCAGTCGGTTCCGTACGCTTTCATCCATCGTCGGCTGAAGGGGGCTGACGTTTACTTTGTCAGCAATCAGAGCGACCAGTCTCAGCGCTTCGATATAACATTCCGTGTCCAAGGAAGAAGCCCCGAGACCTGGGATCCGCTTACGGGCGAGAAACGCCTGCTGCCCCAGTACAGGCAGCAGGACGGGCTGACTGTCGTACCCATGTATATGGAAGCTAATCAGAGTATCTTTGTCGTCTTCGATGCTCCCGCTTCAGGGCAGCCTGTCCCCCAGACATTAAACTATCCTGAGCCTACGGTGCTGGCCCGTATAGACAGCCCCTGGACTGTTACCTTTCAGTCCGCTATGCGAGGCCCTGCTGAACCTCAGACCTTTGCCGAGCTTACGGACTGGAGCAGAAACCAGAATGACTCTGTCAAGTATTATGCCGGTATGGCTGCATATACCAATACGCTGAACATAGGTGAACTGCCTTCCGGTCCGGTATATCTTGACTTGGGACGTGTTATGGTCATGGCCCGTGTATATGTGAACGGACAATATGCCGGAGGCGTGTGGACCAGCCCTTACCGTGTTCCTGTAACGCAGTTCCTGAAGGCAGGGCGGAATGACATCCGGGTAGAGGTGGTAAATAACTGGCGCAACCGTCTCATCGGAGATGCCCGTTTGCCCGAGTCGGAGCGAAAGACGTACGCCACGGTAAACCCCTACGATGCCGGCTCGGAACTTCAGGAGTCGGGACTCCTCGGCCCTGTCTGCCTGGTGAAGTTATAAAGTGCAATTCGTGGCTAAGAGCTCTTCGTCGTTCAGTTCGTCTTGAAGTTGTACTTCACTTCTTTGAGTTCTGCGTTGGCTTTAACGATTTTCTCTTTGAGGCCTTGCTTGTAGTCGCGAAGCTTTTGGGCGAGGGTCTCGTCGCTCAGGGCAAGCATCTCGGCAGCAAGGATGGCAGCATTCTGTGCGCCGTTGATGCCGACTGTGGCCACAGGGATGCCGGGAGGCATTTGGATGATGCTGAGCATCGCGTCGAGGCCGTCGAGCATTCCCTTGATGGGGACGCCAATGACGGGCAACGTGGTGCTTGCTGCCACTACGCCAGGCAAGGCTGCTGCCATGCCGGCGCCGGCAATGATGACCTTCAGCCCACGCTCTTCTGCTGTGCGGGCGAAGGCCTCGACTTCGGTTGGTGTACGATGAGCGGAGAAGGCATTCATCTCGAAAGGAATGCCCATTTCATCGAGAAACTTGGCTGCTTTCTCCATAACGGGCAGGTCGCTTGTGCTGCCCATGATGATGCTTACGATAGGTTTTTCCATAGTGTTAAGAATGTCGTTTCCCGCCACAAAGGTACGAAGAAAAAATGAAGAAATGAAAAAATGAAGGAATGAAAAAAGCTCTCCGCGTGCGAAGAGGGCGAAAGGGCTCGGTGCCGCGATGCCCAAGCTGACACGTGAAGACGGCAGTACTACCACAGGAAAACTCCAGTACCACCGCGGTGGTACTGGAGTTTTCCTGTGGTAGTGTAAAAGTATCTGTTCCCCCTAAAGGGGGGCAGGGGTCATTTGTCCCTTGTCCTGTAGTTGCTCGGGCGTCCATCGACGGTGATGCGCAGGATGCGTTTGCCCTTCTTGAGGAAATTATCGGAAATGCAAAGCTTTTTCCGAAAGAATTTGCAAATTAACTGTTAAAGCCGAAGTTTCTTCCCCCCTTCCCCTTTTTAACCTTTTAACTTTTTAACCTTTTCACATCAGTATCGTCCCTACGATGCCGCAGACGATGCCGATGAGGGTGCCGCCGAGGACCTGCCCGAGGGTGTGCTGACGGAGCACCATGCGGCTTGTCATCACGCAGCCCGAGACGAAGATGGCGCCGCAGAGCCACCAGATGGGGTTGAAGCCGAAGATGGCTGCGTAGGCTATCAGGGCACCGATGACGCCGCCGGAGCCTGCGGAGTGCATGCTGACCTTCCACCATAGGTTGACCACGACGCAGACGCATTGGATAAGTAGCGAGATGCCTACGATAGCCATCATGAAGTGCGGCATGTGTGTGACGTAGAAGATGTGCATGAGGCAGAGGTAGCAGCAGATGTTGATGATGTAGGGCACGGCGCGTTTGTGCCGCTTGCGCAGCTCAATGGCGCTCCACCCGTGGATGCGTCGATAGATGTATATGCCCAAGGCTGGCATACAGAAGGTGAAGAGATAGACGAGGGCCAGCACCCAGAGCTTGAACATCCAGGGGAAGAGACTCAGGTAGGTGAAGCTCAGCAGGATGAAGGTTCCGACCGTGGGATAGTACGAAGGGCGGAAGACCGTCGAGAAGATGCGTGCTATGAATAGATGGGTTTTCGTAAATTCAAAATTATTAAATTCAAAATTCAAAATTATGGTGCAGTAGCACCTTTTCACCTTTTTAATTTTTTACCTTTTACCTTTTACTTTTTCCTCATCCTTGCCACGGGTATGCCCATTTGTTCGCGGTACTTTGCGACTGTGCGGCGGGCGATGTTGAAGCCGTCGGCCTGGAGCATCTGTGTGAGGCGTTCGTCGCTGAGCGGTTGTTGTTTGTCCTCCTGCTCTATGATGCGCCGCAGGGCAGCCATTACCTGTCGGGCTGTGACGTCATCGCCATCGTTGGTCTGAGTGGCGCGGTGGGTGAAGAACCATTTCAGGGGATAGGTGCCGAAGGTGGTCTCTACGTACTTGCTGTTTGCGACGCGGCTGATGGTGCTGATGTCGTAGCATGTCACCTCGGCCACGTCGTCAAGCTTCATGGGGCGCAGCCGTGTCTCGTCGCCCGTCTGGAAGAAGCTTTTCTGCAGCTTGACGATGGCCTGCATGGTGCGCGTCATGGTCTCTGCTCTTTGTTGCAGGGCATTGATGAACATCTGTCCGCGCTCCACGTACTGGCGGACGAAGGCATCCTGCTGTCCGTCTGCATCTGAGCTGATGACGAGCGATGGCTGGTTGCCTCGGGCGAGGGTGACGGTGATGGTGCCGTCCTCGTCAGTATCGACCAGGAAGTCGGGCTGTATGGTTTGTGTGCGGTCGGCAGTCTTGGCGCCAAGTGTGCCTCCTGGCCGCGGGTTGAGCCTGAGGACCTCCTTCTGCATTTGCTCCGTGTCCCAAAGGCTGACGTTCAGCTTGTGGGACAACTGTTGCCAACGTTTGTGGATGAAGTCATCGAAGTATTTGCTGAAAAGCAAGATGAGCTTGTCGCGATAGGGGAGCTTCTCGTTGCGCTGGACCTGGATGAGCAGGCACTCCTGCAGGGAACGTGCCCCGATGCCAGGTGGGTCGAATTGCTGGAGGACCTTGAGGACCTTCTCCAGCTCTTCGGCGCTCGTGTTGAGGCCCTGATAGATTTCCGCTTCGTCGGCAAGGATGGCGAGGGACTTCTTCAGGAGTCCGTCTTCGTCGAGGGAGCCGATGAGGTACTCCATGAGCTCCTTCTCGTGGTCCGTGAGTTCGAAGTCCGCCATCTGTTCGCGCAGGCGGTCGGTGAGGGAGAGTGTGTCGTCGTAGGACATGTACTCAGCGGCATTGTTGCTGTGGCTGGCACCCATCAGGAAGTCGGGCATGTCCTCCTCCGAGCGGTAGTCGTAAACAGCCTCACCCCCCGTCCCCTCTCCGGGGAGAGGGGAGTCCTCCTGCTGCCAGTCCTCCCTCTCCTCGGAGAGGGAGTTAGAGGGTGAGGCTTCCAGCCAAGGGTTCTCCATGCACTCCAGTTCCACACGGTGTTGCAAGGCTTCAACGGGCATCTCCGTTAGGCGCACAAGCAAAACCTGCTGCGGCAGCATCTGCTGTATCTGCATCTGCCCTTGTGCCTGTGCCTGTTCCTGTATCTGTAGGTTTTTCTGACTCATAACTTTCGCCCGACAAAGGTACGAAAATTCTCTCATCATACCAACATTTATCTCAAAGAAAAATGATTGCATACAAAACACTACACATTAAAACAGCCAACTTAACATGTTATGTTCGTCAACAACCCATGTTAAGTTGGCTAATTTCACAGCAGAAGTTTGTCAATTGGAGCAGAATGGCGCCGATACATCAACTACTAAAAACCAATTACAACTCAGTATGCTCCACGATTTGACCGTCGTACAGAGCAAAAAGTGATAGTCAGGGGCTTGGGACGCCCCAAAGGGTAGGGTGTTCAAAATCATCTCTATAGGCGAGACCAAAAAGCGTATATATTGTAGCGTTTATATTTATTGATATTTAACACTTTTGGGG
>OMSJ01000098.1 GCA_900313705.1 uncultured Prevotellaceae bacterium
GGATAATCATGGAATATGACTTGTCTCCTTTCCCCTTGGCAAAAGTTGACAAAGGGAAACTGCTGGCACTCAGGCCGATGATTCCTGTTGCGGATAGTGATAGGAAGTCTCTTCTGTTCATGGTTCTTTGTATTAGATTAGGTAATGATGCTCTATAGTTGAAGGCGTAATTATAGTTTTCTTAAAAGGAAGGTGTGCAGTTTCGGCTGGTTGAGTTCGTAGATATGGTCGACGAGGAGGTCCATCTCTTTCTTGTAGGCTTCTCTCACTTCGGGCCGAACCATCTGATCGTAAGTGCCACGCTTGCTTGCCAGCCAGTCGTTGCCCTTGCAGAGTTCACGAAACTTCTGCGCAGCTTGTTCGCTGTTGTCATTAAGATAACCTGCTGGCATCATGAAGTCGTAGTTGACCCAAGCCCATTCACGGAACCTGCGTTCCACATCCCAACGCGTCTCGTTGAGTGCCATTATTGCTAATGCTTGTTGATATTGTGGGGTGTGACGGTAGTAAGAGAGGTTGATGCCATCGGAAAGGACTGCGCTTGAGAGCGTATCAATAATGATGTTGTCGATAGATAACTCGTATTGATTTCCTTGAAGACCAGTAACTGTCAAGTGCTCGTCGCTCAGGTCGTCGATGAACGAAGGGATGACTTTTGTAACCTTTGATGCTCCGTTGTTGAAGCCCCAACCGTGTGCGATGGTGTCGAGGGGGAAGGGTAGGGAAGCTGCAAGGCAGTCGAACTGCAAACCTTCGGCTGTCTTCTTAACCTTCGAGATACGGCAGTTCTCTGCTTTCGCTACTTTTCCGCTTGCCGCGTCTAACTGCATGTCGGCCACTTTCTTTCCCTTCATGCCTTGGGCTTGCAGGAAAAGATAAGCCATTGCCATGTGTCCGTCGTTGTCTGGATGGACGCGATCGGAGCCGATGAGTGTGAAGGCAGGCTCGGTCTTTTGCTGCTTCATGTTCATCGCCACCATTGGTTTGTTGAAATCCAGAAACTCCCATCCGTTCCTTTGGGCAGCTTCTTCCTGCAGGGTGATGACTCGCTGCATGTTGTCATTCTTGTGAGCAAAGATGTCATCATTGAATGTCGAGGTCTGGTCGTAAGGCGATGTGCCAATCATTATCGTTCGAACACCTTTGAGACTCTTCAGTTTCTCCTCGCAAAGAGCGAACTGATCTTTGGCTTCCTGCAGTTTCCGTCGAGCGAAATCGGCAGAGTCGTCACTATTATACCCGTAGTAGCCTGTGTCGTTCATGCCGAAGGTAAAGGTCAGAACAGTCGGTTGCTTCGAGAGGACATCATCGTCGAAGCGAGCCAGTATCTCTTTTGCTGTGTCGCCGCCTACGCCACAGTTTGCCATCCACAGACGCATGTTTGGGAAATGCGTCATGTAGTAGAGCCAAATGTAGGAGTGGTAATGCCCACCATCGGTGATGCTGTTGCCCACGAATGTCACGCGATCGCCCTTCTGGAAGGGAGCGACGCTTTGTGCCTGAATACAGATGCAAGCAATTAGAAGGACTAGGAAAAGGGTGAGTCTGTTCATGATGTTTCTGTTTGTTTTGCTGCAAAGATACAAAAAGATTAGGGAATAGAGCTTAGGGAAGCGATTTTTTTTGTATCTTTGTACACAGATAAGGAGCAAGAACGAAACAATGAAGCAAGAAATCAACCCAAAGGAGACGAGTCGGGCCTATGCCTTCGAGATGTGGATGAAAGCGCCGATGCCGATGGTGACGCTGTTCAAGACGCTTGATGTGACGCGCCTTGTGAAACTCAGCAAAAGGCGGAACTTGAAGTTCAACATGCTGATGTGCTGGTGCATAGGCAAGGCTGCGAGCAAGGTCAAGGAGTTCTATCTCTTGCCCGAAGCAGGCAGGTTGATGCAGTTCGACAGCCTCGCCGTTTGTACCATCGTGGCGAACAAGCAAGGCGAGGTCAGCTCGTGCGACGTCCCTTTCAGCGAGGACTTGTCCGCCTTCAATGAACAATACCTGAAGCTCACAAAGGAAGTGGCTGAGACGTGCAGGAACCACGACCTTCCCGACTCGATGGTCATCGGCACATCGGCTTTGGCGCAGTACGACATCGACGGCGCCGTCGGCATGTACAGCGGCATCTTCAACAATCCCTTCCTCATTTGGGCCGGCTACAAACGCCGCTTCTTCAGGACGACCCTCAAGGTCTCCTTCCAGTTCCACCACACCCAGATGGACGGCGCCCAAGGTGGAAAGGTAAAAATCAAGTAGATAAGCCAAAACTTAAATAAATGATATCATGAGAAAGCTACTTTTATCTTTTGTTGTTATTACCCTCGTATGTTTATGCACCACGGCGCAGACGGTTCGTCTGAGTGCCAGCGGCAGCGGCAAACAGTTCGACGGCATCGGAGCCGTCAATGGCGGTGGAGCCACATCGGTGCTTCTGAAGGACTATCCCGAACCGCAACGCTCTCAAATCCTCGACCTTGTCTATAAGCCACAGTTCGGTGCTTCGGTCAGCACACTACTCGTGGAAATCCCCGGCGACGGCAACTCCACCCAAGGCTCCATGCCCTCTCATGCCCACTATCGAGGCGATGCCAACTTCCACCGCGGCTATATGTGGTGGGTGATGCAGGAGGCGAAACGTCGTAACCCTGCCCTGTCGCTGGATGCAACCAGTTGGAGCGCTCCCGAATGGGTAGGCAGCTTCTGGTCGGACGACATGGTGGATTACTACATCGCCTGGCTGCAAGGACTACGAAGGGCACACGGGCTGGAGCTTGATGCCTTGGGCTGTCACAACGAGAAGGGCTGGAATGCAGACTTCGCCAAACATTTGCGCAAGGCTTTGAACGAGCGCGGATTCCCTGAAGTGAAGCTGCATGGCTTCGGCAACTGGGGCGACTCGAAGATGGATTTCCTCAAGAGGATGCAGGAAGATGCAGAGCTGAGGGATGCTTTGGATGCCGTTTGCGCCCATACCTTCAGCGAGATACAGCTCACGCCCGAGCAACGGCAGATGGCCGAAGGCATGGGCAAGCCTATTTGGAACAGCGAGGACCATGTCTATCTCCCTGGCTTCGACTGCCTCATCAGCATCGTCAAATGCTTCAATCAGAACTATATCGTCAGCGGAGCCACGAAGGTCGTCAACTGGTACGACATCGGAGCAACCTATCCGCTGGAGCCTTACAGCAAGGAACCGCCGATGCTTTTGGCTCAGGAGCCCTGGAGCGGCCACTACGACATCCGAGAGGCGCTCTGGGGCTATGCTCACTATGGGCAGTTCACCCGTGTGGGCTGGCGCTACGTTGACGACGGCTGTCGGAACCTTGCCGACGGAGGGTCGATGGTCACCATGCGCGACCCACAGACCGGCGACTACAGCATCATCGCCGAAACCAAAGGAGCGAAGAAGGAGCAGACCCTCAAGGTAAAGGTGGACAAGAGCCTTTCCAAGGCCAACCTCTGCGTGTGGTACAGCGATGCGCAGCAGCAGTTTGTGCGCCTGAAAGACATCCATCCAAAGGGCGGAAGCTTCATGCTCACGTTGAAGCCCGATGCAGTCTATTCTCTCTCCACTACAACAGGACAGCAGAAGGGCACCTTCGACGACGTTCCTCCCTCAAAGCCTTTTCCCATTCCTTACGAAGACAACTTCGAGCAATACGAGAAGCCTGTCCAATGGGGCTACTTGCCGCACTACTTAGCCGACTTGATTGGCTGCTTCGAACTCGTGGAGCGACCCGACTCCAAGGCGCAGAGCCTTGCCGACACGGGAGTGCGATGCATCCGTCAGACTGTTGGTTCTCACACGCTTAGCTGGGCACCCGAATGGCATCACTACACCATCGTGGGCGATGCCGGCTGGGAGGACTACGAGGTGAGCGCAGACGTCTATCTGAATCCAGGCGACGAGGCAGGCGTGATGGGGCGTCTCTGCGACGTCGGTTCGGGTTATGGAATATGGGCCAAAGGCTATTACATGAAGCTCGACGGGCAAGGTAAGGCGACGCTCATCCTGACGCGCGGCAAGCGAGACCAGAAGGAACTCATCGGCGACAAAGAGCAGCAGGCCCTTATCCTGGCGCGGAAGGATGTGGAGATAGGTGGCGAATATACGCTGGACGAAGCAGACATCAGCGGCGTGGCGCCTTGCCAATGGCACAACCTCAAACTTCGTTTCGAAGGCGACTTGATTACGGGCTACGTCGATGGCAAGCAAGCGGTGCAGGCCACTTCGGGCCACTACGGCAAAGGCATGGCAGGCTTGATAGCCCCACTGATAGGGCGCAGCGTCTCCACTCCTTATTTCGACAACCTTAGCATAAAGCCCTTGGGCCGCACCAAGCCCCAAGGCAACCCGTCGCTTCCCCTAATCAAGCCTTTATACTAAGGCCCTGCTCCTTGCTGCTGCCTTCTTCCCTATGCTGATGACGTTTGCCGCTTGCATCATCACAAGTAACGTCATGGAGATTCTCGAGATGCGGCGGAAAATGAAGAGCGAGGACTTTTGGCTTTCGGTTTGAGGAGTCACAGCACGCCTCTTTCGTTGCATCTTCATGTATATGCAATTGCACATACGTGAAGATGCAATTGCATATACATGAAGATGCAAACAACACTACTGCATGTGTTGGACTTATTAACCCGAGGGATTGCTTCGTCCGACAATAAAAATAAAAGAAAAAGATGCTTTTCTTTTGTATTGTTCCCGCTTATTCGTACCTTTGTGCCCTGAAACATTACTCCCACAAGATGAAACACATCATTTCCCTCCTTACATTATATATATATGTAGGAGCAGTAGCTTTGGCTCAGTTCCAGAACCCTGTCACCTTTACCGTCACGCAGAAACAGACTGGCGACAACGCCTTGGAGGTCATCTTCCAGGGGACGATAGATGCCGGATGGCACGTCTATGGCACAGACATTGCCGATGGCGGTCCCACTCGCGCCGAGCTGACCCTGGAGACACAGAAGGGCCTGAAGCCCGACGGCAAGCTCCGTGCTACCGGCAAGGTGCATAAGGCCATGGACGAGATGTTCGGCATGGAAGTCAGCTACATGGAGGGAACGGCCAGCTTCGTGCAGCGGTTTACCATCACGGAGCCTGAGTACGAAGTTGCCGGCTACCTGACCTACGGCGCCTGCAACGACGAGAATTGCATCCCGCCAACCGATGTGGAGTTTAGCTTCAAGGGGGAGAAGACCCTCTCTAACTCCCCCTTAAAGGGGGAGGACAAAGTTACTACTGAACCTGTTATTACTAAAGATACAGCGTCCATCGCAGTCACTCCCTCAGTCGAGGACTCAACGAAGGAAGTCTCCCCTTTAAGGGGAGATTTAGAGGGGTCTTTGTGGTCTCCAGTCGTTTCTGAGTTGAAAGCCTTTGAGGAAGGTAATTCCTCCCTCCCTGCAAGGGAGGGTTGGGGTGGGTCTTTCCTGCTGGGCATCCTTGGCGGACTCATCGCCTTGCTCACCCCTTGCGTCTGGCCCATCATTCCGATGACGGTCAGCTTCTTCCTAAAACGTACCGAAGACAAGCGGAAGGGCATCCGCGACGCCATCACCTATGGCATCAGCATCGTCGTCATCTACGTCCTGCTGGGACTGCTCGTGACGCTCATCTTTGGAGCCAGCGCTCTGAACGCGCTCAGCACGAATGCCGTCTTCAACATATTCTTCTGCCTCATGCTCCTCGTCTTCGGCGCCAGCTTCCTCGGAGGCTTCGAGATAACGTTGCCCAGCAGTTGGACGAATGCGGTGGATAAGAAGTCGAGCAGCACGACCGGCCTGCTCAGCATCTTCCTCATGGCCTTTACGTTGAGCCTCGTCAGCTTCTCTTGCACAGGCCCCATCATAGGCTTCCTGCTCGTAGAGGTCGGTACCAGCGGTTCGCTCCTCGCACCGACCATCGGCATGTTGGGCTTCGCCTTGGCTCTGGCCCTGCCCTTCACGCTCTTCGCCATGTTCCCGGCTTGGCTCAAGCAGATGCCCAAGAGCGGCAACTGGATGAACTGCATCAAGGTCTGCCTCGGCCTCTTGGAGATTGCCTTCGCCTTGAAGTTCTTCAGCGTGGCCGACCTCGCTTACGGCTGGCACCTGATGGACAGGGAAGTGTTCCTCAGCCTGTGGATCGTCATCTTTGCTCTGATGGGTGCATACCTTATCGGCTGGATTCGTTTCCCGCACGACGAAGACGAGTACGACGAGATGGGCGAAGTCATCCAGAGGCCGCGAACCTCAGTGACGCGCTTCTTCATGGCCCTCGCCGCTTTTGCTTTTGCCCTCTACATGGTGCCGGGCCTTTGGGGCGCTCCCTGTAAGGCGGTCAGCGCCTTCTCCCCTCCTATGAACACGCAGGACTTCCGCCTCGGCGATGCATCGGTTGAGGCCCGCTTCAACGACTACGACGAAGGGATGCAGTACGCCAAGGCGCACAAGATGCCGGTTATGATTGACTTCACCGGCTACGGCTGCGTCAACTGCCGGAAGATGGAAGCAGCCGTCTGGACAGACCCGCAGGTGGCTGACTTGATGAGGGAGAAGTACGTCCTCATCACCCTGTATGTCGATGAGAAGACACCTCTGCCCGAGAAACTCACGGTTCAGGAGAACGGGCAAAGCTTCACCCTGCGCACCGTCGGCGACCGCTGGAGCTACCTGCAACGCAGCAAGTTCGGTGCCAACGCCCAGCCCTTCTACGTCCTGCTCGACAACGACGGACATCCCCTCACAGGCTCCTACTCTTATAACGAAGACATCCCTGCCTATCTCGGCTTCCTCCAAAAGGGACTGGAAAAATACAAAACTAGAAAATGAAACATCTCCTCACCTTGCTCCTGGCAGTATCCTTCCTGCTGCCGCAAGCCTCACGGGCGCAGTTCGTCGAGAAGTCAACCGACGTGCTTTGTCTCTTGCCATCGGCAACGGCAGCAGTGCTGACGCTGGTCAATAAAGACGAGAAGGGCCTGAAACAGTTCGCGCTAAGTACCCTGACCTCAGCCGCCCTGTCGTATGGTCTGGAGGCCTGCATAACTAAGAAACGTCCCGATGGCGACGGCAACCACGCTATGCCCAGTACGCACACGATGATAGCCTTCAGCGGCGCATCGTTCCTGCAACGCCGCTATGGATGGAAGTGGGGCGCACCGGCATACGCCGTGGCTACCTATGTGGCTTGGGGCAGAGTTCATTCCAAACGCCACGATGTGTGGGATGTCCTGGCCGGTACAGCTATTGGCGTAGGATGCACGTACATCTTCACAAAGCCCTTTATGAAGGGAGTCGATGTGGCGGTCTCACCTGCCGTAATCGACGATGCGAAATGCCTTAACGTCGCAATCACCTTTTAACTGATTACTCCCGATGAAACGACTGATAGTGATTCTCCTCCATGTCTGGTGCCTCACGGCTTATGCTCAGACACGCGACAAAGCAGTGCTCATGGCACCGCTCAACAGGAACTGGTTCGTCCAGACCGGCATTGACATCTCTTTGCAGAAGCCATACGACTATGAATTCGCGGATGCGTTCAAGAATGGCTCCTCCTGGGGACTGAACGTGGCTTTAGGCCGATGGTTCACACCGGAGATAGGACTGCGCGTAAGGCTCAATTGGGAGAACGGTATCCCCCTCTTCGGGTGGAACAAGGCAGACTGGATTGCCCCGTTCTATGAGCCGGGCAAGAACATGAAGCGTGGCGGCTACCTCGTAGGTAGCGGAGATGTGCAGTTCGACATCCACAACATCTTCTTCGGCTATAACCCCGACAGATGTTGGAACATGCAGGTGTTCCCCCGTGCCGGTATCGCTTACAACTTCGGCGTGTCGAAAGGCTCACCCCTCATCGGCGTGGGCATCGGCAACACCTTCCGCGTCGGAAAGAAGAAGAATACGATACTCTTTGCCGATATCATCTACAATGCGGTTTCCTCCGGCTTTACCGGACACGAGTCCACCAATACAGGCACAGGCTCAGGACATAACGCCTTTGTCGATGTTGACTTTGGTGTGCAGTTTAATCTTGGCGACGAAACAGGCTTCCGCAAACCTTCGGATGCCTATGCAGGCGAGGAAGAAGTCGAAGTGTGCCGCTCCCTCTGGTCGAACTGGTTCATCCAGGCCGGCTTGGACATGACCTTGCAGTTCCCCTACGACCACAACTACTCGGAAGTCTTCAGCAAAGGTCGCTCTTTTGGCCTGAATGCAGCAGTCGGCAAGTGGTTCTCGCCTCAGATAGGCGTGCGTCTCAAGGGAAACTGGGAGAACGGCTTCCCACTCTTCCGCAACAAAAAGTTGGAATGGATAGCCTGTGGAGAGTCCGGCAAGAGCAACATGGACCAGGGCGGCTATCTTGCAGGCGACCTCGACGTGATGCTCAGCGTACATAACCTCTTCTGGGCTTATCGGCCTGAGCGCAAATGGAATGCCATCGTGTTCGCACGTGCCGGACTTGCTTCGAACCTTGCCATCAGCTCCGCTTCGCCCTTGGTCGGCTGCGGCTGCGGCCTCTCACGCCGCCTGACGGACCGCTTAAGCATCTACGGCGAAATGGCCTACCAGATGATAACAAGCGAGTTCTTCGAAGGCGTCGCCTTGACAGGTATGACGGTCAGCACAGGTCACAATGCCTTTATGGATTTCAACGTAGGCATCCAGTGGGACTTGGGCCGTAGCAAAGGTCGCTTTCCCACTCGCAAATAAAGCTTTCCATAGACCATCTTTTAATACGATAATCCGCAAAATTATCACCCTATGGAAATAAGTACGTGTACTTGTCGCCATAAGTACGTGTACTTATTGCCGGAAGTACGTGTACTTATCCCCATAAGTACGTGTACTTGTCTGACCACTTCCCAGAGGGGGGAGCAAGAAGTGCTTTTGCAGATTATCATATCTTTTTACACATAAAAGAGGCCTTTAGGGGTCTTCTTTGTGTTAAATAAACTTAAATAATAGGCTTTTCCACGTGTTTGAGGCCTTTTTTTGCAAGGGTATGATTGCCCTTTCAATAAAAAATTGTACCTTTGCAACCCGAATAGGCGTAAAATGCCCGTTTCGCTATAAGTTCGACTTTTATACATAATATATAATAATATAAAAACAACAAAACAATGCCTACAATTCAACAACTGGTTAGAAAAGGCCGTACGGTGTTGGAAGACAAGAGCAAGAGCCCCGCTCTGGACAACTGTCCGCAGCGTCGTGGCGTCTGCGTTCGTGTCTATACCACAACACCTAAGAAGCCTAACTCCGCGATGCGCAAGGTCGCTCGTGTGCGTTTGACAAATTCAAAAGAAGTGAACAGCTACATCCCCGGAGAGGGACACAACCTGCAGGAGCACAGCATCGTGCTGGTGCGTGGCGGTCGTGTGAAGGACCTTCCCGGTGTACGTTATCACATCGTTCGCGGTACGCTCGATACCGCAGGTGTGGCTAACCGCACTCAGCGTCGTTCCAAGTACGGAGCAAAACGTCCTAAACAAAAGTAATTAAATCCGTTTTGGCTTGTAAGTAAGGTTGAGTAAATGCCCCAGTGGAGGCGTTGAAGAACACAGAAAACAACCCCGAACAAAAACAAACAAAACAATGCGTAAAGCTAAACCAAAGAAAAGAATCATCCTTCCCGATCCCGTCTATGGCGACGTGAAGGTGTCAAAGTTCGTCAACCATCTGATGTATGACGGCAAGAAGAGCATTTCCTACGAGATTTTCTACAATGCTCTTGAGATTGTGAAGACCAAAATGGCCAGCGAGGAGAAGGACTCCCTCACCATTTGGAAGGAAGCCCTCGACAAGATTACTCCCCAGGTAGAGGTTAAGAGCCGTCGTATCGGCGGTGCTACATTCCAGGTTCCTACTGAGATTCGTCCTGACCGCAAGGAGAGCATCTGCATGAAGAACATGATTCAGTTCGCTCGCAAGCGTGGCGGTAAGACAATGGCCGACAAGCTGGCTGCAGAAATCATGGATGCTTACAATGAGCAGGGTGGCGCCTTCAAGCGTAAAGAGGACATGCACCGCATGGCCGAAGCTAACCGTGCATTCGCTCACTTCCGTTTCTAAACAAAGGCCTAATTCATAATTCACAATGCACAATGAAATGGCAAGCTAAACAGTAGCTGATGAATGAATTATGAATTATGAATTATGAATTATGAATTAAGACAAAGATGGCAAAGCAAGATTTACATTTGACGCGTAACTTCGGTATCATGGCCCATATTGATGCCGGTAAGACAACAACCTCCGAGCGTATCCTCTTCTACATTGATCGACACTCCGGGACACGTGGATTTCACTGCCGAAGTGGAGCGCTCTCTGCGCGTATTGGACGGTGCCGTTGCAACCTACTGTGCAGTAGGTGGCGTCGAACCCCAGTCCGAGACCGTATGGCGTCAGGCTGACAAGTACAACGTGCCCCGTATGGGTTACGTAAACAAGATGGACCGCTCTGGTGCTGACTTCTTCGAGGTCGTTCGCCAGATGAAGGACGTCCTGGGTGCAAATCCTGTTGTTGTGGCAGTTCCTATCGGTGCTGAGGAAAACTTCAAGGGTATCGTTGACCTGCTCAGGATGAAAGCTATTCTCTGGCACGATGAGACAATGGGTGCCGAGTATGACGTTGAGGACATTCCAGCCGACATGAAGGACGAGTGCGACGAATGGCGCGCTAAACTCGTAGAGGCTGCTGCAGAACAGGACGAGGCTCTCATGGAGAAGTACTTCGAGGACCCCGATTCTGTAACAACAGAAGAGATCATCGCTGCTATCCGTAAGGGTACCCTCGCTCTGAACATCGTGCCCATGACCTGCGGCTCCTCTTTCAAGAACAAAGGCGTACAGACACTGCTCGACTACGTCTGCATGTTCCTCCCTTCACCCCTTGACACTCCCGCTATCGAAGGCGTTAACCCCGAGACCGGCGAGACAGAGACCCGTCAGCCCGATGAGGACGAGAAAACTGCAGCTCTTGCGTTCAAGATTGCTACCGACCCGTATGTAGGCCGTCTTACCTTCTTCCGCGTCTATAGTGGCAAGGTGGAGGCTGGCTCTTACATCTACAACGTTCGCTCAGGCAAGAAGGAGCGCGTGAGCCGTCTGTTCCAGATGCACTCCAACCACCAGAACCCCGTTGACTGCATCAGCGCTGGTGACATCGGTGCAGGTGTCGGCTTCAAGGATATCCACACTGGTGATACCCTCACCGATGAGAATGCACCCATCACACTTGAATCAATGGACTTCCCCGATCCCGTTATCGGTATTGCCGTTGAGCCCAAGACTCAGAAGGATCTCGACAAGCTGAGCAACGGCCTTGCCAAGCTCGCTGAAGAAGACCCGACCTTCACAGTTCGTACCGACGAGCAGAGCGGCCAGACCGTCATCAGCGGTATGGGTGAGCTCCACCTCGACATCATCATCGACCGTCTGAAGCGTGAGTTTAAGGTAGAGTGCAACCAGGGCAAGCCCCAGGTTAACTATAAGGAAGCTATCACGACAACCGTCAACCACCGTGAAGTTTACAAGAAGCAGTCAGGTGGTCGCGGTAAGTTCGCAGACATCATCGTCAACGTCGGTCCTGTAGATGAGGACTTCAAGGAAGGTGGTCTGCAGTTCATCAACAGCGTGACTGGCGGTAACATTCCTAAGGAGTTCATCCCCAGCGTTCAGAAGGGCTTCGAGGCAGCCATGAAGAATGGCGTACTCGGCGGCTTCCCCATGGACAGCCTGAAGGTAGAACTCGTGGATGGCAGCTTCCACCCCGTTGACTCCGACCAGCTCTCGTTCGAACTTGCTGCTCAGATGGCATACAAGGCTTGCTGCGCTAAGGCAAAGCCCGTCCTCATGGAGCCCATCATGAAGCTCGAAGTCGTGACTCCCGAAGAGAATATGGGTGACGTCATCGGCGACCTCAACAAGCGCCGCGGTCAGGTAGAGGGCATGGATTCAACTCGTACTGGTGCTCGCCTTGTCAAGGCAATGGTGCCCCTGGCAGAGATGTTCGGCTACGTAACAGCTCTGCGTACCATCACCTCCGGTCGTGCCACAAGTTCCATGACCTACGACCACCATGCTCCCGTGAGCGCAGGTATCGCTAAGTCTGTCCTTGAAGAAATGGGAGGTCGCGTAGATCTCGTATAAAAACAAGGTTGCCGCTGAGCAAATGACTCTTCAGCGGCAACCATGAATTAAATTGTAAATAGAAAATCGTTAAATCGTAAATTACAAAGATGAGTCCAAAGATTAGAATCAAACTGAAGTCTTACGACCACAATCTGGTCGACAAGTCCGCTGAAAGGATTGTAAAGACAGTAAAGGAAACAGGAGCTGTAGTCAGTGGTCCAATTCCCCTGCCCACACGCAAGAGAATCTTCACAGTAAACCGCTCTACATTCGTCAACAAGAAGAGCCGTGAGCAGTTCGAACTGAGCAGCTACAAGCGCCTCGTTGACATCCACAGCTCCAGCGAGAAGACTATCGACGCCCTCATGAAGCTTGAGCTTCCCAGCGGTGTAGAAGTCGAGATTAAGGTGTAATACAGATACACATTATTTATTTTATACATTATATAATTAATAACAACAGAAATGCCAGGATTATTAGGAAAGAAAATCGGAATGACTTCCGTTTTCAGTGCCGAGGGTAAGAATGTACCATGCACTGTTATCCGAGAAGGACGGCTACAATGCAGTCCAGCTCGGCTTCGAAGATGCCAAGGAGAAGAATACCACTGCTCCTATGATGGGCCACTTCAAGAAAGCAGGAGTAACACCCAAGAGACACTTGGCCGAGTTCACAGGTTTCGAACAGGAACTGAATCTGGGTGATACCATCACCGTTGACCTGTTCGCAGACAGCACATTCGTTGATGTAATCGCAACCTCTAAAGGTCGTGGTTTCCAGGGCGTAGTTAAGCGTCATGGCTTCGGAGGTGTCGGCCAGACTACTCACGGTCAGGATGACCGTCTTCGCAAGCCAGGTTCTATCGGTGCCTGCTCATATCCCGCAAAGGTTTTCAAGGGAATGCGCATGGGCGGACAGATGGGATGTGATCGTGTGACTACACACAACCTGCAAGTGTTAAAGGTGATTCCCGAACACAACCTCCTTCTTATCAAAGGTAGTGTTCCCGGATACAAAGGTTCAATCGTAAGCGTTATGAAGTAATGGAATTAAGTGTATTAAATATCAAAGGTCAGGAGACAGGGCGCAAGGTCGCTCTCAATGATGCCATTTACGCTATTGAGCCCAACGACCACGCCATTTACCTTGATGTTAAGCTCATCATGGCTAACCAGCGTCAAGGAACAGCTAAGTCTAAGGAAAGAAGTGAAGTTAGCGGCTCAACCCGCAAGCTCGGCCGTCAGAAAGGCGGTGGCGGTGCTCGTCGCGGCGATATCAATTCTCCCGTTCTCGTAGGCGGTGGCCGTGTGTTCGGTCCTAAACCACGTGACTATGGTTTCAAACTCAACAAAAAGGTTCGTCAGCTCGCTAGAAAGTCTGCTCTCACATACAAGGCTCAAGAGAATGCTCTTGTCGTTGTAGAAGACTTCACTTTCGATGCTCCCAAGACGAAATCTATGGTTGAAATCTTAAATAATCTTAAAGTATCTGACAAGAAGGCCCTCTTTGTTATGCCAGGTGCAGATAAAGTCGTATATTTGTCAGCTCGAAACATCGAACGCGTTCAGGTTATGCCTGCAAATGCACTCAATACGTATAAAGTTTTGAATGCAGATGTCATGGTTGTGGCTGAAAGCGCTCTCGCTGTCATCGATGAAAACTTAACCAAATAAGTAGTCGAACAGAATATGGGATATATCGTAAAACCTCTGGTCACTGAGAAGATGACCAGTATCACAGAGAAGCAGAACAAGTTCGGCTTCATCGTTCGTCCCGAGGCTAACAAGATTGAGATTAAGAAAGAGGTGGAGGCCCTGTACAATGTAACTGTAACAGATGTCAACACGTGTATTTATGGCGGTAAGAGCAAAAACCGCTATACTCGCTCTGGTCTCATCAAGGGACGTACCAACGCATTCAAGAAGGCAATAGTAACCCTCAAGGAAGGCGATGTTATTGATTTTTATAGCAACATTTAATAAAAGATGGCAGTACGTAAATTTAAGCCCACAACACCGGGCCAAAGACACAAGATTATAGGTACCTTCGAAGAAATTACTGCATCGGTACCTGAGAAGTCTCTCGTTTGCGGTAAGCGCTCAACCGGCGGTCGTAACAACACCGGTAAGATGACGATGCGCTATATCGGTGGAGGTCATAAGCAGAAATTCCGTTTCATTGACTTCCGACGTGAGAAAGATGGTGTTCCCGCCGTCGTAAAGACAATCGAGTATGATCCGAACCGTTCGGCTCGCATTGCACTCCTTTTCTACGCCGACGGTGAAAAGCGTTATATTATTGCTCCCAACGGATTGAAGGTGGGTGCCACTGTGATGAGTGGTGCCGAAGCAGCTCCCGAAATTGGCAATGCCCTGCCTCTGCAGAACATTCCTGTCGGTACTGTGATCCACAACATCGAGCTCCGTCCTGGTCAGGGCGCGCTGCTTGTTCGCTCCGCTGGCAACTTTGCTCAGCTGACTTCACGTGAAGGCCGCTATTGCGTTATCAAACTTCCTTCTGGCGAGACTCGTCAGATCCTTTCTGCATGTAAGGCAACAGTCGGAAGTGTAGGTAACTCAGACCATGCTTTGGAAAGCTCTGGCAAGGCAGGCCGTTCTCGCTGGATGGGACGCCGCCCCCACAACCGTGGCGTTGTCATGAATCCCCACGACCATCCCATGGGTGGTGGTGAAGGTCGCCAGTCTGGTGGTCATCCTCGTTCACGTAAGGGCTTGTAT
>OMSJ01000156.1 GCA_900313705.1 uncultured Prevotellaceae bacterium
CCTCACGCCCGGCCACTACCGCCTGACCAAACAAATAGACGGCCGCACTCTCTCCGACGACTTCTACATCCCCAGCAACATCACCTTCCCCACACCTGTCTATAGGTAAGAAGAGAATACACCCCATTTCAATAGGAAGTTGAAGGATAAACGAAAGCCCGTGTCTTTCCGTAACAGCTACGGCGAGACACGGGCTTTTGTTTATTGTGGTATTGCCTTACGATAGTTCCGTTCGAGCATCTGCTCAATATCGCTTTCACGATAGAGCGTTTTACCTCGTAGTTCGATGAAGGCAATCTGTCGACTATTGCGATATTCTTGCAACGTGCGACGGCTAACGTTCAGGATTTGGGACACCTCGGCATCGGTCAACAGTCGTTCGCCGTTCAATATGGGGCGATAGCCGTTCATGAGTTGTTCGGCCTTGCGGCTCGCCTTGCGCAAGGTGGAAAGCGCCTGCACGATGGTTTCGTCACGCAGGGTCAGTACGTTTTCGTATTCTTCCATTTCTTACCTTATTATTTATTAATGATGTACTTGCCCGACTGTCTCAATACCAGTTCTACTTCTTCGGGACGATAGTAGAACTTTCTGCCTATCTGGACATAGCCTATGCGGTGCTTCGAGCGCAGTTCCTGAAGTGAGCGGGGACTGAGGCGCAACAGTTCGCACACCTCGTCGCCGTCTATCCACTTACGTCGTTTCCTATCCTCACACTTGCGGGCCAATGTCTCTACCCGTGCCGTCAGCAGTTGCATCTCCTGTAGCAACTGCTCGAAGGCTTTTCTTTCAATCGCTATTATCTCCATTCTTCTTTTTTGTTTGTAAATCGGCGGCAAAGGTATGAAGAACCGAGAAACAGACAGAGGACAGGGACGACGCTGGCCATCGTTGTCGGCTTTCGGACAGCCACAGCGGCCAATTTCAGGAAAAAGTTTTTTCAGATTATATCATGTTGAAAGTCTATGTTTTTTTCTTGTCATAATTTTGCATCCGAAAATAAAAAAACAACGAATATGGAGATTATCACAATGGAAAGCGAGGCATACCAGAGTCTGGTTGACCGCATCGGGAGAATAGAGCAGTTCGTCATCGGGGCAACTGCCAAGGAGCATCCCAACGAGGATGACGTATGGATCGGCACACAGGAAGCCTGCCAGATGATGGGCGTCTCGGAGCGCACGATGCAGCAGTACAGGACCGACGGTATCATCAGCTATAAGCACTGCGGCAAGTTCTGCCGCTACCGTCTGTCGGATGTCAAATCACTCAAGGCACAAGGGTATGGAACTGGACAGAGAGACATTTGAGCAGACGATGAGAGCAATGACGGAGCGCTTGGAGCATCAGGAGCGACTGATACAGGTATTGGTGGACGACCTGAAGACACGCCACTCGCAAGGCAAGCTCTACATCCACGGCGAACGCATGTACGACAGTAAGGAACTGGCGCAGATGCTCTTGATGGGCGAAAGGACGCTGCAACGTTACCGCACCAGTGGCGAACTGCCCTATATCAAGCTTCACCGCCATGCCTACTACCGCGAAAGTGATGTCGTGAGACTCATCAACGAGAAAGGCAAATACTTTAATCGGAAAGCGACGGGCGAATTTCTCGCCCAGATAAATAACCCTATTCATTAACAATTAAACAATTAAGATTTATGGCACAGAACCAGAATCAGGGCTATCAGCCCATCGACGAGTCCAAGGTTAACTGGGACAAGATTGAAGAGAAGTTCGGCATTTCCAAGGAAGTGCTGGAGCGAACGGGAGCGAAGGACAATATGCTGAACTTCGGCAAGTCCGGCTTGCTTGACGTGACGATGCTCATTTATGACCAAAAGGTGAAAGCCGCTGCACGTTTGCAACTGACCCGACTGCCGGACGGCACCTACAGCGCGCTGCCTCACTTCGTGCGCAAGGAACAAAAGCTGGAGAATGCGGAGTACATGGGCTATACCTTCACCAAGGAGGATGCCAAGGCGCTGAAAGAGACGGGCAACCTCGGTAAGGTCGTACCACTGTTCAACGTGAAGGACAACACCATGCAGGAGTGTTTCGTATCTCTTGACAAGCAGACGAACGAGCTGGTACACTATCCCGTGAGCAAGCTGCATCTCCGTGAGAGTGTGGGTAACGTGAAGTTCACACCTGAAGAGATGGCACTATTGAAGCAGGGTGGCATCGTGAAGGACAAACTGTTTGAGGGAGAGAACGGACAGAAGTTCACCGTGGATTTTCAGGTGAATGCCGACCGCAAGAATGTCGCCTTTGTTCTAGGCAGCAGCCGCAAGGAGGAAGAGGTACAAGAGCAGAACCAAAAAAACAAGATGAACTGGACGAACGAGGACGGCAGTATCAAGAACCTGACCAAGTGGAAGGGCATTCCCCTGACCGAAGAACAGCAGAAGGACTATCGTGAAGGCAAGTCGGTGAAACTCGACAACTATCCGCTGAAGGACGGCACGACGGCCACGATGTACCTGATGTTCTATCCCGACAAAGGCCAGCCCTTCGCATCCAAGAACGACCCGATGCAGGGCAAGGTTGTAGCACCTGCCAACGAGAGCGAGACACAGGTGGCCGTGAACCATCAGGGCAAGACCAACGAGGCCACCAAGAAGGTGGACGAACCACTGCAGAAGGGACAAGTGGCACCGAAGAACGAGAAACAGAAGCGAGGCCCGAAGCTCTAAATATCAAAAACCACTGAATCCATTTTTACAATATGATTACCATTATCGCAGAGAAACCAAGCGTCGCACGGCAAATATCCCGTGTCGTCGGTGCTATGGAAAGAAAGGTAGGCTACTACGGAGGCAACGGCTACTGCGTCACCTGGGCCTTCGGTCACCTGATACAACTGGCTATGCCCGAAGCCTACGGTGTGACGGGATTCCGTCGCGAGTCCCTGCCCATCATCCCCGATGTGTTCCAGCTCGTCAGCCGTAAGGATGCTAAGGGCAAGGAGGATGAAGGAGTGAAGGAGCAGCTTCGTGTCATCAAGAACCTCTTCGAGCATACCGAAAAGATCATCGTCGCCACTGATGCCGGACGCGAGGGCGAACTGATTTTCCGCCATCTATATCAGTACCTCGGTTGTCACGTCCCGTTTCAACGTCTCTGGATCAGTTCGCTGACCGACAAGGCCATCAAGGAAGGGCTGAAGAACCTGAAGGACGGCCACGACTACGATAACCTCTACCTGTCTGCCAAGGCACGAAGCGAAGCCGACTGGCTTGTGGGCATCAACGCCACCCAGGCCCTGACCATAGCAGCGGGAAAGGGTACATACTCCCTCGGACGAGTGCAGACTCCGACATTGGAAATGGTATGCCGCCGCTTTTTGGAGAACAGGAACTTCGTAC
>OMSJ01000097.1 GCA_900313705.1 uncultured Prevotellaceae bacterium
CGCTCTGTACCAAACGTCCGCTTGTACTTGTTTCTTGTACTACAATCTCTGTCTATGTAAATCTCTCAAAGAACGTGCTCCGATTGGAGCGCATTGAAGATTGGCCACCTCCGGAGAGGCGGTCAGCTCTCGTTTGCGGGTGCAAAGGTACAGCTTTTCCTGAAACTGACAAACTATTATGAGAGTTTTTTTTGAAAAAGATGACTTTTGGGCAACTACACATTATATATTATATACGCGCGCGAGGGAAGAAGGGGAAAAGAAGGGGGGAGGAGAGGGGAGAAGGGGAACCTTGCGGAGAACCGCAAGGCACAGTGGCAGGGGTCAGTAGCTGACACTTACTTCTATTCCGAGGGCTCGGATGCGGTCGGCGATGGCTTCCATCGCTTTGGGATCTGCTTTCTCGAGGCCGGCGACGGGTGTCTCTCTGTCGAGGGTATAGAGCATGACGGAGCGGGGCTGTATGCGCTGCAGGGCTTCGAGGTAGGGGACGATATATTCTTCGCGAGTGTTGTCGAGGTTATGGCCTTGGTACTCGCCTCGCATGAGCATGGTCTGGATGATGCACTTTCCGCGGAAGAGGGCAAGGCACTCTATCTGCTCTTGTACGTCGTAGTGCCCTTGGGGTCGATCCACGAGGCTTATATATGTGGGGCTGACGGTGTCGAGCTTGAGGATATTGTTGTCGAAGTGGGTGAGTGCTTCGCGTATCTCGGGGCGGCGTATCTGAGTGGCATTCGAGAGGATGCTCATCTTGGCAGTGGGACAGAGCTCGTCTCTGACTCGACGCACTCTATCGACGATCTCGGGGAAATGAGGATGAAGGGTTGGTTCGCCGTTGCCCGCAAAGGTGAGCACGTCGGGCTGAAGTCCGTCCTGCTTCATTTCCTGGAGTTTGCTGCGCAGGCGGCTTTCCACTTCGTCGGGTGTGGGAAGGGGATTCTTGGTGCGCCGTTCCTGGTTCAGTCCGCATTCGCAATAGATGCAGTCGAAGCTGCATAGCTTTCCTCCCTTTGGCAGCAGGTTGATGCCAAGTGATATGCCGAGCCGACGACTGTGAACCGGCCCGAACACAGGGGAATCATAGATAACTGTACTCATAACGCGTACAAAGGTACGCAATTAAATGAAAAGTGAAAAGTGAAAAGTAAAAAATAATATGATAATACGCAAAAATACCCTATGGAAAGAAGTACGTGGACTTGTTGCAATAAGTACGTGGACTTGTTGCAATAAGTACGTGGACTTATCCCCATAAGTACGTGGACTTATTCCCGTAAGTACGTGGACTTATCTGACCACTTCCCTGAGAGGGGAGCAAGGGGTGCTTTTGTGGATTATCATAAAAATTAAATGCAGAGAGCACAAAGAATTAAAAAATTATAATTATTTCTTGTCCCTTCCTCATTTTCCTTTTTTCATTTTCCATTTTTCATTTATTTATCGTACTTTTGCAGCGCAATATGACAAGGAAAGCTTTGACAATGATTGCCTGCTTGCTCTTGAGCGGCCCGTGCAGTGCTCAAGAGGATGTGGAGGAGTTGCAGTCCGAGGAACCAGCGGGCTACAAGCTCAAGCTGCAGGTGTATCGCTATGCGAAGCCTTTGGTGGAAGAGGGGGATACGATGTGGTGCTACCTCCTGCCTGAGCTGTACGTCTATCCTCCGCTGAAGTTCAAGAGCGAAAAGCAGCGGCGTGCCTACAACCGCCTTGTCTATAACGTGAAGAAGGTGCTGCCCATCGCTCAGCAGGTGAACGGCCTCATCGCCGAGACCTACGAGACGCTGGAGATGCTGCCCACGAAGAAGGAGAAGCAGGCCCACATCAGCCGTGTGGAGCGCGACATCAAGGCTCAGTACACGCCGCAGATGAAGAAGCTCACCTATTCGCAGGGCAAGCTGCTCATCAAGCTTGTGGACAGGGAGTGCAACCAGTCTTCCTATGAAATCGTGCAGGCCTTCCTGGGTCCGGCACGTGCCGCTTTCTATCAGGTCTTTGCCTGGACGTTCCGTGCCAGCCTGAAGAAGGAATACCACCCTGAAGAAGAGGACAAGCTCATCGAGCGCGTGGTCCGTCAGGTGGAAACGGGACAACTGTAAGGCTTTGTTATTTCCCCAGGATTCTTGTTTCCAGATAGGCTTGGAAGGCTTCCTTGTAGAGGTCGCCTATGGGCAGTTCTGTGTTGGAGTCGAGGATGACGCGGTTCTTGTTCACTTCCCGAATCCTATTGAGGTTGACGATGTAGGAGCGATGAATACGCATGAAGCTGTCCGGCAGGTGCTCCTCCATCTTCTTCATCGAGAGAAGGGTGATGACGGGCTTCGGCTGACTGTCCAGCCATACCTTCAGGTACTCGCTCATGGCTTCGACGTAAAGGATGTCGGGGATGCTGACCTTCACGACGCGGTAGTCGGCCTTGAGGTAGAGGACGTCGGGAGCATTGCCAGCGACGGAGGACCTCTCCATTTCCTTCATCTCCTTCACCTTGTTTGCCGCCCTCTGGAAGTCCTGCAGTCCGAATGGCTTCAGCAGGTAATCGACGGCATTGACGCGAAAGCCCTCCACGGCATACTCCGAGTAGGCAGTGGTGAAGACGACAAGGGGCGGCACGGCCAGCGACTTCACGAAGTCCATGCCGTTGAGGTCGGGCATGTTGATGTCGCAGAAGATGACATCGACGCTGTCGTGCTCCAGATAGGCACGAGCCTCAATGGCACTCTGGCACTGAGCAGCAAGCTCGAGGAACGGAACCTTGCCGATGTAGCCGACAATCTGTCTGAGGGCTAATGGCTCATCGTCTATAGCTAAGCAACGTATCATAGGCATTCACGGTTTGGCTGTTTAGGAGTTCAGAGAGATGACGAGGTCAACGCCATAGACATCGGGTGCGTCATCGATGCGGAGTGAGTAGTCATGGTCATAGAGAAGGTTGAGCCGTTTGCGGACATTGGCAAGCCCGACGCCGCCCTGCTGACCGCCAGCCGCAGATGACCGTGCGGTGGGAGCCTTCGAATTACGACAACTGAAGCACAGCTTGTTGCCCTCCATCGTGACCTTCACCTCGACAAACGACTCATGCTGATAGCTGACACCATGCTTGAAAGCATTCTCGATGAAGGTGATGAGTATCAGGGGCGGTATCTTGCGATTAGAGACTTCGCCGGGCAGCTCGAGCGTAATCCTCACCTTGTCCGTATAGCGAAGCTGCATCAGCGTGACATAGTGGCGGATGAACTCGAACTCATTGCTGAGCGGCACGTACTGCTTGTCCCCTTCGTAGAGCACGTAGCGCATCATCTTCGACAGCTCCACGATGGTGTCCTTCGCCTTCTCGGGGTCGATATCGACAAGCGCATGGATGTTGTTGAGCGTGTTCATAAAGAAGTGCGGGTTAATCTGGTAGCGCAGGTACTCGAGTTGCTGCTCCAGGTTCTCGTGCTCGAGTTCAGCCAGACGCCTGCGGTCTTCCCGTCCACGGAAATAGCCCTTGATGCCCACATTGGCACCGAACATGAGGATCAGCAGCACGACGGCCATGATGTCGTGTTCGCCGATGAAGGGATGGGGCTCCTTGTGCGGACGCATCTGGTAGCGAGGCTTGCCGAAGGATGGGTGACGGTTGTAGGTCATCTCCACGTCAGGAGGCGGACGGTGGCCGATGGGCTTCTTCATGTCAGGCCGGTGACTGCACTGGTAGAGCGTGAATAGCGCAATGATGACAGCCACGACGGAGAAGTACGCCACCCGCTTGTGCCTGTGCATCAGAAGAGGTGCCAGAAATAAGTTGTGCACAAGGAAGAGCAGCAGATAGACTGCATACCTTCGCCAGACAAAGAACACCTCTGCCCAGTCGAAAGGAAGGTTAGCATCATGGACCTTCCATACATACAAGCTCAGCACAGGAGCCGCAAACAGCAGGCTCCATACTATCAAGTATATCAGGTTCTCCTGCCTTGACTGCTTCATCCATGAACACATTCGCATAGCTGGTTATTTTTAAGGAGTTAAAGGAGTTAAAGAAGTTAAAGGAGTTAAAGAAGTTAAAGAAGTTAAAGGAGTTAAGGAGTTAAAGGAGTTAAGGGAGTTAAGGGAGCTATCGTCTGCCACCGGGGTTGCCACCCATACCGCCGCCCGTACCGCCGCTATATGACGAGAGGCTGACGGAGGAGCCGCCGCTGACGGTTCCCCCTACGATGCCAAGGCCGCCGAAGCAGGTCGTGCCGCTGCTAACACCCACTCCCGACAGGAGCGTAGGCTGCGAGTTGCCCGAAACGACAAGACCAGAACCTCCGCCTGATGGACTTTGGAAAGCGAAGGTGCTGCCTGCCACGGTCAGCGCATACCAGGTGTTGGCACTCCACGAAGAAGCTTGATAACAGGCCTGCGTCAGACTGCTGCCGTTCTCCAGTCCTCCTATGGCAACGATGGTGCCTCCCGTTACATATAGTTTGTAGCCGCCCTCTGTGTTTGCGTCGATGGCTACTTCCGGCGAGCCAGAGCAGATGGCATAGACCGTACCTCCGCTTATGTAGCAGTTGCCATTGGCATCCAGTCCGTCATTGTTTCTTCCGCAAGCATAGACGTAGCCACCGCCGATGGTCATCGTGCTCTTCGAGTTGATGGCATCGTCATAGGCATAGCTGGCTACCTCACCGCCGGCGATGCTGAGTTCCTTCTTCGTCTCTATGCCTTCACCTCCGGTGCTGCTGGTGCGCACCCATATCTTGCCGGCAGAGACAGAGATATTGCCGTCTGCCCTGATGCCTTTGGGCGAAGCGGTATCGTTGTTGCTCTTGTATTGTCCGCCTGTTGTGACAGCATAGACGCAGCCACCGTTGAAGCAGGCTTCTTCATCGACATTGATGCCCTTTCCGCCCGCCCCTGTGCTCTTGAGCCAGAGCTCACCGCCGTTGACCGTCAGCGTCGAGTCGGCCTTGATGCCAGCCGCTCCCTTTGCTTCGCCCTCCTGCGTGTCGTAGTCACCGCTGCCCGTTGTCAGCACTGTAGTTCGCCCACCATTCACGATGATGTCGCTCTCGCTGTTGATGCCTTTTGCTGCCGCAGCCGATACCTCTACGTTCAGTATGCCGCCATTGATGAAGATGCCGTCGTTGGCCTTGATGCCATGATTGGCTGTTGACTTCACATAGATATTGTTGCCCTGGCGGAACACGATGTAGTCTGCCGAATGTATGCCATTGTTGGTATTGCCTGTGACGCTGAGGGAACCGCTGCCGTTGAAGAGGAGCTTGCCCTTGCAGTAGAGGGCTCCTTTCTGGTTGCCGCCCGTGCCGTCGGTCAGCGTGTTTGTCGTCCCTTCGGCCAGGATGACAAAGGCACGCTTGCTGCTCAGCAGGTTCAGCGCTGCCGAGTCGGGGTTGGTTATATGTACACCGTTGAGACGCACAGCGTACTTCTTGTTGCCCAAGACGGTGAAGGAACCGCTATCGGTTGTACCGCTCAGCGTATAGCATACCTTCTTCGTCTCTCCGTGGTTGGCTTTAATGTGACCGTTCTCCACCGTCACCTCAACGCCGTTCTCTGTCTTTCCTACTGGATTAGACAGGTCAATAGCCACTTCCGTCGTAAACTCGTTGTTCTCCAACATGTCCTCCTCGACGGGGAAGTACTCTGCTGCTGTACTTGCCGGCTCTGCCGTTGTCCTGTCTGTCTG
This sequence comes from uncultured Prevotellaceae bacterium, assembly GCA_900313705.1. GTDB lineage: Bacteria > Bacteroidota > Bacteroidia > Bacteroidales > Bacteroidaceae > Physcousia. Next base: position 5,675 of record OMSJ01000097.1, read on the forward strand.
AACGTCAAACGTTGCCAGTTCTCCTGTGACAGCCGCGTTACCGCTGCTGACAGTGCTGCCATCTAACGTATCGTCCGACGAACAGCCCGCCATTGTTGCCACGGAAGCTACAAGCACTATATATAATAATGTCTTCTTCATTCCTTTTGCTGTCGTTGCTGGGAGTCTTATCTTCCGGAATAGCTGGTAGCGGCCTTGCACGATGCCGACGCAGTGCCGATGGACACGGTATAGCTCGTGCCTGACGTGAGGCCTGGACAACTGAGCAGGTAGCTAAAGCCGGAGCTGCTGCCGCCACCGCCTGGACGACCGCCACCGCCTGGACGACCGCCGCCACCACCGCCGCCTGCTGACGGGGAGTAACCTGCGGGCACGGTGAAGGAAGCCAGTGTAGTCGTGCCGCTCTTCACGCTGACCGCTGTGCCAGCCGTTGCACTGCCTGAGGTGCTGAGCAGGCACTGCGAGCCGCTGGTAGAGGTGACGCTGTTGTTGCCGCCGCCGATGGCAAGCACGGTGCCGCCGGTGATGTAGAGGTAGTAACGCTCTGCTGCGTCGAGTCCGCACTCCGGAGCACCGGCGCCACAAGCCACGACCGTACCGCCGGAGATGTACATGTTGCCGTTAGTGTCAATGCCGTCGTTGCCATTGCTCACACCCGTCACGGTGCCGCCCTTCAGGTACATGTGGCTGGAGGAATTGATGGCATCGTCGGAGGAACTTAGGGCAAAGACGGTGCCGTCGGTGACGGTCAGTGTGCCTTTCGTCTCGATGGCTTCATGGCTTTTGGCATTCGCAGTGATGTAGCCGCCGCTGATGGTCATGTTGCCGTCCGACTTGATGGCTTTTGGCTGAGCCTTCTTACTGCTGTATGAGTATGCGCTGCCGGTGGTCGTAGCCTCGATGTTGCCGCCAGTGACGTTGAGCGTGCCGTCGGCCTTGATGCACTTGCCGCCGGTGCCAGTGGATTTCAGGGTCAGCGTACCGCCGCTGATGGTCATGTTGCCGTCGGACTTCAGTGCGGCACATCCCTTGGCATCCATGTCGGTCGTGTCATAGAGGCCATTGCCGGTGGTGGTAATGACGAGTGTGCCGTCGGCAATGCGGAGGTCCCCAGCGGCCTTGATGCCCTTGCTGGCTGCCGCTGTAGTGGTCACGGTCAGTGAGCCGCCTTCGATGTAGATGTTGCCGCTGTCCTCGTCTTCGTGGTCAGCAGTCTCTCCCGTCGAGGTGTCACCGTCGAGGTCGCACTGTATGCCGTCGTCGCTCACGCCACTAATGGTCAGTGTACCGCTCTCCATGAGGAAGTATTCGTTGCACGAGATGCCGTCGCCTGCTGCCTTGCTGATGTTCAGGGTCAGGTTCTTCACAGCGATGTAGTCGCCGCTTTTGATGCCATGTTTGGTGGCAGCCACGACGTTCAGCGTGCCGTTGCCTTGCATCTGAATCTGTCCTTTGCTGTAGATGCAGGCCTTCTGTTCGCCGCCGGCGCCGTCGGTCAGCGTGTTGACGGTGTTCTTCTTAGCACTGAGCTGGATGCGCTTGCCGTTGGTGATGTTGATGGCTGCGCCACTGGGATTGGTCAGTGTCAGGCCTGCCAGGGCAACGGTACACTTGTAGGAACCGTCCAGGGTGAGCGAACCGTCGGAAGCTGTGCCCGATAGTTGGTAGGTTATCTCGTCGCCATCTACGTCGGCGGTGTTTGTCTGGACGATGCTGACGTGTGCGCCGCTGACGGTGGGCTCGACGTACTGAGCCACATTGCCTGCCACATAGACCGTTGCCGTCGAGGTCCCGTACTCCACCCTCACAAGGTTGTCGGTCACCTCCGTGCTGTCAACGGTCATTGCGTTGATGTCTGTTATGGCGAAAGTCTTGCCCATGATGGTCACCGTCTCGTCGTCGGCGAAGGTCATATCGCCCATGCGTGCTGCTGGAAACTGATAGGTTACGCCGTCCGTGTGGATGTTCATGGTCTGTCCTGCTGCCGTCATTGCCAGCACCAGGGTCATAAGTAATGCATATGTTCTTTTCATGTTACGAATAGTAAATTTGCTGCAAAGGTAAGGCTTTTTGCTTTTTCTGCCAAATTCATTCAACGAACAGGCCGTTTCGTTCAGCGAACCGGAAGTACGTGTACTTGTCCCCATAAGTACGTGTACTTGTCCCCATAAGTACGTGTACTTATCTCCATAAGTACGTGTACTTGTCGCCATAAGTACGCGTACTTTTATAATATATAAGAACAATGGCGTTGGTCAACATCGCTAATGCTATGAAGACCAACGCCATATACGCAGTAAGCCCATGCCGCCTGCGGTGTCTGTTCTTTACTTGTTCAGGGTCCAGGTGTAGCCGTCCTTGGTGTCCTTGACTTCGAAGCCGAGGGCAGCCAGGTCGTCGCGTATCTTGTCGCTCAGGGCCCAGTTCTTCTCGGCCTTGGCTGCCTGACGCTGCTCCAGGAGCATGTTGACGACGGCTCCGTAGGCTTCCTCGCGGGCCTTGTTGGTGCTGCCGGTGTCGGGACGAAGGCCGAGGATGTCGGTGACGAAGGTCTCCATGAGCTTGAGCAAGGACTGCGCCACTTCGGCGGTGATGCTGGCCTTCTTGTCGATGAGGGTGTTGATGGTGCGGCAGGCATCGAAGAGGTGGCTGATGACGATGGGGGAGTTCAGGTCGTCGTTCATCGCGTCGTAGAGCTGTTGCGACAGAGTCGCAACATACGAGGACTCGATGCTGGGCTGGCC